>CALJMB010000141.1 GCA_937982515.1 uncultured Balneolaceae bacterium
GGCCGATTATACTATCTTGACGTTGGTTAAGAGGAGGGAAGTGTTGGAGATGGATATTTTTTGAGGAAAAGGATAAACAACCTTAACAACGAGTCTCCCCTCCCAGGGAGGGGAACAAGGGGTGGGTTCACCATGGCAAAGAAAAAACTCGATATTATTCCCTACAATCCTAAACTTGTCGAGCGGGCCCGTTACCTGCGCAAGCACGGTACGCTGGCCGAGAAACTGCTGTGGAAGTACCTGCGGGGTAAACACATGCTCGGCTATGATTTTGACCGCCAGAAGCCTATGGATAATTATATCGTCGATTTCTACTGCGCCGAACTAAAACTGGCTATTGAAATCGATGGGCAAAGCCATGACGGAAAATATACCTATGACCACGACCGGCAGGAAAAACTGGAGTCGTTTGGGATTGAGTTTCTTCGCTTCTCTGAACAGGAAGTCCGAAAGGATATGGATAATGTGCTGCGAGTCATCGAACAGTGGGTGATGCAGCACTCCGTGCAGAACCCACCCCCGGCCCCTCCCGGGGAGGGGAGAAAACCAACCTAAACTAATTCACCATGCCCGACAACGGTTCCATCACTTCAGAAACAGATAACTACATCTCCACCATCACCTTTCACCACCCAAAGGGGAATTCTCTGCCGGGAACGCTCCTGCGGGAGCTGGCGGAAGCTATTGCGAAAGCGGGGCAGGATTCGGAGGCTCGTGTCATCGTCCTGAAAAGTAAAGGAGATGGCGCCTTTTGTGCCGGGGCCTCTTTTGATGAACTCAGAGCTATATCCACCTTTGATGAGGGCAAACGCTTCTTCATGGGTTTTGCCCTGGTACTGAACGTCATGCGAACATGCCCGAAGCTGATCGTGGTACGAGTACAGGGCAAAACCGTGGGAGGAGGCGTGGGTATTGCCGCGGCGGGCGACTACACCTTTGCTCACAAATCGGCCGCGATAAAGCTCAGTGAGCTGGCTTTGGGTATCGGACCTTTTGTAGTGGGGCCCGCCGTACAGCGTAAAATTGGCCCCTCGGCGTTCAGTACCCTGTCTATCGATGCCACCAGTTGGTATGATGCGGGCTGGGCGCACGCCAAAGGCCTGTACTCAAGGGTACTGGATACTCCGGATGTTCTGGATGAGGAGGTTGACCGACTGGCCGGCAAGCTCGCTCAAAGCAGCCCCGAGGCCATGAAAGAACTGAAGCAGATACTCTGGAGAGACACCGGCCACTGGGATACTCTGCTGAAGGAACGGGCGGAAATCAGCGGCCGGCTGGTGTTGTCGGATTACACCAAGAGTTTTATTGAGCAGTTTAAGAAGCAATAACTTCTTCTATCAAAGCAAAGGGTACCCCATATCGGTCACACCCAAGTTCAGGTATACACGCAGCTCTTTGGAGATCCCTGCTTAGAGTTGTAGAGAAAGGTACGTACGCTTACAGCATTTCACCAATGGTGAAATTTTAATCCACCAATGGTGAATTTTTAAACCACCAATGGTCATTTTTGAATTTACCAATGGTGGATATAATGGGACATAAGCACCTTTTTCATAAATGAAAGGCAGTGCTATTACCAGAAGACATCGGCAATTCCCTTTTGGTACTTATTTAAAAATTTGAAAAAGCTGCTTCAACTGTGGCTTTTATTCTTTAACATCTAAAAAAATCCACTAACGCATTTAGCGGTTGAGATAACAAACAACCTTGAAGCGTGAAACGTGTTATTCACCAAAACCAACCGGCCATGAGAAAACTTGTACTGATTGCGCTTTCACTACTGATTTCGCTCCCTCTGTTTGCACAGAATGAAAAAGATTGGGACGTCACCGAGCCTCCCGGTCCTTCTGAAAAACTTTCTTTTACCACCACGGAAGGCACCTGGATGAACCTGGATGTGAGTCCCGACGGTAAAGAGATTGTCTTCGACCTGCTGGGCGATATCTACATTATGCCTGTAAAAGGAGGCAAGGCCAAAGCCCTGCGCCGGGGGCACGCCTATGACATCCAGCCCCGCTTCAGTCCTGACGGCAGCATGATCTCTTTTACCAGCGACGCGGGAGGAGGCGATAACATCTGGGTCATGAACCGCGATGGCTCAAATGCCCGTCAGGTTACCAACGAAGACTTCCGCCTGCTCAATAATGCCGTGTGGACACCGGATGGCAACTACCTCATCGCCCGTAAGCACTTCACCTCTACACGCTCCCTGGGCGCCGGAGAGTTGTGGATGTACCACATTTCGGGCGGATCCGGCATTCAGCTCGTCAAAAAGCCCAACGAGCAGCAGGATCTGGGCCAGCCTTTTGTCTCTCCCGACGGCCGGTATATCTATTACAGTCAGGCGGTCTACCCGGGAGGGTACTTTCAGTACAACAAAGATCCCAACAGCCAGATCTACGCCATCAACCGGTATGACCGGGAGACGGGCAAAACGGAGCGCATTACCGGGGGATCCGGAGGCGCCATCAGCCCTACCCTTTCACCCGACGGCAGTAAAATGGCCTTCGTCAAACGGGTGCGTACCAAAAGCGTGCTCTATATTCGCGACCTGGAGACGGGAATAGAACGGCCGGTATACGACCAGCTCACCAAAGATCAGCAGGAAGCGTGGGCGATCTTTGGCCCTTACACCAATTTTAACTGGATGCCGGACAGCGAGCAGATCATCATCTACGCTAAAGGGAAGATCCACAAGATTAACGTCAGCTCTTATGAATCCGAAATCATTCCGTTTGAGGTGGAGGCCGTGCACCGCATTGCCGGGGCGGTACAGTTCCGGCAGGACCCGGCTCCAGAGACGTTCACTGCCAAAGCCATCCGCCACGCCGTTACCTCGCCGGACGGAAAACTGCTGGTATTCAATGCCGCAGGATATTTGTGGAAAAAGAAGCTTCCCAAGGGTAAGCCCGAACGACTGACCGATGGGGAATACCTGGAGTTTGAACCGGCTTTCTCACCCGATGGCAGCCGCCTGGTTTATGTAACGTGGAGCGATACAGCTAAAGGGGCCATCATGTCCCTCAGCCTGAAGGGCAAAAGCCGTCCGAAAAAACTAACCACCGATAAGGGCATCTACCGCGAACCCTCCTTCTCCCCGGACGGTTCCACCCTCCTCTTCCGGATGGAATCGGGCAACGATCACCAGGGCTATGCCTACACGGTCGACGCAGGTATTTATACCATGCCGGCAGATGGAGGGGAAAAGACCCTTGTTACCGAAAGCGGAAGCGCCCCCCGGTTCAATGCGGAGGGAGACAGGACATATTACCTGCAAGGCTACTATCCCAATCATTCCTATCGCAGCGTGGATCTGAACGGGAATAACGAGCGAACCCATTTCACTTCGAAATATGCCAACAACTTCGTACCCAGCCCGGACAACAAGTGGGTGGCTTTCAATGAGCTGTTCAAAGTGTACGTTGCCCCCATGCCGCAGGCGGGAACTTCTATAGAACTCAGCGGCAACACCAAGGCCATTCCCGTTACGCATGTGGCCAGAGACGCCGGCATCAATCTGCACTGGTCGGCCGACGGCACAAAACTGCACTGGACGCTTGGCGAAGAGTATTTCACTGTGGGTGTAAACGAGGCTTTTGATTTTCTGAATGGCGCGTCCGGTGGCGAACTCCCTCTGGGAACCAATGAGGGGATCTCCATCGGGCTGGAACTGCAGACGGATAAGCCGGAAGGAACTATCGCCTTTCAGGGAGCCCGGATCATCACCATGAACGGAGACGAAGTGATTGAGAACGGAACCGTAGTTGTGCGTGAAAATCGTATTGCCGGAGTGGGGGCCGCCGGAGACATTTCGATCCCTTCCGGGGCTAAAGTGGTAGATGTTAAGGGCAAAACCATCATGCCGGGCATCATCGATGTGCACGCGCATATCGGCAATTTCAGGGAGGGGCTGAGTCCGGAGCAGCAGTGGCACTATTTTGCCAACCTCGCCTATGGAGTTACCACCTCACACGATCCCTCATCTAACACAGAAATGATCTTTTCGCAGGCCGAGATGGTCAGAACCGGCACCATGATTGGCCCGCGTATCTTCTCCACCGGACGGATTCTGTACGGGGCTGAGGGGAATTTCAAAGCTGTAATCAACAGCCTGGAAGACGCCCGGTCAGCCATCCGGAGAACCAAAGCCTTCGGCGCATTTTCAGTAAAAAGCTACAACCAGCCGAGAAGAGATCAGCGCCAACAGGTTATTCAGGCCGCCCGCGAACTGGAAATTCTGGTGATGCCCGAAGGAGGTTCCACCTTCACTCACAATATGAGCATGATTCTGGACGGGCATACCGGTATTGAGCACAACGTACCTGTTTTTCCATTGTATAAAGATGTGGAAACCCTGTGGAGCGCCAGCGGCACCGGCTACACGCCTACGCTGGTCGTAAACTACGGAAGTATGAGCGGTGAGTACTACTGGTACCAGAACACGAACGTCTGGGAAAAAGAACGGCTGCTCACCTTCACTCCCCGTTCTGTTGTGGATGCCCGGTCCCGACACCGCACGATGATACCGCAGGAGGAGTACGAAATCGGCCACATAGCCAGCGCCGCCGCTGCCAAAGAGTTACTGCGGAAGGGAGTGAACGTAAATCTGGGGGCGCACGGACAGCTTCAGGGCCTGGGCGCCCACTGGGAGCTGTGGATGTTCCACCAGGGCGGCATGACCGAGCTGGAAGCGCTGCGGGTAGCCACCATCAACGGAGCCCGGTACCTGGGCATGGAACACGAACTGGGATCCATAGAGAAAGGGAAACTGGCTGATCTGATTGTGATCGACGGCAACCCTCTGGAAAATATCCGGACTACCGAGCGGGTGGAATACACCATGGTGAACGGCCGGCTGTACGACGCCTCCACTATGAATGAGGTAGGTAACCGGCAGCAGGAACGTCTGCCCTTCTGGTGGGAGCTGAATCAGGGCGGTTCTCCTTTTCAGTGGCACGCCACCAGTCAAGGCCGGGTTGAAGGGCAGATTCAGTGCATCTGCCAAGCCCGGCACTAGTGCTGTTACCGGTAAAAAAGCGGTATGGGTTTATCGCCCCTAAAAACACTAATTGTTTTGTGCTTTAGTGATTTCGTGGCCTCCTGCCAGACCAACCGAATGAACGGGTCACCCACCCTAGTGCCGCTTTCCGGCATCTTTGAATAACTATTCAGGCCCTGCCGAAAGGCGGGGCTTTTTTTGGCTACGCTGGGCCTGTGTTTTCTTCAAAAGAAAGGTATCTCTTTCCTAAATCACCTCTGTTATTTTCAGATTTACCTATGTGAATTGTGTAACTGATACGCATCATTTGAAGAAGTCATGCCTTAGTTTTATTGAAAAGATACCTACATTTGATTCAGGTTCTGGCGTTGGAATGGTTTAAGAATCCCGATATAGAATGAATTTCCTCTTAGATATTCAAAAAGATCTTCGCGCATTATCAGATGAGTCCATTGCTGCTCATTCAAAGCGCTTCTTTAAAGCCATTCCGGGAGGATATGGCGAAGGAGATTGCTTTTTAGGTATCCGTGTTCCCGTAATACGCACGGTGGCCAAAAAACATCAGGCGCTATCTCTTGACGATTCCATCCGTCTGCTTCACTCAGATTACCATGAAGAGCGGCTTGCCGCCCTGATTATCTGGGTCAACCAGTTTAAAAAAGCGGATCAGAACATACAAAAAACGATATACGGCCTTTATCTTAATCATACTTCGTACATCAACAACTGGGATCTGGTGGATGTCTCTGCCCCGCATATTATCGGAGCCTATCTTTCAGATAAAA
>CALJMB010000142.1 GCA_937982515.1 uncultured Balneolaceae bacterium
TCTACTCATCCTTATAATCCGCCTCAATAATCTCTTTAATTCCCTCCGCATAGGGTGTGGGAGTGAAATCAAAGCGCTCTTCGAACTTGCTGCTGTCGAAGACGTAGTGCCGGTCGTTCTGGTACATCATCTCTGGTATTTCGCGCATGGGCGGTACAAACCATCCGGCCAGCTGTACCATGCGTTTAGACAGGCTGCGGTAGCGTGGCTTTACACCCATCTCCCGGGCGATGGCCTCGATCCACTCCTTTCCGGTAGGCGGATTCGCCGCCGTGGGCAGGTGCCAGACCTGGTTGTACGCATCCTCCGTATTACCCAGCAGGGCGGTGGCTTTGGCGGCGTCGGGGGTGTAGGTGAAGGAGTGTTTAAAATGGTCCGGGCCCAGCCAGCTGGCCTTCTTCCCCCGGCTCAGGGGATGGAGGACGAGCTCGGTCAGCAGGCTCGTCTCTTTAATGCCCGGCCCGTAAAAATCGGCCGACCGGGCGATGAGGGCGGTGAGCTCGCCTTTCTGTACTTCATCCATAATCATCCGGACAACCTCTGCCCGGACGACGCCTTTTTGGCTGGGCGGATGGACCGGCGTCTCTTCCGTCATGCCGTTCAGGTGGTTGGCATCGTACATGTAGATGTTGTCGAAAAAGACCAGCCGGGCGTTGTGTTCCTTGCAGGCTTCAATCACATGGCCAATAAACGGCGGCCAGACCTTCCGCCATACTTTAAGCTTATAGGGAAAGCCAACGGTAACATAGACCACCGAAGAGCCCTGAACAGCCCTGCGGACGGCATCCTTGTGCGTGAGGTCTGCCGCCATCAGTTCATCCGAGGGATTTACCTTAACCGGGTTCCGGCTTACCAGCCTGATCGCGTCGGTGTACTGTGTGAGGTCTTTGGCCAGTCCGGTTCCTATAGCTCCGCCTGCGCCTAATATGGTTTGCATGGTATTAAAGTAAGTATTGATGGCTGTTATTCACCTGATACGTTCACGCAAGGGATGTCTCAAAGCGATCGTACCGGAGCTTTTCAACCGGGATGATGGTTTCCTTTTCCTGAATCAGTTCTTCAATCAGCTTTCCGGTAACGGCCGCCAGGCTGATGCCGTCGCCTTCGTGTCCGGCCGCGATATAAAATCCGGGCACGCTTTTTACCGGAGATACAATAGGCAGGTGATCCTGCGTCCATGGCCGGAAACCGGTGTAGGTCCGGATCATGGTAAAGTCATCCATCTTAGGGAAAAACCGCAGCGCCCGTTTGGCTAAGGTGCGTACCACGTTGATGTCAACCCTGCCGTCATAGCCCACAAACTGCCGGCTGCTGCCGAGGAGAAAGTTCTGGCTTTCGGTGGGCTCAAGCACTAAAGCCACTCCGTGTTCCAGGGTTTCAGGGTCTGCCATCCGCGCGCGTTCAAATTTATTCATCAGATAGCCGAATTCCATGACATTGCGCATCATAACCGGCTGTTGCCGTGCGCCTACAATGATGTGGCCTTTTCTGGGGCGGATCGGGATCTCCACGCCGAGCATATTGCCGATAAAAGGAGCCCATACGCCGGCCGCGTTAACCACTTTGCCGGCGGTGAATGTGCCGTTGGTTGTTTCGATGGTGAACCCGCCGGACTTTTGCGCGAGTGAGGTCACTTCGGTCTGCGTGTACAGCCTGAGTCCGTAATCCTTGGCCCGGTCGATCAATGAGTAACAAAACAGATAGGGATTGATGAGAGAATCGGTCTCGCACTCCAGTCCGCCGGGAATATCATCGGCAAAATAAGGGGATTCCCGGCGTATATCCGATCGGTCGAGCAGGTTGAACTGTAGCCCCGACTCATTCTGTATGTTCACCCAATTCTCCGCCGCTTCCATTTCCGCATCGTTATCGCACACAAGTATGCTGCCCAGAGCCCGGTATTCAAACGGCAGCTTCAAATCCTGTTGCAGGCCGGCCGTCAGTTCCTGGCTCACCAGAGACATCTTACTGTCGAACCCCGGGTCTTTATCCACAATCGTAACATTACCGTCGCACCGGGAAGAGGTACCGCTTGCGATATCCTTTTTTTCAATCAAAACGCAATCTATACCCGCTTTGGAGGCATAATACGCAATGGCGCACCCCATAATACCGCCTCCGATAATAGCCACCTCTGTATGTGTGTGTGTCATATCTATATCCTTGTTAAGCAGATCTCGTTGTCTATTCCTCCATATTCCGGTTTAGATCGGTTCATCTGTCTTTCCCCAGACAAATCAGGCGTAAATGTATGCATTTTCTATTAAAATAATGCACGTAGCGCTTGAATGGTGAAAGGCTGTACGTTCTCCATGGAATAAAAGAGGAAACAAAACCAGAAGGCGTCATTCCGGCCGGAACTCAAGAACTTTGTCCGGGAGGACCGCAGAAAGGTTACATCATCTGTGCCCGGGCGGGGGGAATAGTTTCCTAAAAAATTCTGATTGCTGAGCGCACGCCGATAAAGTATTTTACACAGTGAAAACAGTTTCATAGCTTGTATGGTATTGCACAGGAAACCTAACAGACAGACAAAATGATTATTTGCAGGTGCGAAGAAGTAACGTTAGAAGACATCAGGGATACGTTTCATACCTATAAATGCTCCGCGCGGGAAGTAAAGCTGCGCACGCGGGCGGGAATGGGCTATTGTGGCGGACGCACATGCCGCCCGGCGGTGGATGCCGTGCTGGAGGAAGTGACAGGAGAAAAGCCGGGAGATGACCTGCCGCTGAAGGTCCAGCCTCCCGTCCGTCCGGTATCCTTATCTGTACTGGGAGGTGACGGAGACCATGCGTAACAGACGAATTGAAGAACACCCCGTTCTGGGCAGCCTGAGAAACCGGAAAGCGGTATCCTTTACTTTTGACGGGAAAACCTGCGAAGGCCGCGAGGGAGATACCATCGCGTCGGCGCTGCTCGCGCACGGCATACGGCAGCTGCGGGTTCACGAGGAGAGCGGAAGGCCCCGCGGCATTTACTGTAACATCGGCCACTGTTTTGAATGCCGGGTAACGGTTGACGGAAAGGCCGGCGTCCGCGCCTGTATGACGGAGATAAGAGAAGGCATGGCCGTTGAAAGCGGAAAAGTGCTGCCCTCTCCATTGAACTCTTCGGTGTTTGAAGCCGATGAGATGCCCCGAACCTATGCCGAATTCGCCGGAAAGCAGAAAGGCGACAACAAGAAGGAGGCCCCGGATGCGTGACGTTGTAATTATCGGGGCCGGGCCCGCCGGACTCTCAGCCGCTATTGCCTGCCGTGAGTGGGACCTGAGTGTGCTTATCATCGATGAATTTCCGAAACCGGGCGGGCGGCTTCTGGGCCAGCTCCATCAGGAACCGGATGGCGAGTGGTGGAATGGTATTAAGGAGGCCGGAAAGCTATTGAACCATGCCACAGAGCTTGGAGCAGACATCCGATGCGGCGTTTCCGCCCATCACATTGAAAAGGCTGACAACGGATTTAAGGTACATACAGATGCAGGAGTATTTGATGCCGAACAATTGCTGATAGCGACGGGCGCGGCCGAATCCGCCGCACCCATACCGGGGTGGACCCTCCCCGGCGTCATGTCTATCGGCGCGGCGCAGGTTATGACAAATGTCCACCGCGTCCGTGTCGGGGAGAGAGGCATTGTGGTCGGGGTTAATGTATTATCTGCCGCCATCGCCAGGGAACTGGATCTGGCAGGTACGGAGCTGCATAGTATGGTACTGCCTGCTAAAAATCCCGTCACCAAACATTACGGAGATCCGGGAGAGGTTATGGACGGACTGGCGCGGATTGCTCATATGGCTCCGTCCCGCATCCTGCGTTTCGGCAGTATTCTGGCCAGGGCCGGATGGGTACGCAGGCTGGCTGTACGGTTGTATCCAAAGAGAGGCGTGAAGGTGTGGGGAATACCGGTTCACATCCGCAAAGCGGCCCTGAAAATAAATGGAAGAGACCGGGTAGAGTCCGTTACGGTCTGCAACATTGATCCGGCAGGGAAACCCATAGAAGGCAGCGAAAGAACGATACCGGTCGATTTTGTCTGCATCGCCGGCGGGCTGTATCCCCTGGCGGAACTTGCGGCTGTGGCCGGATGCCCGTTCCGGTATATAGAAGAGCTCGGGGGACATGTGCCCGTTCACAACGAACGGATGGAGACCCCCATTGACGGGTTGTATGTGGCTGGTAACATCACAGGCATAGAAAGTGCAAAGGTTGCCGCAGCTCAGGGCCGGCTGGCCGGCCTGTCTATTGTCAGGCACAGAGCAAAGGATAAAGCAGGCCTAGGCCAGCGGATCGATGAAGCCATGCGGCACGTCACGGCCATCAGGGAACAAGCCACCATACAATTCCACCCTGAAGTGGATAAAGGCCGGTCAAAGATGGAAAACATATTTAAGGAATACAGGAAAGCAACCTGACCGATAGGACCGCCCGGTTTAAAAGCCTGCGGCAGATTACAGGCCGCGAAGCCGGCAGTCCTTCAGGATTTGCACCATATCGTTACAAATACAGCACGTTATACAGCAAACTCACCCGATGCTTCCGGCTGATAGGTTATCTCATCAATCCTGATGGTGGTTGGACCGGAGGGAACTGTCCAGTCAATTGTATCTCCAACCCTATAGCCGATGAGAGCCGCCGCAATAGGAGAGAAAATTGAAATCAGGTTCCTGCTCACATCTGCTTCTTTAGGGTATACAATCTTCAGTTCCAGTTGTTTTCCCGTCTTGGCAAACGTAACCTTCACAGTAGAATTCATGGTTACTACATCGCCGGGCATATTCTCCGGCTCAATGATTTCTGCCTTTTCCAATTCCCTGCTTAGCGTCAGGGCTTCCTGCTCATTTATAGAGTTGGCCCTCACAGCGTTATTGATGCTGTCGTGTATTCTTTTATAATCTACTGTGCTTAAGATAATTCTGTTCATAATAGCGAATCTGTTAATTTACCTGATAAAGGCTGGCTTGTGTAAAACAATACTTCTAACCTCTGCCGGTTGACGGAAGGGGCAGGGGCGGATTTTAATATAAAGACACGCCGCACGTTGAATGTCAACACGCCCTAACTATTTCTCTTATTTATAATAGTAAGCATAATTAGAAGAATCTGATCTGAGCATGTCCACCACTTTGTCCGTACTGTATATTCGGTTAAAATCCGGGCATTCAACCCGGCTGTTCGCTTGCCTGACACCGGTTGTCTCTTCTATATAAGCAGGGGTTTCGTCCCGGACTATCCGCCCGGAAACCGGAAGTTGAATCAACCTGATCAGGTAAGTTATACTGATAAACGATTTCATCTTCATTTTCTTATTAGCCTGGAAAAAATATTTATTGGCGGCTGGATTGATCGCCGTGGTTCGCGGCTTGCAGCAGATGGCATGGATGCACAGGATCTTCAGAAGCCTGCGTACTTTCTCCCGGCTCACAGAATACCTTTTCCGGGCCACCTGCCCAATCTCTTACCGGGGGTCATGCATTGCAGCTCTCCCGGGGCCACTTTACTGGGAGAAGGAATAAATCGTTTATTCATGATCGTAAAGATAAGGTTCTGTATAGGTATATATGGACAACAATGAAAGATCCCCAAAGCTCTTTTCGCATCTACTTAGTATATTTTTATGAGTATTTCACTCCGGAAACAGCTTCTTTTCAGATTCGCTAATTCTATAAAAGTCAAACGAATTGTAGGTCATAATTTTGTGTTGGCTGATACTGTTGATAATATATTCTGTTTTAATAAACGCTCTTAAATCAGATAATCTTAATATAACCTCCTGTTGAAATATGTATGTAACACTCCCAGAATCTATTATGGAAGAATGCCATAACAGTCTCCGATCAGTTCGCGACGTGCTGGATCTGCTAAACGGAAAGTGGAAGATTCCGATTATTGTCGTCTTGCTAACCGGCCCCCGGCGATTTAGTGAGCTAATGGATGAAATTGGCGGCATCTCGGCCAAAATGCTTTCCAGTGAGCTTAAAGACCTGGAGATCAATGAGTTAATCAGGCGTAAAGTTCATGACACTATGCCGGTCACTGTAGAATATTCCCTTACAGACTATGGAAAGACCTTGGAAGAGGTTATTGCCGAAATGAGTCAGTGGGGGCAAACACATCGAAACCGGATTATGGGTGGCTGAAAATAGGGTGGCTTAGTTTCAGGCGGGCGCTATAGCAGCTGTGCTGTGCCTGGAGCATATAAAAAAGCCTGTCGAAGCTATCCACTCCGACAGGCTTGGGTTTGTCAGGGAGATTATACAGGCTTAGAATCCAATGGTGATAGCGCCGATGAACGCATGATTTTTGGTCTCGGGGTCACCGGGCACGTCGAAGGTATCGGTAAGGCCCAGGGTATATCGCAGGTCCAGTCCTACCGTTTTGATGAAATCTGACGGTGATGATGCCACGACGAAATCCACCCCGCCGCCAAAGGCCAATGCGAACTCGGCATCCTTAAGCTGGTCACGTTTGATATCCCGGCCGTTGGAATCCCCGTAGAGGGAAAATCCCACTTGAGGACCGGCATTAAGATAGGGCTTGGCAATCGAATTGGTCTCAAATGTATATTTAGCCAATACCGGTATTTCCAGATAGCCGAGTTCATAGTCGGCCGAACCTGTTTCGCCGATTACCCCTTGGTCAAGATCCGCTCCTTTTATGCTAAACAGTACTTCGGGCTGAATCGACCAGTTGGGCGTAAAACGGTAATTCAGGAAAAGCCCGCCCGTGAAACCTGCGCGCGCAGCCGGGCCATGTACCTGATCGCCATACATCGTGGTTACATTTACTCCACCTTTCAGGCCCCAGCGGAGCGGCTGGTCCTGCAAACTTTGAGCATGGGCTGCAGAGCCAATAAGCAGTGCAGCCAGTAGGATGGGTATAATTGTGAGTCCTGTTAATGTTGATTTATTGATTTGCATAATAAACCTCAGTATGTTAATTAAAGATCATTGGTAAAGATGATCTGATTTGTGTTTTAGAAATGGTGTGGGCATCGTCGTTCTTGGCGGGAAGGCGGTGTACCACACCATTATATTGTGAACATTTTGTTTGTTGCTTTTCCTGACTAATCATTTCATAATATTCACCTTTGTTTTTATTGATTATAGTTGAAAAGATCATGCAATCCCCCAAAGAGCATAGTCAAATGATATTGTTCCTGCTCCTGTTATGATTAATGCAGTACATCCGGCCAGCAATACTACATCCAATTCCCACCCGCCTGGTTCACCAAACTTTGTCTGCATCTGCCTCACTTTCAGATCAATAGCTCCCAACATGATGATTGTGAATCCGATGGCAGCAAGCTGCGTCAGAAATCCGCTAATTAAAGCAACAGCTCCTAACGGTTCAACAATAGAAAGCAATCGAAGTTGTTTTAGCATACTTGCAGGCATTTCTTCAGAAGGCTCCATCTTCCACATTTTAAGTTTATCAAGACCGTGGTAAAGAAAGCTCACAGCTATCCCGAGCCTTAAAGCCAGCAATCCGATATTATTAAACTCGGTCAGATCAGTTAGTATATCCATCTCAGTTCATTTTTATTTTTATTTGATCATCGAAGTGATCGATGGTCTCTAATTGTGACAGACGTATATTAGATATAGTTACAAACAATTATTCATTTCCACCGCTTAACCTGGTAACCCGTAAGTAACTTGCCCTGTAATGGCTTGAGAAGTGCTTTTTGTGCTGATATCTTAATCTCTCTTAACCGATGTCAGAGCATTTTATTCGTTAGGAGTAATGGCTGTTTCGGGATGCCTGAGAGTCGGGTGCATCCATACATTTAAAAACAGCTTTCATAAAACGCTGTTCTCAACCAAAAGAACTTCGTCAATGAGTCCCGCAATATCTTTGTACTGATTGATGAGTTTCACCGCACCCAATAGGGGATGATGCACGCAGAGATGAGAAAAGTATTGCCCAACGCCTGCTATATCGGCTTTACAGGTATGCCCCTGATGGAAATTGAGAAAAACACAGTAGCCAGGCTTGGAGGCATGATCGATTCCTATTCAATGGATCAGGCCGTTAAGGATAGAGTGGTAGTTTCCATTATATATGAAGGTCGGGCCGCCAGGCCGGATACTTGGAAAGAGGAAATGGACCGTGAATTTGAGCGGGATATGGAGGGAATGTCGAAGGATCAGGTTTTCGACTATAAACGCAGGTATTCCACGTTAAACAAATTGCTGACCGGGTTTAATGTCCCAAATAACACGGTGCTGTATATGGCCCGTTATCTCGATGAGCATAATTTGTTACAGGCTATTGCCCGTGTGAACCGGCTATTTGAGGGAAAAGATACAGGCTTTGTTATAGACTACGTTGATATTCTCGGCACATTGACGGATGCCATCAATACCTATTCGGCATTGAGTGGATTTGAACAGGAAGACCTGAAAGACGACTTCTATGAAAAGTTATCCATTTTTTCACGAACGCTACAGGCAGACTTTTCGGCAGGTAAATTGTTTGAGTATATCAAAGAGTCAGACATAAAATGGTTTAAAAAGATCTTAAATTCTTCGAAAATCTTCGCCCGTCAGTCCGGGTGCAGCTTTACGGCAACAGGGAATATTTTATTAAATCCTGACTTGATCAAACACTCTGTGTGTTGCATTGACTATGTAATTATTCACGAGCTTTGTCATACCAGGCACCCTCAGCACAACAAGAATTTTTACCAGTTATTAAGCCAAATGCTCCCAGACTGGCAAAATCGCAAGCATAAGTTGGAGAGGTTTTGTTAAACACTCCTATCAATTAGTAGGCATCTATAAAGTTAGTGGGTGGCTGGAACAAATAAGTTCAGGAGCTTATAACAGGCAAGACTTATATCTACTTCTATAGATTTAAGGAGTGGAGAAAGAGAGATCGTAAAGGACGGAAAGCTACAAAAAGTATAAGGTAGTGGTGCCAGAGTTATCCAGGAAAGACCAATAACTGGTCGATATCGGAGAACAGGTACGGCTATTACTCTGATTCCTCATCTTCTTCCGAAATCTCAAAGACTTCTTTTTCACATACTTGAACCCACCAGCCGAAGTGCTCTTCCATATTCGTTTCATGGTAATAATTTAGCTTTTTTAAAAAGGAGCCTCTATCTTGGAGATTTTTCCAGTTGATGTATAATCCAAACTGGTATAAATACATATTTACAAACAGCCGGGCTATCCGACCATTGCCGTCATAAAAGGGGTGTGTAAAAACAAATTTCTGATAGAAATGGAGAGCATTATCTAAGGCTCCCTCTTCATCTTCTCTGCGCAAATATTTAAAGGATTTTTTTAAGTCACCTTGAATTTTGTCAGGCGGAGAGCCCCTAAAACGTGGTCTATGTTCTTGTCTTTTTTGTCCGCCAAAGAAAACAGCGCCGTTATTTGGATGTTCCTTTTTTCGAAATTGCCCATTGGTCGAAATGATATCCGAAAAAAGAAATTCATGGAGGATCTGACATAACCGTAAACAGACATGATCAGTAAGCGCTAGACTTCCATTTTGGATACGTCTGTTAATACCTGGTAGAATTTCATTATCCAGAGCCTCGTAATTAGTTCTGGCTAAGGCATTGGCCGCTTTTATACCTTCATCAGTGGACGGAAACTTGTCAGGGAATACCTCTATTAATTCTTTTAGTTGAGATAATTCGCCACTATCAGCCAAAGATTGCTGTATTTGAATTCATAAAGAGATGGGCCTCTTTAGAAGCCTTCTTAAATTCGTCTAAATATTCTTCCAGAGAATCAAAATAGACATTGGTTGCTTCATCATCTTCTGCCATATCAAATACATAAGCATGATGACTGGTAGTTTTAGGTGGGTAGTATTTACTGCCTTTATCTAAAGGGAAGTTCTGGGCAAAACTTTCTTTAGAATAATAGCCTAAGATATCTTCGTCAGATATTTTCCCACCAAACTCCTGATTTTTTATCCACGGATCTTCTGTGTGAGTCGTTTTCGATAGGGTGATAGCATTATAGCAACCATAACTATCAACAATGAAATCGATTAACTTCTTTTCGCCAGAAGGAATTGGGCTAAACAGTGGAGTTTCTTTTATAGGATTTTTACCGTGGCCCTTAAACTCATGATAAATACCAGGATTTACAGGCCCATACTTCCAAGCGTAAAAAGCTTGATCCGGAGAATCAGAAATAGTTTTCTTGCCAGCCACAGTCGTCCATACCTTTACATAGTAAAGTAGTTTTTGAAGTTTCATAGGGGTTACGTTCCCTTGAAACTTATTTAGGATGTATCCGGCTATGTTTTCTAAGTGTTGCATTTAGACGATAGTAGATGCCTGATTGTGGCTTCAAAAACGGAAATCAAACATAATATATTATAATTTATAATAAAAATGTGTTCCAGCAAAGGTGTGACCTTGGTAGTATATATTTTCGCATAGAAAACTAAAGCTCCAGCATTAATAGGATATGAGTACAGTTTAAGGATAGAGCGAATGCATTCCTAGTACCATTCTAGTACCAGTATGGACATCAAGCTTTGAGAGACGGGAACCCTATAAATAAAAAAAGCCCCTAACTCATTGAAAGTTAGGGGCTTACAATAAGCGATCCGGACGAGATTCGAACTCGCGACCTCCTGCGTGACAGGCAGGCGTTCTAACCAGCTGAACTACCGGACC
>CALJMB010000143.1 GCA_937982515.1 uncultured Balneolaceae bacterium
CCATTGCATATTCAGCCAACATAGGGGGAATCGGCACCGTCATCGGCACACCCACTAATGCCCTGATGATTGCCTTTGTGGAAGAGGCCTACGGAATGGAAATTACCTTTGTTCAATGGATGTCGCTTGGTGTTCCACTCGTTTTATTAGGGCTTCCGGTCATCTTCTACACGCTGGCGAATCTCATTTTTCCCGTCCATTTGCAGACACTGCCCGGCGGGCGAGAGTACATAGAGGGCGAGATCAGACGCCTCGGGAAGATCTCCAGACCGGAGATGACAGTGGCTATTGTATTTGTAGCCGTCGCCACGCTTTGGATCATCAGACCTCTGCTTGAGAATACCATCCCGGGCCTGTCTGATGCCGGTATCGCTATTTTCGGAGCATTGCTCCTTTTTATGATTCCGGTTGATTTGAGGAAAGCACGTTTTCTTCTGAGATGGAAAGATGCAGAGGATTTGCCCTGGGGTGTGTTAATTCTCTTCGGTGGCGGATTATCCCTGGCAGGTGCCATTCAACGGACCGGCCTGGCGGAATGGATAGGTGGATATTTTGAAGTATTAGGAGGGTGGCCTGTTATTCTCACTATCTTCGTCATTGCATCTGTTATCATTATGTTTACAGAACTGGCAAGTAATTCTGCAACAGCTGCGGCGTTCCTGCCTGTAATGGGTTCGGTGGCTATTAGCATCGGGCAGGATCCTTTACTGTTTGCCGTGCCTATTGCTATGGTTGCCAGCTGCGCATTCATGCTGCCTGTGGCCACTCCGCCCAACGCCATTGTCTACGGCAGCGGAGTCATGACGATTCCACAAATGGCTAAGACCGGGCTGACGCTGAATTTGTTTTTTGCCATACTGATAACCGTACTGTCTTATACTCTTTTTGCCGCCCTGCTTGGTATTGAAATAGGAGTGGTTCCGCCGGGGCTCACACCTTAACAAACTAAATAAATCGTGACGTCAAAACATTTCAAACCGGCAGCTCTGTTTTCTGCAATAATGATGCTATTGGTGACCGGAACAAGCTACAGCTGCCGGGCACAAAATCATATGGTGACGGTAACCGCTGGAGCTTTTGACCGGGTCGGAACGGTGGTATCTTTTCGCTTTCCGGGAGCAGTATCTCCCGGCGTATACCGTATGGAGGATGAAAACGGAATGCCCATCCATCTACAGGCAGACAGCCGCAATACAGGCTGGTTTATACTTGATGCGTTGAAAGCCGGTTCATCCAGAAGCTATAAGCTGATTGCCGGGCCGCTTGCTTCTACGGTATCAATAGGTGGGGTAGCCAGTTCAATAGGCCGGAAGACCATCTCTTTTCAGGCTGATGGCCATGCAGTTCTTTCTTACTTTCACGGAGAGAATAACCTTCCCGGCGGACTGGACGAACTGTACCGGCGGGGCGGATATATCCATCCGGCATACTCTCCCGCAGGGGTAGTTCTGACCAATCACCTGGATACAGAAGTACATCCCCATCATTACGGCATCTGGTCGGCGTGGACCAGCACCCGGTTTCAGGGGCGTACCCCCGACTTCTGGAATGTGCACGACCATACCGGCAGAGTACAGCATGCCGACTCTTTTGATGTTTCATGGGAAGGTCCGGTTCACGGAGGCTTGCGCGCCAGAAACTACTTTGTGGATATCGCAGCACAGGCGCCCGTTGTTGCACTCAATGAAGAGCTGAACTTAACCGTATACAATAAAAAAGCAGGCGGCGGATCGTATCATCTCTTCGATCTTAAAGTCACCCACACAGCTAATACCGGTCAGCCATTAGAACTTCCGGAGTATCGTTACGGGGGCATGGCGTTCCGGGGACACGGAAACTGGAATGACCCTGATAACGTATCTTTCCTGACTTCAGAGGGATATGACCGGGAGAATGGAAATGAGACCAGGGCACGATGGGCCTGTATGTTCGGTCTTGTGGATGGGCAGCATGTAGGTATAGCCATTCTCGGGCATCCCGGTAATTATCGGGCGCCGCAGCCGGTCCGCATCCACCCAAACATTCCCTACTTTGTTTTTACTCCCCAGCAAATGGGAGATATGGCTATAGAACCGGGTTCGCCTTATATTTCAAGGTATCGATACGTAGCATTTGACGGCAATCCCGATCCCGCTGAGTTGAATCGTCTGTGGAATGATTACGCCTACCCGCCGGGCGTAACGATTGTTGCTCAGTGAAATAGGACGCGGATGCAGTGGATGTTCGCGAGATAATTATTTTAACCAGATAACCAGCCCATGTTGACATTAACTAGTCGGTTTTTTCGACATTTGTTCAAGTTGAATAATAAAGACATCGCCCCTGTAAAAATAAGATCATCACATGCCCTTCAGGCAGTTTTGCTAAGCGGATTAGTGATGCTGGCCGGATGTAGGCCGGAATCCCTGTCAGAGCAGCATTTTAATGCAGAAGAGATTGCCCCTTTTGTTGAGCCCGGCTTTCCGTTTATAACTACCTCCGTTGATGCCCGCAAGCTCGGGCCGGGCTTTCCCGATGACAACATTGTTCCGCGCTGCCTTGCCATCCGCCTGGGAGAAGACGCTTATACCTGCTTCGATACAGATATGCTGCGCTGGTCGGTAGCCTGGACCGGAGACTTCCTGCCGATGGTAACAATGGCTCAGATCTCGTACCGGGACTTTCACAACAAATCAAATCAGATCCCTGTGATTGGCGGAGATCCGAAACTGGCCACCGGCCTCTATCCCGGATGGATGGGGGCGGCCCCTGATTTCACAGATCCCAGGCCTCCGTCGCCCAATCCCGATAGCCCGAAATGGGGAGCTATCCCTCAGGAGATGGGGCGCTGGAACGGGGTTTATCTGCATGGCGGGGATGTTATGCTGTCCTATACAGTAAGGGGGGCAAATATCTACGAAAAGCCCGGCAGTGTCAACTTTGAAGGAGCCATCGGATTCACACGAACCTTCCACATGGATAACCTGAACGAAGATCTCACTTTAGCTGCCGCTGAGGTAACTGACGGCATCCGGTCGGAAGTGAAGGGAGGAGTAGCCTATGTTTACCACGGCAAAAAAGGAGAGATGGTGACAGCCATCGGTTTGGCTGAGAATGTTCCGGGAGTGGAGATCCGCGTGATCAATAACCGGTATGCTGCTGTCGGAGTCTCTTCTGCCGGCAAAGAACAAACATTTACACTGATACTGTGGCAGGGGTCTGCAGATCATAAAACACATTTTGAGCAGTTGCTGACCCAGGCAGATACCGAAATACCAGCTTTCCGGAACGGCGGCCCTGCGCACTGGGCAGAAACCGTCCACACACGGGGAGAAACAGCTCCCGATACGGCCGCTTATGTCATCGACCGGCTCACACTGCCAATACCTAACCCATGGAAGCGCAATGTGCGTGTAGTGGATGCCGCTTTCTTTGATGACAATCGCGCCGCACTGGTTACATTTGAGGGAGATGTCTGGATTGTAGACGGTATTGACCGGAAGCTGAGAAATCTGGAGTGGCGCCGTTACGCTTCGGGATTGTACGAACCACAAAGCATAGAAGTAGTACGTGACACGATATACGTATATGGGAAAGAAGGCATTGTACGCTTCCACGATCTGAACGCCGATGGCGTGGCAGATTATTATGAGAATTTCTCCAATCTGATGGCTCAGTCTATAGAAACCAGAGAGTGGGCCAGCGATATGGTGGCCGCACCGGATGGCGGGTTTTATGTAGCCAAATTCGGAGCACTCGATATGGGTCCGGAGGCCTCTTCCCCCAAAAGCCTGATGGGATTCCGCGCCGGATCCCCCCACGATGGCTCCATTGTAAAGATATCGGCTGATGGCCGCAGTATGGATTTTCATGCTACAGGGTTCCGGGGGCCTTACCTGGGTATTCACCCCGAAACCGGCGTACTGTCGGCTTCCGACCAACAGGGACATTATATGCCATCCACCCCCATATTGCTGGTTGATGAAGGAGATTACTACGGAGTGCCTGCTACGGCGCATCTCTCTGAAGGTGCAGAGTTGCCGGAAGTTACTCCCCCGCTGACGTGGATTCCGCACAGTGTAGACCGGTCGGGCGCGGGGCAGGTGTGGATAACCGGCGATAAGATGGGTCCGCTGAGCGGACATATGGTTCATCTCTCTTACGGACGTCCCGGCTTGTTCAAGGTGTTGATCGACAGTACCGACAACGCCGTTCAGGGCGCCGTATCCGTCATACCCGGTGATTATCCCGCGCCTACCATGAAAGGAGATATTAGCCCCCGCGACGGGCAGCTGTATATTACCGGGTTTTCTCTCTGGGGCTCAAACTCTGAAGCGATCAGTGCATTTATGCGTCTTCGCTATACCGGCAAGGCCAGCCTGCTGCCTGAAGCGTTCCAGGTCCGAAATGGAGGGGTAATGATACGTTTTGGAACCGAATTGGATGAAGACACGGCGACGAACCCTGCCAATTACCAGGTTAAGCGATGGAACTATCAGCGCACAGAACGATACGGATCCGGACACTTTAAACCCGGTGGAGAGCCTGGTGAGGAGTTGCTTCCGGTTTTCTCTGTTCATTTGTCCGATGACCGGCGAGCCGTGTTTATTGCGGTCCCGAACATTGAAGAAGTCATGCAGATGGAGGTGGCCTATAATCTGAAAACCGTTGACGGCTCAGCGATTAACGACGCACTGTGGTTTACGGTAAACGATGTGGCGCAGCCCGACTTGCTCGCTGAAGGATTCAGCGGTTTGAATATTGATGAGCTTACATATGAAGGCAACGTACAAGTGGCAGCAGCAAATACCGCAGAGGAGCCGGCCTCAGCCGAAAGAGGCAGAGCCTTGTTCCACCATACGGGATGTATTGCCTGTCACGCTGTTGAAGGGGCATCCGCTGGCCGGCTCGGGCCTTCGCTGAAAGGACTCTTCGGCTCCGAAAAGCAACTTGCCGATGGTTCTGCTGTAATCGCGGACGAAGAGTATATCCGGGAGTCTATTCTGCAGCCAGACGCAAAGATTGCTGAAGGATATGCCCAGGAGATGCCTTCTTTTCTCGGAATACTTACCGACAGCGAGGTAGAATCTATAGTTCTGTATATCCAGACCCTGGCTGATTAGTAGCTTGCGGGAAAAGACAGGCTTCTGCCCCTTTGGGGGCTTTCGGTACTTAGTTCTCTTTTGGAAGTTTGAATGAAAGTTTCTTTTGGGAACCTCACTTCAGCAAGGCGGTAGTGTCAATCTAAGTTGTCTTTTTATGATTTTACCAATATGTTAGTTTTTAAGTAACCGGTTAACAGTAGCTGTGTGAGACTACCGGATTGAATGGATGTTTAGGGAAACCTCGGGATATAGCGATGCTTTACCTTTTTCCTGCACCCCCGGGATGTATCAAAGCAGGACTCCTCAAAAAGTGAACCTGATCAGATCCGGTTGAAACGCTTTTTGGGCAATTATTTTCTATAGCAAAACACCAATAAAATGAGGGTAAAATGATGAACAAAGATAAAGTCACTCGGAAAGACTTCATACGAACAACCACGGGAGCCATGGCAGGCACGGTATTGGCGTCAAATGCTCTGGGGAAAGCATTTTCCAGTTCGTTTTCAGGATCACAGAAAAAAAAGATTGCTCTCGTCGGTACCGGAATCAGGGGAATTACTTTCTGGGGGAAAACGGTGAGAGAACGGTATGGAGACATCACCGAGTTTGTCGGCCTGTGCGACATCAATCCCGGCCGGCTGGAGTACGGCAAAAGCTATATCGGCGCTGACTGCCCCACATTTACCGATTTCGATGAAATGATGGAGGCTACAAATCCGGACATGCTGATCGTTACCACGGTCGATTCCACCCATCATGAGTTCATTATCAAAGGGCTGGCGAGAGACATAGATGTGCTTACCGAAAAGCCAATGACCACCGATGATGAAAAATGCCGTGCTATACTGGAAGCGGAAGAGAAGTCGAAGGGTAATCTTATTGTCGGTTTCAACTACCGCTACAGCCCTCATCACACAAAACTGAAAGAGATGCTGGTGAACAACCGGGTGGGGAGAATTACGTCCGTCGATTTTCACTGGTACCTGAACGTATATCATGGCGCTTCTTACTTCCGCCGCTGGCACGGCCTCACAGACAAAGGAGGTACCTTGCTGGTTCACAAAGCAACCCACCATTTTGATCTGCTTAACTGGTGGCTGGATTCCGACCCCGTCGAAGTCTATGCCGAAGGCGCGCTGGAACATTATGGGAGCAATAACTCCTTCAGAGGCAACAACTGCCGCGATTGCCGGCACAAAAACAATTGTGACTTCTACTGGGATATCACCAAAAACAATACCTACATGGATCTGTACGTAGCCCACGAACATCACGACGGGTATATCAGGGACAACTGCCTTTGGAGAGAGG
This sequence comes from uncultured Balneolaceae bacterium, assembly GCA_937982515.1. Taxonomy (GTDB): domain Bacteria; phylum Bacteroidota; class Rhodothermia; order Balneolales; family Balneolaceae; genus CALJMB01. Next base: position 6,396 of record CALJMB010000143.1, read on the forward strand.
AAATAGATATTTATGATAAAATGTCTGTCCAGATAAAATATGCCAATAATGTACAGGTAACGTACTCGCTGACAACCTACTCGCCGTACGAAGGTATGAAAATTGCATTTAATGGATTTGGCGGACGAATCGATGCCTGGCACGGCATCCCCTGGAGAAGGGAAGCCAGAATAAACCAGGCGGAATTACATCAGCAGGAGATGTCGCAACAGGAATTGGAGGAAGCCGCTAACTACGAAGAGATCATGGTGATGGATAACTTCAGCCGTGAACACGAGCTTATCAAGGTGTTTCAGGAAAGCGGCGGGCACGGCGGCGGCGACATCCGGCTGCAGAACCAGATATTCCGTAATCCGGATATGGAAGATCCGCTGAAGCATGCGGCAGGCATAAGAGACGGCGCTATGTCAATCCTGATCGGTATTGCCGCGCGGAAGAGTATTGAAAGCGGAGAACCCGTACGCATAGAAGATTTAACTCCGATCAAACCACATCCGACAAGAGGAGCCTGAAAAAATGAATATGGAGAAAAGAGGCGGTTGGGAACCTGATTGCTTTCTTCTCTTCATATTCTAATGGATTTCTTATTTTATCTGCACTCCCTTAAACCCCAAACATAGATATAATGAAAAATGTACGCTTACAGGACATTGCAGATAAACTAAATCTCACAAAAGTAAGTGTTTCGAAAGCGTTGCGGGATCATCCGGATATTTCTGAAAAGACAAAGACAAGGGTTAAAAAGAAGGCTAAGGAGCTGGGCTACCGTCCCAATCTGGTTGCCCGGTCTCTCGCCTCTAAAAAATCCCGTATGGTTGGATTGATTGTCCCCAAGATCGCTCATTCCTTCTTCTCTTCGGTGATCGACGGCGTCTATCGTGCCGCAGCAGAAAGCGGTTATGAGGTAATACTCGGGGTGTCTCTGGAAGATGAAGAGCAAGAGAGGAAGCATATCGAGTCTATGTTGGATATGAGGGTGGATGGATTACTGATTTCAGTCTCGGAAAAGACCAGGAGCCCCGACAGGTTTGATATAGTAAAGAAAATGAATATAGATCTGGTTTTCTTCGACCGTGGGTTCTCGGATGCCGGCTATACCTACGTAAAGGTAGAAGATCGGGAGGGTGCTCTGAAGGGGGTGCGCTATCTGATTGAACGCGGTTACAAAGATATTGCACATCTGGCAGGATATTCAACAGTAGAAATCGCCAGGGATAGAAGCCTGGGCTATCAGGATGCACTAAAAGAGGCCGGCCTGGAAGTCGATAATAAAAAAATCATAGAAGGCGGCTTTAGTGAAAAGGACGGGTATAAGGGATTTGCCCAACTGGTTGAACAATATGGATTGCCGGAAGCTGTTTTTACCACCACCTACCCTGTGGGGCTCGGCGTGCTTCAATATTTAAAAGATCATGACATCGATCCGGAACAGGTGGCCATCCTCACATTCGGCAGCAGCGAATTTAACCGCTACCTCTCTCATCCCTTTACCTGCATAGAACAGCCTACCTTTGAGCTGGGGCGGCGTGCGTTTGAACAAATATTAAAAGAGATGAATTCGAAAGATGAGATAACCAAAGAGCTTATTCAGCTGCCTGCAATTCTGGAACAAGTATAGTGTTGTGTGCCTGATCAACGGTCGCATAACGGGGAACGCGGGTATGGCGGATGGCGCCGGTCTTCGCCGATCATGATAGTCCCGGCATCCTCTGGGCTCACCGGCCCTTTATACTGATCCGACCACTCCGAGCGATCGGGTCAGCACAAAGCCCCCCCTATACAGCATCCGTGCGTATCCGCCATATCCGTGTTCTATGGAAAACGCAGGATATAGGTGACATAACAATAGTCCAGTCTGTAATGCAGTTTAACGGCGCCCGGAGGGCCTGTCTGATAGTCCCTAAATGCCATTCTTG
>CALJMB010000144.1 GCA_937982515.1 uncultured Balneolaceae bacterium
CCAGGCTTACCAGGTGCATCTCGATACGGCTTTTCTCTGAATTATAGACCGCCCGGTGTTCAAACTGGCTGATGTTGAAGTTAGTACCCAGTTCACGATTCAGGCGCACCAGCAGATTCTTGTTAAACTCCGCCGTAACTCCTTTTGAATCGTTGTAGGCCGCTTCCAGGATTTCGGGGTCTTTTTTGAGATCTGTGCCAATGAGCAAGCCTCCGTTGTCTTTGACTTGCCCGGCCACCATGGCGAGGAAGCTTTGCGCCTGCCCGGGTGTGAAATTACCGATCGTGGAACCGGGAAAGAAAACAACATCCCGGCATTCTGCGTGTTTTTCAGCCGGTAGTTTTAACTGTCTGGTATAATCATCAGCCACCGGTATGATATTGAGACCGGGATATTGATCAGAAAGTTTTGCTGTCACTGATGAGAGGAACGTTGCTGAAATTTCTACGGGAATGTAAGCACAGATATCCGGTATATGATCCAATAACAGCCGGGTTTTACGGCTGTTGCCACTTCCCGGTTCAATTAACCGGATTGCGGGACCCAGTGTCCAAACAATTTCATCGATATGCTTCCTGATGATTTTTATTTCCGTCCGGGTCAGGTAGTATTCCGGGAGATCGGTTATGGTTTCAAAAAGACGAGAACCCCGCTCGTCATAAAAGAACTTGCTTGGAAGGGTCTTCTGTGTTCGGTTCAGGCCCTCCATAACCTCATCGAGTATGGTCTCTCCTGCATCAAACACTTCTTCCGATACCGTTTGTATAGTTTTCATTACAAATGATTTGAATGACCGTGCACCATTTCTAAAATTAGCGGGTTAGCGTGCAAGCCGGATCCCCATAAACTGCCACCGCTTATCCGGATAAAAGAAATTCCGGTAGGTTCTGCGTATATGGGCGCGTGAAGTGGCACATGATCCGCCCCGGAGCACATATTGGTTGCACATAAACTTGCCGTTGTATTCTCCCAAGGCTCCCGGCAGAGGCTCATACCCCGGATAAGGGGTATAGGGGCTGCCGGTCCACTCCCAGACGTCTCCGTACATCTGGTTGGCTCCGGCCCCAGAAGTCCGAAGAGCCATCGGTTGACGATAGCCTTTTTCCACAAAATTACCCTCTCCGGTAAAATCACCAGCCGCAATCTCCCATTCTTGTTCGGTTGGCAGCCGGCACCCGGCCCAGCGGGCAAAAGCATCGGCTTCAAAATAACTGACATGACACACCGGCTCGCCGGGATCAACCTTTTCCAGTCCGCCGAGCGTGAAATAGTGCCATTCTCCTTCTTTCCTGGTCCAGTATAGCGGGGATTCCCAGCCCTCTTTGCCGACGGCCGAATAACCTTCCTCCAGCCACCAGCGGGGCTCATCATACCCTCCATCTTCTATAAACTCCATATACTCCCCATTGGTTACCAGGCGGCTGGCTATCTGAAAACTGTGCAAATAGGTTTTATGCCGGGGAAATTCATTGTCGTAGCCGAAACCATTACCGCTATGGCCTACATGATAAATTCCTTCATCAAAGGAGATCCAGTCATGTTCCGGAATTGAATGGATGCGGGGGCGTTCTGCTTTTCTGTACACCGGGTACAGCGGGTTTTGAGCAAACATAAACTTCAGGTCGGTGAGCAGAAGTTCCTGGTGCTGCTGTTCATGGTTAAGGCCTATTTTTATGATTGACGCTATATCGCTGAATCTATCTTTGTTGCTCTGTTCGATCAGTTCCAGCACATGTCTGTCGACAGAGGCTCTGTATTCGAAAACTTCTCTGACGGTAGGCCTGGATATGTTACCTCTGCGGGCGCGGCAATGGGGGACGCCGGTCTGGAGGTAATAGGAGTTGAAGAGATAGCTGTATTGTGGATGCAGAGACTGATATCCCGGCTTTTCCTTTGCCAGGAGAAAAGTCTCAAAAAACCAGCTGGTGTGTGCCAGGTGCCATTTAGCCGGACTCGTATGTTCGGCAACCTGAATCACATAATCCTCGGTTTCCAGCGGGCTGGTAAGCTCTTCAGTAAAGGAGCGAACGGTTCTATAGCGGTTCATCAACTCCTCCCGGACAGAATCAGAAAGATCGGTTCGTTCCGTCTTTTGCATTAGTGGTTCGGCATTCATTGTTAAGATAAAACTGATAATGTTTGGATTATGTCCATGTATCCATTCATACCGGTAAAACACGTGTTGGTTTCTTCTCTCCTCTCCTGGCAAGTCTTTTTCTGGTGCCTCTGACAGGCTCTTCGTTAAGGGGGGTAGAATGTGTGGCTTTAACATATAGGGTATGATCAGCTGTGACACGCCACCAAGGTGTTTTACACCTTGGTGGGGCTTTCCACTGAATACAAGGCTGTTCTACCTTCTGTTTTTTTTCCGGACAACACTCCGCCAGTAGGCGGAGAGTCTTTTGAGTATTAGTAGGACTCTGCTGGGGTAGTGGGTACAGGCTTTTATGGCAAGTGCGATCTCTCGCCAGACAATTTCAAAAGATGACAGGGAGTAGTGCCCTGAGGAGGAAAAATGTTTTTTCCAATGGGGAGACAACCAGTACAGCGGTTCTTGTTCTGATTTGATGGGTGTTTGACAAGGAACCTCTTTCACACTGAACTCTATAAATTAAATAATCGAATATTCAACACTGCAAGAGCATATGAATAACATCATGAGGTTAGATTATGAACCAGGCACTGGAAGACGTAATTAAAGAATGGCCCAAAAACCCCAAGGAATCAGCTGAGAGACTAGTCGATTATTACGGAGAGCCGGATGAATTCTCGAGTTCCCGAATAGTATGGTATACTACGGAAGACGGATGGAAACGGACTGTTCTTTCCAGTACAGAAACACCTCATGACTTCCCCGCACACCATACTGATTATCTGGAGCAGTTTATCGATTATCAGGTGCCGGTGGACAAGTTTACAGAACTGGCTGAATTTGACGGAAGCGTGATTGCAGAACGTACCAAGGGAGAGCTCTCAGCCCGCTGTGGTGGTACCTCCATGAATTTTGTCGCTATAAATCTTGCGCATGATATCATCACCGGAAAGCGCACGGTGGATGAGGCGAGAGAGGAATATGCACATCTGTATGAGTCGTATCAAAACGGTGAAAAACTCCCGTACACCCAGGCTTTTCAGTTTGATCTCCCCAAGGGAGATACCGGTGATCCTGATATCGCCATTCTCTGACAGGAATAATGAGACGTGCGGTATGCTTGTCTGTTAAAGGATCCCTGAATAATTGCCTCCTGCGAGGGCTGCTTAAAGGGTTTCTGTTATTAATGCAAAAATGCTGTTCACAGTTGTTTTCTTTAAATGTAATCAGGACAGCCTGATCAAAATCCGTAAGGTTGCAGAGGTTCGGTGGCGCAAATGATTTCACTTCTTTGTTCCGGGTTATAGCCGTACAAGGTCATTCAGGTCGCGGTCATAGAGGTTGCCCCGCCGGCTTTCAGCTACCGGATAAACAGTTGGTGAGGCTATCATATTAGGCCGTGTTTTGTGATCGGCTTTGATCAAATCAGCGATATCCGGCATATATTTCACGAGGCTCATCAGATTTTTTGGCACTTTGATACGCTGACTATTATACCCGCCATTTCAATGAACCTTTACCAGAGATATTTCGACCTATTCTCACGGCCCGGCACTTGCAGGAAAAGAAAAAAGGGGCTGCAGGGTTCAGGATTTTGAGAAAGCTTCATCTCTACTCTATGTTGCCATTCTGGAAAAAATCAGAGATAGGAGGATTGAATTCGATAAAAAAAATTCCTAAATATTATCCACTGGCAAGGCTTGGCTATTGAGTCCCAGCAAGATAGAACAATCATCAGGAAGAAAAGAGACATGGCAGACATCAAACAAAAAATAGAAGAGCTGTTAACACTTGCCGATATCCAGGTAAACGGGAATCGGCCATGGGATATGCAAGTCCACAACGAAGATCTGTACAGCAGGATACTCAGCCAGGGATCTCTGGGCCTGGGGGAAGCCTATATGGACCGCTGGTGGAGTACAGAAGCACTGGATGAGTTCATGTACCGGGTGTTGAGAGCAAATCTGGACAGAGAGGTGAGTGTTAACCCTGCGGGTGTGTGGAATCATCTCAAGTACAGACTGATAAATCCTCAAAATCACCGCCGGGTCTATGAGGTAGGGAAACGTCACTACGACAAAGGCAACGATCTGTTTGAGGCCATGCTGGATAAGCGGATGACCTACACATGCGGCTATTGGCTGGATGTGGAAACTCTTGACGAAGCCCAGGAGAAGAAACTGGATATGGTGTGCAGTAAACTCGGCCTTAAACCAGGTCAGCGGGTCCTGGATATCGGATGTGGATGGGGGAGTTTTGCCCGATATGCAGCTGAAGAGTATGGAGCAGAAGTGACAGGAATCACCATCTCAAGAGAGCAGGTGGAGTTGGCCAGGGAGCGATGCAGGGGACTACCGGTAGAAATACGTCTGCAGGACTATCGGCAACTCGATGAGCTTTTTGATCATATAGTTTCACTGGGCATGTTTGAGCATGTCGGATACAGGAACTATCGCATATATATGGAAGTTGCCTCCCGCTGCCTGAAACCTGATGGTGTATTCGTACTGCATACCATTGGCGGAAATCGTTCAGCAGAGAGCACCGATCCATGGATTGAAAAGTATATTTTCCCGAACTCCATGATCCCTTCTATCCGCCAGATTGGATCAGCTATTGAAGATCATTTTATAATGGAGCAGTGGGACAATTATGGTCTTCACTACGACCGGACGCTGATAGCCTGGTACAAAAACTTCAAAGAAAGTTGGCAGGAGTTGAAGGCCCGCTATTCCGAACGGTTTTATCGGATGTGGGAATACTACCTCTTGTGTAGCGCTGCCAGTTTTCGCGCACGTAAAAATAACCAGTGGCAAATTATTCTCACCAAAAAATGAAGAGAGTCGCCGAATCTGCGCGGATTTTAACGGACTTGGCAGATAAATCGACATCTGTATCCACGCTTCCATTTCCCCCCCTCTTTGTAGCGTTTTCTTTCTATCCTCCGTAATAACTCTGTAACCTCTTCAGTACAACTCCGTATAGACGCGCGTACATATTTGCCGGTTAAAAAAGCGGCTTAGGCAGTTTCACTCTTAGGGGAAAGAAACCACAGAGAGCAGTTGGACAGACTGCTCGAACTATATAGAATGCCAAAACGATGCATCAGCTTCCCCGGCACACAGGGTAGTACATTGTTCCGCTCACTGAGCTTTTCTTCATATCAGTCTGCAAAAATTTAACACAATAGTAATTGACATTTGACCGTTCAGCCATTATCATGACCCGCCGGTCATTCCGGCTGAACGAATTCTTGTTGAGTAACGATTTTCGCTGATGGAAGCTGATTATAAAGAAGAAAAAAAGAAGCTGATGATTTCCTATGCCAAACGGGAAATCATCGATGCGGTGATAAAGATTATTAACCGGAAAGGGATTAAAGAGTTAACCATGAATGAGGTGGCCAAGCAGGCCGGCATCGCCAAGGGGACGCTCTATATCTATTTTGAAAATAAAAATGATCTTCTTGAGTCGGCTATTGAAACCAGTCTGGAGCCTCTGTATATGGCGATAAAAGAAATTCTTAACAGTGATCTGTCGCCGGATAAAAAACTGGAGAACATCGTTGAATTCCTGCTTTTCTTCTTTGAGGAGCATAAAAAATATTTTCGGGTGCTTATCTACGAGCATCAGCGGTCTCAGGATCCTAAAAAGCGATTCATTGACAACAAGCATCAACACTTTTTGAAGCGGATAGCAAATATTATACAAGATGGAATCGATGAGGGATTATTCAAGGCTTATGATCCGGAGATGTTGGCGGTTATGTTCAGTGAGCTTCTCATAGGAGTCACCCTTCAAAAAATTGTTCGACAGGAAGAAAGCAGTTTGAACGACGCGAAACAAGCAATTATAGATGTGTTTTTTAAAGGAGTAAAAAATAAATAAATGAGAATCATTAGCACAGATCTGAAGTTCATTGTCATTTCCTCCGTTCTTCTGTTACTGAGCGGGTGTGTAACTCAACGGAGCATACAGGAAGATATAAGGCAGGCCCACGAAGAGGCTTATTACGATTGGCAACGAGAAAGGGAACTAAGTGCTGATTCGGTTGCCGGGGAACAGTCGCTGACGGTAAATGATGCCTCAAAAAATGAAACTCAACCGGTAATCACCGGGGAGTTGCGCCTGGAGGATGCTTTAAAGCTGGCTCTGTTATATAACCGTGATCTCGAGCAGGTAGTTGAGGAGAAGGAGTTTGCCGAGGGACAAATTTTATCTGCCTATGGAAATGTATTACCTACGGTTTCTGTCAGCGGAACGTACAGGCGGCTGGAAGATGTGAATGCATTCGAAGTAGGTGGAAATCGTATTCAGCTGGGTGCTCTGGATAATTACTCGGCTACCTTATCTGTAACCCAACCTCTGTTTGATGGCGGCAGCCTGGGAGCCGGATTGCGCGCAGCCAAGTATTATAAGGCTTTAGCGGATGAAAATATCCAGGCCCGGGCCGAACAAACAATCTATCAGACACAGAGCCTATATTTGCAGTCCCTGCTGTTGCAAGAGCAGTTTAATGTAAGCAAAGAGCGTGTGGAGTTGAGTAAGGCTGCCCTTGAAGACGTCCAGAATCAGCAAAAATTTGGTACGGCTTCGGAATACAATGTGTTGCGTGCCAAGGTAGATCTGGCCAATGCACGAACACAAATGATTAATATCAACAACAGTCTGGAACAGGCGCTGTCTCAGTTATTTATTACCATGGGGGTATCACAGCAGAGTAAGATTACCCTTGGAGACAGCCTGTCATATGAACCGGCGGACTGGGATGAAGAAAAGGCTATACATACAGCATTGTTGAACCGTCCTGACCTCGCCGGAAGCAAACTTATGGTAGAACTTCAGGAAGAGTCGGTCAAATCATCATACAGCAGTTACTTCCCTACAGTGAATGCCTTTTTCGACAACACATGGGGTAAACCGAATCCAATTGTGCAAACCCAGAATGAATGGGGACGTATCTGGAATGCCGGTATCTCCTTAAACTGGCCGATCTTTAGCCTGAACAGAGAAGGGGCGATTAAGCAGCAAAAGTCTGCCCTGCGTCAGCAACAGATCAGCTATCTGAGTATGAGAGAGCAGGTTCTTTTTGAAGTACATAGCGCGATTCTCGCCCTGGAAAATACCAGGGAGGCCGTTGAGGCGCAGGAACTGACGCTGGATCAGGCCAGAGAGGGTTTGCGACTGGCAAAAGCACAATTTGAAGAAGGTACCATAGGACAAGTAGCTCTTCTGGATGCACAGCAGTCGCTGACCGAAGCGCAGTTTAACTACTTTTCCAGCCTGCACGATCATGCCCTGGCCAGGCTTGACCTGAACCGGGCAACCGGTCAGCTGACCGTCAAGGTTTCCGAAGAAGCAAAACGTTCAATTCCCGTTCTGCGCCAAAACAACTGATGTTCCGGCCAGAGTTAACTGATTAATGAAACATATTTACTATAAAAGCTTGGTATGAAAATAGCGGATTTATTTATTAAACGATCGGTTACAACCCTTACGCTAACGGGCGCAATCATCATATTCGGCCTTTTCGGTTTCAGGAGTATGGGTGTGGATCTGTTTCCTGAAATAGACCTTCCCGTAGTAAGTGTGTACACAATACTTCCCGGAGCCAGCCCTGATGTGGTAGATGAGAACGTGACTGCTGTTATTGAGGAACAAATCAGTACCATCAGCGGCATTGAAACCCTTACCTCTCAAAGCTTTGAGGGGGCTTCTCAGATCATAGTACAATTCGATCTGAATAAGGATGTGAATGTAGCCGCTACCGAAGTACAGGATAAAGTAAACCTGGCCCGGCAACAGCTTCCGAATGACGTTGAGGATCCGATTATCAGTAAAGTAGACTTAAACGCCCAGCCCATTGTATGGGTCTCGGTATCCGGCAGCGTAGATTACAACTTTCTGGCTGATTACGCGGATCGGGTTGTAAAAGAACAGTTACAGTCGGTAAGTGGAGTAGGCGATGTTCAACTTGGAGGGCTGCGCGAGCGCACCGTCCGCATCTGGGTGGACCCTGAGAAAGTAGAATCTTACGATCTCACGACTACAGATATAGTTCGAGCCATTCAGAGTAATCACATTGAGCTGCCCGGCGGCCGGATTGAACAGGCCGATGAGGAGTTTACGATTAAGGTAAAGGGTGAGTTTGAATCGGTAGAAGCTCTGCAAAATCTTGTGTTAAAAGAATCGAACGGCGGCGTCGTTTATCTGTCTGATGTGGCAGAAGTTCAGGACGGTTCGGCCGATTACCGGAATATTGCCCACTTTAATGGTATCCCGACCATCGGTCTGGGTGTGGCTAAACAGTCCGGAACCAACACCGTGGAAGTTGCACAGGCTATTAAAGAGCGGGTTGAAGAAATAAAACAGATAACACCGGAAGGCGTTGAAATTCAGGTCGCTTCTGATAACTCAGTTTTTATCGAAAACTCGATGGTAGGTGTACAGTTTGACTTGTTCTTCGGGATTTTGATGACAGCGCTTATTATGTACATCTTTCTGCGCAATATCAGAGCAACTTTTATTAGTGTAGTCTCTATTCCGGTTTCTCTGCTCGGCGGATTAATCATAATGTACTTTCTGGATTTTACTGTCAATAACCTGACAATGTTAGGCCTTTCTCTTGCTGTAGGACTGGTTATCGACGATACCATTGTAGTGCTGGAGAACGTCTTCCGCCATGTAGAGGAAGGAAAGGACCCGGTGACGGCTTCCAGCGAAGGTACTAAAGAAGTGGGGCTCGCTGTAGTTGCAGCGGGTTCTACCATTATTGCCGTATTTCTTCCGGTAGCGTTTATGCAGGGGATCATCGGGAGGTTCTTCTTTCAGTTCGGATTGACTGTTGCACTAACTGTTATTGTATCGGTACTTGTGTCAATTACGCTCACCCCATATTTGACTTCGAGGTTGCTTAAGAAAGAACAGGATCAGAACAGCCGCTTTTATAAAATGATGGAGCGCTTTTTCGTGCGTATGGAATGGGGATATCGGTCAGTACTTCAATGGGCAACCGTACGTCGCGGCCGGGTTATGTTTTTTGCGTTTCTGGCCTTTGCCGGCGGTATAGCCATCGCGCCATTTTTGGGTGCAGAATTCGCCACAGAAGCCGACCAGTCTAAGTTTATGATCAGGTATGAACTGCCTACCGGTACATCCATAGATCGCACAAACCGGCGGCTCTACGCAATGGAAGACCTGGTGTTTAGTTATCCGGAAGTACAGAGTGTCTTTTCTACGGCAGGAACAGGCGCCAGCGGTTCTGTAAACCAGGGAGTTCTGATTGTAACACTTGTATCGCAGAAGGAACGTAATGCCAGTCAGTTTGATGTTATGGACCGCGCACGAGAAGAATTTACGGAGCGATTCCCGGATATGATCACCACAGTGAGCGTAATGTCTGGTGTTGGCGGGGGCGGGCGTACGGCCGATGTGCAATATTATATTTTAGGGCCCACAACAGAGGAAGTTGGAGAGGTAAGCAATCGGGTGGTCCAACGCCTGCAGGATATGGACGAGTTTATCAGCGTAGATACGGATTTGCGATTAACAAAGCCTGAAATCAATGTTAATATCAATCGGGATCTGGCAACAGATTTAGGCGTTAATGTCCAGTCTCTTTCCAGTGAAATATTTATGCTGTTTGGCGGGCAGGATATAGCGAAGTTTAGTGAAGGGGGTAACCGGTATGATATCAGGATAAGAGCCAAGCCTGAATTCAGAAGTAATCCGGAAGATATAAGCCGTATAGCTGTCAGAAATCAACAGGGCGAGCTGATAAGAACCGCCAACCTTGTAGATATTGAGATCGGTGAAGGCCCCAATTCTATTAACCGTTACAACCGGATGCGTGCCGTACAGATCTATGCAGACATGGCGGATGGGGTTTCGCCCGGAGAAGGGTTGGAAATTGTAGCACAGGTGGTGAATGAAGAACTGCCGGAAAGCGGTATCTGGCGTACCGACCTCGGCGGTCAGACCCGTACCATGCAGGAGTCGTTTGGTTACCTTCTTACCGCTCTGATTATTGCCATCCTGGTTATCTATATGGTTCTGGCCATACAGTTTGAATCGTTCCTTCATCCCTTTACCATTATGATGGCATTGCCGCTAACGATGATCGGGGTTTTCGGAGCTCTGTTTATTACAGGCGCAACACTTAACATCTTCTCATTTATCGGTATCATCATGTTAATGGGACTCGTAACGAAGAACTCCATTCTGTTGGTAGATTTTGCTAATCAGCTGCGAGAGAAGGGAACAGATAAGGTACTGGCCATCATCCAGGCAGGCCAGATGCGGTTACGTCCTATCCTGATGACGGCTGTTTCTACCATTACCGGTGTTCTGCCTGTAGCACTGGCATTAAGTGAAGGTGGGGAAACCCGGGCTCCTATGGCCATTGCCATTATAGGAGGCATGTTGACATCCACCCTGCTGACCCTGGTTGTTATCCCGGTTATTTATCTGATTTTTGATGATACCATGGCGTGGATAAAAACAAAGTTATCATCGTTTACCAAAAAAAATACATTCGCAACTCATACAAATTAACCATTGTTCAACCATGAGCTTTTCAAAAGTTATTAGCAGATTTATTCCCTTTATTCTTACCGGCGCTATTGCTCTCCAGGTAACCGGTTGCAGCGGTGACTCTTCCGCACAGAATGGTGCAGAGGGGGGTACTCAGTTCCGACAGGATACTGCACTGGTTTCAGTTGCCACGGTTCATGAACGCAATTTTGAGCGGAGCTTAAGAGCTACCGGCACGCTCATGCCTAAACAGCAGGCAACGCTGAACGTGTTGCTTAACGGTATGATTGCCGAAATTTACGTTGATATTAGTGACAAAGTCCAAAAAGGAGATCCGCTGCTTAAAATCCGGCAGGTGGATTACCGGGAAGCACTGGAACAGGCAGAAGCAAACGTAGCCAGTGCCAGGGCCGCTTTGGAAGATGCCAAGAGAGAACTAGACAGGACACGGAATCTGCGCGAAGCAGGATCGGGTACCGTGCAGATGCTGGATCAGGCCACAACCCGATACAGCCAGGCTCAGGCCTCACTTAAGCAGGCAGAAGCCGCCTACAGTGTGGCAAAACAGAATATGGCAGATACCATTGTCCGTGCTCCATTTGACGGCGTGATTACAGAACGTAACTTTGAGCCTAACGAATATGCCCGTGCCGGCGATGCCGTCTTTGAGATTATGGATTTATCCGTGCTGGATGCCAATCTGCAAATACCCGAGGCTTATCTGGGAGCCATAAGCAGAGATGCAGAAGTTGAGATCAGCTTCAAGGCTCAGTTTCCATCCAAGGTGGGTGAAATTATTGCAATCAATCCCAAGGTGAATACCGCCACACGGACATTTACTGTGAAAATTCAGACAGATAACCGAGACCTGATGTTACCCGGCGGGTTATTCATCATTGCTAACATAAATCTGCCGGAAGCACAGAATGTGCCTGCCGTTCCGAAAGAAGCTATCCAGAAGCGGGAAGGGCGTACGTTTGTTTGGCTGATTAAAGACGGAAATGCCTTTGAACAAGAAGTTGTGGAGGGGGCTTCTAATCAAAACTGGGTGATGATTGAACAGGGTTTGAATCCCGGTGATCGTATTGCTGTTGAGGGCACAGGTGTATTGATCGATGGGTATCCCGTAAAAATCAGCGGCAGCTTTTCTAATCATCTTGGGGTTAGTCTGGCTAGATAGATACCAGGGCATAGCAACATTCAACGTGTGTCCCGGAAACTTTCGGGACACACTGATAATGCCTCTCTGCGTTACGGGGAAAGCATATAGTACATACCGGAAACCCCGCCTCTTCTGCGCTCTGCAAATCACTCACCTTCCTCCGATAACTGCCGGTGCCCGGGCTAAAGGTCAGTCACTACGCCCTGGTAACTCCTCCCATTGAGAAAGCAGGTTTTGTTCATACTTAAGAAGACAAGAGAGTTTCAGGCGGGAGGCTATGATCCGTATTACCCATCATATCAGAATATACCGAACTTCAAATCTTTGAAACCCATTACATTAAGTCCGTAGTTATGCCACGACAAATTAATTCTTGTCGATGCGGGCGTAAGTATTTAATTTCCAGATCTTTCTAATATTCTAACGTCCCCTTTATAATGAGAATCAAGACGTGTTTTTTAGTGGTAGTTTTACCGGCTTTGGTTACGGTTTTTGCGATATCCTGTGGTAATTCAGGAGCCCGTAATCAGCCGGCGGGGCCGAAGATACAGTCTTACCCCGTCTTAGAACTCGAACCACGCTCTATTACTCTTGCAACTGGCTATCCCGCTACATTGAGGGGAATTCAAACCGTAGAAATCAGGCCCCGCGTACAAGGATACATCGTTGAGATGCTGGTTGAAGAGGGAGCTATTGTTGAACAAGGGCAAACGCTGTTCCGGCTGAATAGCGAAGAATACCAGCAGCAAATACGATCGGCGCAGGCAGATATCGCGGCGGCTAAAGCCGGTGTAAACAGTGCCGAAAATGAGGTGAAACGGTTGCAGCCGCTGGCAGAAAAGGGAATTATAAGCGAGTACGGCCTGATATCTGCCCAAAATACACTTCAGTCACAGAAGGCGGCTTTAGCGCAAGCCCGGGCGGCCCTGGAAAATGCCCGGACAAATCTGGGCTATACAAATGTGAAAAGCCCCACTGACGGGGTCATCGGCAGCATTCCTTATCGGGTAGGAAGCCTCGTAAGCAGCGCCATCCCGCAGCCATTGACCGTCGTATCCGATATCTCTCAGGTATACGCTTATTTCTCGATGAGTGAACGCGAGCTGCTGGAAATGGCGCGGACGGTAGCAGGCGAGGGAGAGAACAAAACACTGCATCAACGGATAGCAGAGATGCCTGAAGTAAACTTCCTCCTCCCCGATAACAGCCTGTACAATCATAAGGGTACATTGGCGCTGGCCAGCGGTCTTATCGATACCCAGACCGGATCGGCTTATTTTCGCGCAGTTTTCCCAAATCCGGAACACATACTGCGCAGCGGTGGCAGTGGAAGTGTGCGGATTCCCATTCGGCAGGATTCTGTTATCGTTGTTCCGAAAAAATCAACATACGAACTGCAGGAGAAGCGCTTTGTCTATACCGTAACCGACAGCAATACTGTGAAGAGCACCGAAATTACAACCCTGCCTCTTTCAACAAATCAGCTTTTTGTAGTGACACAGGGACTTTCAGCCGGCGATGTGATTATTACAGCCGGTATGGGACGTTTGCAGGGGGGGATGGAAGTTAAACCGCAACCGGTCAATGCCGACAGTTTGTATCAGGCACTCGGGTATGAGGGCCAATAAATTCCGCCCGTAGTATTGAACGGTAACCGGCTATATATAGAAGAAAGAGTTTTTCAAGATTATAACTGAGCTATGATAAAAAGATTTATTGAACGGCCGGTATTGTCTACGGTTATTTCCATCATTATCGTAATTTTAGGCATCTTAGGATTAACCGCCCTTCCTGTTTCGCTGTACCCGCAAATTGCCCCTCCAACCGTACAGGTAACTACATTTTATGCCGGAGCTGACGCCGAAACCGTTATAAATAGTGTGATAGCTCCGTTAGAGCAGGAAATAAACGGGGTTGAAGGGATGACCTACATGACGTCTTCCGCCAGTAATACCGGTTACGCCAGTATCCAGGTTTTTTTTGAGCTGGGAACCGATCCGGATATCGCAGCCGTGAACGTACAGAACAGAGTGGCCCAGGCTACCAGTTTACTGCCCCGTGAAGTGACCCAGGCCGGGGTGAGCGTGAATAAACAACAAACCAGTAATCTGCTGATTTTTACCCTATACAGCCCTACAGGACAGCATGACGGCTCTTTTGTTGAAAACTACGCCCGCATCCATTTGATCCCCCGGCTGCAACGGGTAAACGGAGTAGGTACGGCAGACGCGTTTGGCGTAAATACGTACGCCATGCGCATTTGGCTAAAGCCGGATGTCATGGCCTCGTATGGGCTCGTTCCACAGGATGTAATCGCCGCACTGAATGAACAAAGTTTTGTTGCCGCGCCGGGAAGTTTCGGGCAAAACAGCAATCAGGCTTTTCAGTACTCTCTCACTTATCAGGGGCGTCTTTCCACGGTGCCTGAATATGAAGATATTATCATCCGCGAGGGCAGCGACCCGTCCCGGATATTGAGGCTGGCAGATGTGGCCCGGGTTGAACTGGGCTCTGAAACCTATACCGTGGTAAGTAAAGCGCAGGGAATGCCGAGCGTTGGAATATTTATTTCCCAGACAGCCGGCTCAAACGCACAGGAGGTAGTAGAAAGTGTTAAAGCCGAACTGGACGCCGCCGCACGGGATTTTCCCGAGGGCATAGCATATACCACCGTTTATGACGCCAATAATTTTTTATCGGCTTCAATCAGTAAAGTGGTGACAACACTTTTGGAAGCGTTTTTGCTCGTCTTCCTTGTAGTGTTCATATTTTTACAGGATTTTCGCTCTACGATTATTCCCGCCATTGCAGTGCCGGTAGCCATTATCGGGACCTTCTTCTTTCTGAATATATTCGGCTACAGCGTTAATCTGCTCACGCTTTTTGCGCTGGTATTGGCTATCGGTATCGTGGTTGACGACGCCATCATTGTAGTTGAGGCTGTTCATGCCAAACTGGAAGGAGGCGCAACATCGGGCAAAGAAGCATCGGTAAGCGCGATGAATGAAATTACCGGCGCCATTATATCTATCACTCTCGTGATGTCTGCCGTATTTCTGCCGGTAACGTTTATCACCGGTTCAACGGGCGTATTCTTTCAGCAGTTTGGAATTACGCTGGCGGTAGCCATTCTGATTTCGGCTTTGAATGCGTTGACTCTGAGCCCGGCTCTCTGTGCTCTTTTTCTGAAGCCCGAGCACAAGGAAAAAGATCCGGCTAAAAATGTACTGGAGCGGTTCTATGTTGCCTTTGATGCTGCTTTTACGGCAACCAAAAGGCGGTATAAAAAATCTCTGGGATTCTTAACCCGCCATGCATGGATTTCCGTGGCGACGGTTATCGGTTTTCTATTGATATTCTACTTTTTGCTGCAAACAACACCTACCGGATTTGTGCCGAATGAAGATCAGGGAACGATTTTTGCAAATATCAGTCTGCCTCCATCGGCTTCCCTGGAACGTACAGAGGCCGTGCAGGCAGAAGTAGACAGTATCTTTGCCGCTACCGACGTGGTTGATGCCCGGTTATCCGTATCCGGGTTTGGCATGCTCAGCGGCGGAGGCAGCCAATATGGATTTGTGGTAGCAAGTTTGAAAAACTGGGATGAACGCGAAAAAAGCGTGGATGAAGTGATTGCGGAGCTTCAACAGAAAACGGCACATATTAAAGAAGCGGAAATTACCTTTTTCTCTCCTCCCGTTATTTCCGGATTTGGGAACACCAGTGGATTTACCGTTCATGTTCAGGATTTGGCTAGTGGAGAATTGACTGCTCTGCAGGATGTTACCGGACAGGTTCAGCAAGCGCTTATGCAGAGGCCGGGCATCATGTATGCATCTTCATTCTTTGATACCAGTTATCCACAGTATCAGATTGATGTGGATATTGCCAGGGCCAAGCAAGCGGGTATCTCGCCCAGCTCCATTTTAAATGTATTGCAAGCGTACTATGGCGGGCTGTACGTGTCGAATTTCAACCGTTTCGGTAAGTTGTATCGTGTGTATGTTCAGGCTGACGCCCCTTATCGCGGTTCACCCGAAAGCCTGCAAAATGTGCATGTGAGAAATAGCGACGGTGAAATGTCGCCCATCAATGGATTCATAAGCCTGAGGCGGGTGTACGGGCCACAGAATATTTCGCGATTCAACCTGTACCCGTCTGTTCAGGTGACAGGAGCGGTGGCGCCCGGCTATAGTTCAGGTGATGCCATTACAGCCATTGAGGAGGTGTTTTCTGAAGTAATCCCGGATGATTACGGGTATGAATTTTCAGGCCTTACCCGTGAAGAGAGTCAGACGTCGGGCCAGGCGGCCCTTATCTTCGCCCTGTGCCTGATCTTTATATACTTTCTGCTGTGTGCCCAGTACGAAAGCTATATTCTGCCCTGGTCTGTCATCTTGCCGCTGCCTATAGGGTTAGCCGGTTCGTTTATATTTGCTAATATATTTGGCATAGCCAATAATATTTACCTGCAAATTTCAGTAATTATGTTGATGGGTTTGCTGGCTAAAAATGCCATCCTGATCGTAGAATTTGCTCTTCAGCGCCGCCGGGAGGGCATGAGCATTGTAAACGCCGCCATACAGGGAGCGGATGCCCGGCTCCGGCCTATTTTGATGACCTCCTTCGCATTCATCGCCGGATTAATGCCGCTTGCTCTCTCAACAGGTGTAAACGCGAATTCGAACCAATCTATAGGTATCGGCGCGGCCGGTGGCATGTTTGTGGGAACGATCTTCGGGCTGTTTGTGGTGCCGGTACTGTTTATTCTGCTTCAGAAACTGCAGGAGAAAATCAGCGGTCCGCCTAAATCTGTTGCGGCTGATACGGAAGATGCCTGAAAAGTGCCGGGGCGAGATGGGGCAGAGTTTTAACAACCCCGCCCTGAACGGAGAGGTGGTTGAGTTCAAAAAATTATTTCCCGATTGAATTGAGTTATTATGAAAAAAATAAACATGCGGCCTCTTTTTCTTTTTGGATGGTTGTGCATTGCGTTGGCATCTTGTAAGGTATACGAACCGTTTCAGCGTCCGGAGGTAGAGACCGGACAGTTATATCCTCATGACATTTCACTCGATTCGGCCACGCTTGCCGATATGCCCTGGCAGAAACTGTTTAGTGACCCACAGTTAAAAGATCTGATTGCGGAAGGCCTGGCTAATAACTACGATTTAAAAATTGCCGTTCAACAGATACGGCAGGCCGAAGCATACTATAAAGAAAGCGGAGCCAGATTATTCCCGAGCCTGACAATAGGGGCAAACTACATATACAGCGACCTTTCTGAAGCACAAGGTTTGGGTATTAATGTGGCAGAGCAATATGGCCTGAGTGCAAGCTCGCAGTGGGAAGCTGATATTTGGGGCAAGTTATCGAATGCCAGGCAAGCGGATTGGGCTGCTCTTTTAGCTAATGAAGCATCACACCGGGCCGTTCAGACTATGCTTATTGCCGATATTGCCACGGCTTATTATAATCTGCTGGCGCTGGACGCTCAATTGGAAGTTACCAGGCAAACGGTAGAAAACCGTATTGCAAGTGTGGAAACGATGAAAAGCTTAAATGAAGGGGCGGTGGTTACCGGCGCGGCAGTAGTGCAAAGCATAGCAAACCGCTATGCCGCCGAAATTATCATTCCCGACCTGCAGCAAAGCATCGAAGAGACAGAGAATACACTGAGCATTTTGCTAGGCCGCCCGCCGGGTGACATCAAACGAAGCAGTTTTGAAGATTTGGATGTATTGGATTCTTTGGAAGTGGGTGTGCCGGCGCAGTTGTTACGAAACCGGCCGGATATTATCCGGGCTGAATATCAATTCAGGAGCGCGTTTGAGCTTACGCAAAGTGCGCGCGCGTATTTCTATCCGCAGCTGACGGTCACAGCGGAGGGCGGGTTTCAAAGTTTTGAGTTGGTCGATTTGTTAAACCCTGCATCGGTCTTTGCCAACATAATCGGAGGCCTGGCTCAGCCCGTTTTCCAGAATGGTACTAACAAAAGGCGGCTGGAAGTGGCAAAAGCGCAGGAGCGCCAGGCTTATTACACTTTTAGAAATACAGTTATCAATGCGGGACGCGAGGTATCTGATGCATTGAGCAGTTACAAAACAGCCCGGCAAAAAGAAACTTTGCGGATCCGGCAGCTAGACGCGCTCGAAAAATCGGTAGAGTTTTCTCAACAGCTTTTGGAATACGGAGAAGCGAATTATACCGAAGTGCTTACCGCGCAGCAAAACCTTCTTAATGCACAGCTTGGCAATATTCAGGATCGGCTTCAAAAGCTGCAGGCAGTGGTGTCGCTTTATCGCGCCCTGGGGGGAGGGTGGAATCAGGCAGAAGGCGTTGAAGGGAGAAAAGCCGGTGTGGATGAAGCGGAGCCTCAGAGGTAGAGGAACCTGGTTTCATAACAATTAGGGCTTTAGCCATGTCTGCATCGGTGGAAGGGCTAAGGCCCTCTATATTTATGTAGAAACTGTTACCCCCGGCTTAAAAGCCGGGGCAATTAAGCAATTTTAAGCCAAACCGGCCGTGGCACCGACCCTTAATATTACACAGAACCACGCCCATTACCTCTCCGAACAACCGAGCAAGGCTCTCAGAGTGGCGGAGTAAGGCTTTTAGAGTGATGGAGCAAGGCTCTCAGAGCCTCTGTACAGAGCTCTCCGGACCTCGGAGCAAGGCTCTCCGTCACTCGGAGAAGGGCTGAGCAGGTTAGCAGGCTCCGTTCGACAGCTTTGACAGGCTGTCGCTTTTACTCATACCGCAGCGACTCAACCGGATCTACTTTCGCGGCCTTCAGAGCCGGAAATATTCCGGCCGCCAGCCCGATCAGAATTAATACGCCAACCGTAATACCAACAGCCAGCTGGGAAATCTCAGGTCTGCCAAGAAATTGCCCCGCGCCCTCTGTCAGGTCCATAGCCTGCACTCCGTAGACAATGGCTGACGATATAACCAGGCCGATGAGTCCTCCCATAAATGATATAAAAAGAGCCTCAAAGATAAACTGGTTGATGATATGAACTTTACGGGCTCCTACAGCCAGTTTGATGCCTATCTCTTTGGTGCGTTCTTTTACCACAACGAACATGATATTGGCAACCCCCACTCCCGCAATCATCAGGGTAAAGAAGCCGATGGTAAAGAGGAAGATCTCAAATCCAACAGATACTTTACGGTTTATCTCTTCCATCTCAATAAAATCCCACATCGGCATAGCCTGTTCATCTTCCGGATGGAATTTATACTTAGATGACAGAATGGATACAATATCCTCTTTGATCTGTTCCTGAAGGGAAGGATCTGAAGGGCGGATTAACATAGAGCCTACGTATCTGGATCCATAAATATTGCGGAACGTGGTGTATGGGATGATGGCCCGTTCTGAATCGGGCCCGTTGTTCATGGCCGTCTGCATCTTAGGTTTCATGACGCCAACTACGGTAAAGGGCATGTTATCCAGCAGCACGCGCCGGCCAACAGGGTGCTTTTCACCAAACAGCTGTTTGGCAATTTCATCACCCAGGAACAGGACCCGGCGCATTTCGTCAATGTCTTTTTCGTTAATAAAACGTCCTCCGGCCACAGGATACATGGTGCGCATAAGTTCAAAATCCGGGTTCACACCTTCCATATAGGTGGTTGTAATTACATCCCCGGCCTGAAGACGAACCCCCCATTGCCCGTACTGCGGGCTTGAATAAGCAATTTCGGGAATGGCTCTTTCAAGCAAGTCAACATCTTCTTCCTTAAATTGTATGGGCCGCCCTATCCCCAGCCCCTGATAGTTCATGCTGGTCTGCCCGCCATAGATGACGATCACCTGATTTCCGGCTCCAAGCATTCCTTCCAGCATGCTTTTACCAAGGCCGCGGCCAAAGGCAAGGAGCAAGACCACAGAAAGCGTCCCCCAGGCTATGGCCACGAGGGTTAATGAAGAGCGCAGCTTCTGTTTTGCCAGATCCGCGAAAAATTCTCTGAAAAGTGTGCGCCACATAGTGCTTGGAATTTAATTGAGTATAAATATGTAGTAACAGACACATAATGAGCCCCTGCCTGAGGGGGGTGTCTGCCCCGCGTCTTTCGGGGCGGACGGGAGGTGTTTCATGGCTGGCAGCCGGGAACACCCCTCGGATTTTCTTCAGAAGCAACTGAAGAAAATCATCTCCCCTCAAAGGGAGACCGTTTACCTCCTCAAACACTCCACGATATCAAGCCGGGAAGCCCGCCAGGCCGGCAAGAGTCCGGCAGCAAAGCCGGTAACCCCTAGTACGGCAAAAGCAATCAGGCCAACTTCCGGGGCAAAGTAGGGGGTACCTACAAAATCCTTAATGGGAATGTTTTGTGTAGCTTTAACCAATATCCACCCCATACTGTATCCGGCGGCGGCTCCCAGGCCGATAATCATAAAGGTTTCCAGAAAAAACTGGCTCATAATGTGATGCCTTCTTGCCCCCACCGAGCGGCGTATGCCAATTTCCTTCATCCGTTCCTGCACCACCACAAACATAATATTGGCAACTCCAATACCTCCGACAGCCAGCGTGAAAAAGCCTATGAGGCCAAGGAATCCATTTATGCCCAAAAACATGATATTAATAAACGACCAGAATTCATTGGTATCCCAGATTCCCAGAGCATCGGCATCGGATGGACTGAACCGGTGCTTTTGTCCCAGTACCATGTATACCTGGTCACGTATGGATTCGGACAGATCGGGGTCAACCGGCGTGTAGAGGATGTTATTTATATAATCCGATCCCATCATTGTGGAGTAGGTAGAGGCGGGGATAAACGCCCGGTCACGATCTTGCTGGGAGTAGGATGAGTTCTGAACTTTCTCCTGCAATACCCCGATAACGGTAAAAGGAATACGACGTACCAACACCTTTTCCCCCACAGGATTTTGCTCTCCAAAAAGATTTTCGGCGAGGCGGTTTCCGAGAAATATCACCCGCCTTCGTTCATTCAGATCTTTTTCGTTGAGCCACCGGCCTCCCGGCTGTTCAAACATGTTTCTCAAATCCTGGTAGACAGGATATACACCGCCGACGGAAGAATTTCTTCGCTTATCATTATACGATATTTGCAGGTTCCCCATGTATTCCGGGGTTACGACATCGATATTCGGAATCTGATCGCGAAGCACCCAGGCATCCGATTCCCGAAACCGTATGGGCCGGCCAATGCCATACCCTTCGAAGGCAACGGTTGTTTGCCCCGGCCACAGGATGGCGATCTGATCACCCATGCCCCGCATATTCAATACCGTTTGATCCCGGAACCCCACGCCGAAAGCCAGAAGCAAAATCAATGTTGCAGTACCCCACATAATTCCAAATATGGTAAGGAAACTCCGCAGCCGCTGCTGATTCAGGTTACGGAACAGTTCTGCTATAATGCTGATCGGCGACATAGTAATCTGTTATTATATTTACGCATTTAGCGGCTGGATTTGATCTGTATAGCCAAATTTACTGTACTATCAGCTTATCGGGTCGCCCCCTCCTTTGGAGGGGGTTAGGGGGATGACTTTCCTGAGCAGTAGCTTTATATGTATTCATAGTCAGGCATGCATGGTTCAACCGCTAAACATGCTTTCCATTAGCGTACAGTCAGCTTCTTGGCAGGCTGTTCAAGTACTTTCTGGCCTTCGGCAAGGCCGCTTTTTACCTCAACAGTTATCGCGTCACTTAGTCCGAGTTCAATCTCCTTTTCTAACCGGCTTCCGGGTTCTTCCCCCGGTATTTCAATGAAAGCCTTCCCGTCACGCATCGATACGACCCGTTCGGGTATGGTAATGACATGCTCCATTTTTTGAATTATAATATCGGCATTGGCAGAATAGCCGGCCCTGAGGGTATGTCCGTTGGCATCTGTAATGACAATTTCTATCGGGAATTCAATGGAACTGTCTTCCTGCTCTTCCGCTTTGAGTGAAATACGGGATACTTCACCGAAAATCTGAGCATCCGGCAAGGCGCCTACTTTTACTTCCACGGGCATGCCTTCCGAAATTTTTCCGACATCGATTTCATCGACCGTTCCTTTAAAGAGGAGTTTTTCCATATTGGCTATAATCATAAGCGGAGTGCCTTCCTGGTAGGATGTCAACGGCACGACGGGTTCACCGACATCTACCATCTTTTCCAATATATAACCGTTGATGGGCGCGCGAATAACCGACTCGATGAGCGTCTCGCCGATCTGAATCCGCCCGGACTCCAGTAACTGCAACCGTTCTTTGTTTATCAGAGTACGGATTTTTACATCGTTATACTGTTGCTGGATGTTTTCAAAGCTTTGTTGAGATACCAGATTGCGATCTCTCAACGTTCTCACGCGTTCCAGTTCATTTGCAAGATTCTTTTCCTCAATCTGGGTGCGCTCGAGATTACGCTTCGCCTCTGCGAGTTCCAAAGGCGTGGGGTCGGGCTTTACTTCTATCAGGGGATCTCCCTGGCGGACATAGTCGCCGGGCTCAGCAAAAACTTTATTGACCACACCCGATATTTTCGACTTTATTTCAACTTCGTTATCGGGTTCGATGGTACCGACTGCAAGCGCTTTTTCTATTACAGTCCCGATTTCTGCTGTAACATGCGGGGCGGTGTCAGATTTCTCTGATGGCGTGCTGCTGTACAAATAGAGAAATGCGCCTCCGCCCAGCACAATGATTACAGACAGTATGATCCATATACGTTTTTTTCTTTTTGCCATGAGCTAACATCGGGTTGTTTAGGTTTAAGCCGCTTTACGGAATGTTTATGGCAATGTTTCTTTTTGGAGAAGAATTTTAGCTGAGGAGGGATAAATGAAACCGAATAATTTACGGGAAACTCCATTTCGCAACGCCGCCATAAAAGGCTCTTCGGCGGGTGAGCCGCCCGCTGTATTGTTGGAGCCCGGCCGTGGCACGAGCGGATTCCAAACGCGGCAGGGGCGCCGGCGTAGAGCCGGGCCTCTGTTATGAAACAGAACGCAACCATACCCCCTTGTGATCTCCGTACCGCCGCCCGGTCAACTGCGTATCAACTCCGTATAGTCTCCGTATGAACTCCGTATAAACACCGTATACAAGCGGAGTTGATACCTGCTTGATACGCGGTTGAACCGGGCGCTTATCGGATGTGGCGGGGCCGGGGTGTGGATTACGCACGGCCTTTAGTTTGGGCAAGTTTCTCTCATGGGCTCCGTGATCCCGACAGGGGTGGTTGTCGCGTGCCGGCTCAGAGGCGGGATGCATCCCCACATACACTCATCAAAATCCGAATGAATCCTGCATTCTCATGCCTTAACAGTTCGCACCATAGGAGATACCACGAGCGGTGTGGCGTGAGTGGGTACCGGCGGCTGGAGGAGCGCCAGGGGGATGGGCCGAAGGGGTAGAGGCGCCCATTCGGGTGCTGCCAAAGAGAACGTAACAGCCTTACTTCGATGGAGAGGCAGCTCTTTACGTATGGCAGAGTTAACTTCTGTTCGCTGCCCGCTGATTCATTGAACAACAACGGCGATCTCTTTGGTACCGGCATTGGCGAATCGGAGATTTAGCTGAAGAGAATCTCCCTTAATCAGTTGCCGTTTTACCTGCATAAGCATGATATGTAAGCCGCCCGGCTTCAACTCCATGCGTTTCCCGGATGGGATTACAGGCTTGCCGGCCGGACGCATGCCCGCCATACCTTCTTTTTCGTAAGTTTCGTGGACCTGGGCCATTGCCGCAGCCTCGCTGGAAACGGCGATGAGCGTATCGGGCCGGGAGGTGTGATTGTGGATTGTCATGTATGCAGCGCTGTTGCTGCCTTCAGCAGCCGGACGCGCCCAGGCACGGGCAATAATCAGAGTGTTTTCTTGCGAATTATCGTGCTCAGGATTCCGGGATTCACGGCCGCAGCCCGCCAGCATAAGCAGAGTTAACATGTACAAAAGAAATGTCGGTACAGAATTCATACTATAAGAGTTTCTGCAGATCTTCTATTAGGTAGTCTGGCGGAACAACGCTGCCGGGATATTCGATCCGTACTCTGCCCTTCCTGTCCATTATCAAAATACGGTTGGTGTGATTCATAAAATAGAGTTCCCTTCCCTCATCGGTAGTCTGGGTGTAGGATACCTCTGCCTGAATATCCATAAGATTTAACAGGGAATCCACAACGGAAGGCTCGCCCGTAAGCAGTGTGAACTCTTCACTATCCAGATTAAAGTTCTTGGCGTATTGTTTCAATACAGAGGGGGTATCCCGTTTGGGGTCAAAGGTTATTTCAACGAAGTGGACATCCTCGTTAGGGCCGAGTTCTTTACTGATATTGCCCATATTGGCCGAAATGATAGTGCATACATCCGGGCAGTTGGTATAGATAAATCCAACCACCAGCAACTTGCCCTTATAATCCCGGGGGAAGTGTACGGAGCTACTATCCTGGTTTACCAGCGGGAAGGAGGCGTCGCTCAAGTCATGGATAACATCCGGAGAGTTACAGGCGCCGGTAAGCAGAAGCAGGCAGATAATAGCGGTATAAAATGAATAGCGAAGTTTCATAGGTATGGCCAAAATATAGGTACTGCGAATCTTGTGGTGTATTATAATTTCAGAGTATGAGTTTACCTCTCACATGCAAGTGACGGACGCCTCGCTTCCGGTCTCCGGCTTGATCAGATGAACGGTGAGTGATGATGTCCGATGCTGCGGATATGAGCCATTCAAAAGTATCAGGGCTAAAACGTATTGTGGGAGTGTATCGCTATCCGTCGCTTATATGCTCATAAATAACTTAACGAAGGAAAGATAAGGATATTAAATGAGAGTTAGTACGGAACGCACTATGGGTGTCGGGATGGGGTTTTGTAGTTGGCTCAGCCTCAACAACAGTTGTTATACTGAGCGGAGGTTTTTTTCCGAAGTGGCACGAGCGGACGCTCGCGCCAGGGAGTCTTTTTTATCGTATCCCTAATAAAGCCTGTCATCCTGAGCTTGTCGGGGGATCCCCCTGTCGGTGAGGATGCGCTCGTAAGAGGCGCGTGCCCAGCCAGCATG
>CALJMB010000145.1 GCA_937982515.1 uncultured Balneolaceae bacterium
ACTGCTTACTGCTTACTGCTTACTGCTTACTGCTCTCCCTCCGAAACTCACGACTAATTCTGACTCATTTTCCGGAACAGATAATCCTGGAAGCTAAGCATTTTAACCCCTGAGGGAATCTGAACCAATGCCTTGGCGATGCTGGTTTCTGAAATCTCCGTTGCTTCCATTATACTGGTTAGATTACCATTATCGTAAGACTCGACGACAAGAGGCAGATACCCTTCTTCAAAAATCAATTTGAAAGGAATGTCCTCTCCTAACATTTTTTCTGTCTTATCTCCCCAGGGCTCTGCCAGCATCCCCCAGTTGATGTTAACGCCTTTTGTCATCCAAATTTCTGAGGTGTATGCAGGGTTTTCTTTGTCGGTAAACACGAACTTTTCACATCTGTAACCTTTAATCGTTTTGTTCTCTCCGGTATGCCGGTAGTTTACGTCAGGTTCTATATCTTCGCCGTTACCGCCTCCAAACATGTTCATCATAGCAACGATGTCTGCCTTCGATATTTTCAGAACTTCAGCGCTCCCCGTCAGGAAAATAAAATCTTCATAATCGAGCCGGACCAGCACTCCTTCCGTTTGGATAGAGCCGACAAAGCTATATCTGTTTTCCCCCTGCAGCAGAATTCGCTCCGGGGTGATGTGCATAGTAAATTGATCTCCTTTTTGCCTGGCTCCGCTTGCATCGATCTCGTAACTGTCGTATAAGATACGGCCTTCAAACTGTGCTCTGGATATACCGGCTGTCAACAATACGGTAATTATGGTTAACAGTAGTGGATAAATAAATTTCTTCATAATGTATGTCATGTTTGTATTCGACTATTACAGGTCAGGTAGCTTGTCTGACACGGCTGTGAGACTGTCCAAAAAGGTTTCATACCGGTAACGTTGCCTTAGGGCGTGTAGACAATCAAGGTCACAGGCCGGCTAAGGTTCGCAGATAAAACGCAAAAAAACAATACATGGTATTGCCGTAACAAGTCTGCCAATATAAAAAAGCCTGTCCACACAGACAGGCTTTTTTACTTTTTAGTTAATTAATGATCATGCTGTTTGCAGCGCTTCGACATCGACATTGACTTTTTTTATCCAGCCTCCGGCTACAATATCGTCTCCTTCATAACAGACTACAGCCTGACCGGGAGTAATTGCTTCCCTGCCTGCGGGAAAGGAAACCCTGATTTCGTCGTCATCGATCTGAGTCAGGTATCCTATGGCGCCGTCATCGTTATACCGAATGGCTCCGGTAACTTCCATCTCCTTCTCCGGAACGCGATCGTACTTTACCAGATTTATTTCCCTGGCCCGGCAGGTAGTACTGATCAGATCTTTCTTTTCACCAACAGTAATAACGTTGGTTTCAGGATTGATATCCGTGACATACACCGGATACCCCAGCGCCAGGTTCAGCCCCCGGCGCTGGCCTATGGTATAAAACGGATAGCCTTCGTGCTCGCCTATGATGTTTCCTGCCTGATCGATAAACTTGCCGCCTCCCACTTTCTCTTCAAGATTATCCACACGGTCTTTCAGGAAGCGGCGATAGTCGTCATCCGGCACAAAGCATATTTCATAGGAATCGGGCTTAGTTGCCACTTTTGTAAGGCCAAACTCCTCCGCCATTTTGCGGATTTCTGTTTTCTCATAGCTTCCAAGCGGGAAGATGGTACGGGCCAGGTGTTTTTGTTTAACACCCCAGAGCGCGTAAGACTGATCTTTACCGGGATCCAGGCCTCTGGAAATTACGTATCGGCTGTTTTCCTCCCGTACATTGGCATAATGTCCGGTCGCTATGAAATCACAGCCCAGATTATCTGCGCGGCGCAACAGGGCCGCCCATTTAATATGCGTATTACACAGCACGCAGGGATTGGGAGTGTGCCCGGTCATATAATCTTCTACAAAGCGGTCGATGACCCACCCGCCAAACTCATCCCGGATATCTACGATAAAATGTTTAAATCCATGCTTTACGGCAATCTGACGTGCATCGTTCATAGATTCCAGGGTACAACAACCAGTCTCTTTATCCGACTTACCTCCGACACGGGAATAATCCCACGTTTTCATGGTAATTCCGATTACGTCGTATCCTTGTTCTTTGAGCATGACTGCCGCCACCGAGGAGTCTACCCCTCCGCTCATGGCAACCAATACCCGGCCTTTGCTGCTCATTGGATATAGTTTGTTCTGGTTAGTCCTTCAATGAAGCCCATAAAATACGGTTTTTTTATGTAAATCGTATGAAGTGATGGAGGAATGGGGACTTTTGGCTTTCGAATTCCGAATTCCGAATTCAGGAGTCAGGAGGGCGTAGAAGCGTAGAACTGTACAATCGTAGAATTGTAGAATTGTGGAAAAGGCAGCCCGCCCTACAGTTCTACAGTTCTACAGTTCTACAGTTCTACAGTTCTACAGTTCTACAGT
>CALJMB010000146.1 GCA_937982515.1 uncultured Balneolaceae bacterium
AACTGGTGGAATGAATCACTCCATGGTGTGGGAAGGTCTGGCGTGGCTACCATTTTTCCTCAGGCTATAGGTTTGGGAGCTACGTTTGACAGTGCGCTGGTACATGAAGTTGCTACAGCGATATCCGATGAGGCCCGTGCAATGTATAACTCCGCCATAAAAAAAGGCTACCACATGCAGTATGGCGGACTTACCTTCTGGTCGCCCAATGTCAATATTTTCCGGGATCCGAGATGGGGCAGAGGTCAGGAAACCTATGGAGAAGATCCGTACCTGATGTCTAAGCTGGGTACAGCTTTTGTACAAGGTCTACAGGGTGGCCATGAACATTATCTAAAAACCGCAGCGGGGGCAAAGCACTTTGCCGTCCATAGCGGGCCGGAACGCCTGCGGCATGAATTTGATGCCATAGCCTCCATGAAAGATATGTACGAAACCTACCTTCCGGCTTTTAAGTCCCTGGTAGATGCCGGAGTCGAGACGGTTATGTGCGCTTACAACAGTACCAACGGCGATCCCTGCTGCGCTAATAACTACTTGTTAAATGAAGTGCTGCGGGATGACTGGGGATTCCAGGGGCATATCGTTTCCGACTGCTGGGCGTTGGTCGACTTATATCAGAATGGCCATAATATAGTGGAGAACGAGGTGGAAGCGGCGGCACTGGCTTTAGAGCACGGTGTTAATCTGAATTGTGGCAGCGTATATCCTTCTTTGACCAAAGCAGTAGAGCAAGGACTGGTGACGGAGGATCAGGTAGATGAAGTTTTAAAACCTCTTCTCCGGACACGTTTTAAATTGGGTATGTTCGACCCGGAAGAAGCCAATCCGTACAACGCTATTTCTGCGGAGGTGATCAATAGTCCGGAACATCGTAAATTAGCCAGAAAGGCTGCTGAGAAATCGATTGTGCTTTTAAAAAACAATGGGGTGTTGCCCTTAAAGAATGATCTGCCCCGTTACTTTGTTACCGGCCCCAATGCTGCCAGCATAGATGCGATCCTCGGCAACTATTTTGGGATTAACGATCGGATAGTAACCATTATGGAAGGGCTTGCAGCCGCTATAGAGCCCGGAAGCCAGATGCAGTACAGGCCGGGTATACTGCTCGACAGACCCAATGTAAACCCCATAGACTGGTCATCCGGGAGCGCCGCTGAATCGGATGTTACATTTGCCGTATTGGGAATAACCGGACTGTTGGAAGGTGAGGAGGGAGAATCTATTGCTTCCCCGACCTATGGAGACCGGCTGGATTATAACCTCCCGGAAAATCAGATCGACTATCTCAGGAAGTTGAAAGACGGCCACGACAATCCTGTTGTTGCTATAATTACCGGTGGAAGTCCCATGAACCTGGCTGAAGTACATGAGATTGCTGATGCCGTGTTATTGGTATGGTATCCGGGAGAAGAAGGAGGAAACGCCGTGGCCGATGTCGTCTTCGGGAAAGCTTCTCCCTCCGGCAGGCTTCCCATTACATTTCCCAGGTCGCTGGATCAGCTCCCGCCTTACGAAGATTACTCCATGGAAGGCCGAACATACCGCTATATGGAAGCTGAGCCTTTGTACCCCTTTGGATTTGGCCTGAGTTATACCACGTTCGACTATTCCGATATCCGGTTATCCGATAAGCGCATAGCTGAAGGCCAGACGGTACAGGTGGAAGCCGAAGTGCGCAATACAGGCGATTTCGAGGGAGAAGAGGTGGCCCAGCTCTACATAACCGACCTGGAAGCTTCTGTCAGGGTACCGCTTCATTCGCTCAAAGGTGTAAAAAGAATAAAACTGAAACCCGGAGAATCGACAAAGGTGAGTTTCAGTATTACACCAAATATGCTGGAACTCATCAACGACAAAGGGGAGAGTGTGCTCGAAGCCGGAGACTTTAAAATTGCCATAGGCGGATCACTGCCATCAGACAGAAGCGTTGAGTTGGGGGCTTCGGAGCATGTCGAGGCTATACTGACGTTAGAATAAAAGAACAGAAAGGCAGGCCGGGTGTAGAAAACAGGGCTGGTAAGCTCTGGCTTCGGTCCGGCTGAACTCTGTCAGGTTTGTCGTAAAACAGGCTCTTTTGCCAGACACAAGAAAAGCCTGACGGGTTTTGACTCAGTAACATACAGAATGTGATACCTCTGAGGTACAAAGAAGGGATGAACTAATTATGTAAAAAGCGAGGTCGGGAAGTGCACCTGGCCTCACTTTTTATACACGCTCCGGGAAGCCAGGCCCCGGAAATATGATTATTACAGCAGTAATTACAAACCCTCTCCATTGGCCCGCGTCAACCTCCTGTTCCTCCCTAATTTAGGGGAGTAATTACAGGGATGACAGGGACTTGACAGGGAGCGAGTTCAGGCGCTTTTTTGTTAATGGAACGGCTGATTACTGCCGTATTGACGCGCTTTTTCTCAGCAGTATATCCCTCGCCGAAACCATCTGAAATACGAAGACGCTTTAACCGCACCGGCGCTTTTAACCGGCTAAGCCTGGGATGTTCTTAAAACTTTTATTTTTTAGGACAGCGACAAGGCGCTGCGGTTCAATCGTTTGCTTAAAAATTTACCGACTGAGCCTCATAAAGATCTTGACAAAGCCTCCTGAGTGTTTATCTCTGTTAAATAAAGTTTCTGAATGTAAAATAGAGTAAAAATAGTTGATTTAATGGTGTTTCGGCTTAATTTGCGACGGCGCAAACGTTTCCGCAAAATTGCGCGATTGGATGAATAAAAAAGTACACAGCAGCAAGTTAACAAGAGTAACATTGCTGCATCTTACGTGTAAAATTCTCTATAAATCTTAACCAAAAGGGTAAAAATGGGAAAAAATATTACGATTGGGAGTCTGGTAGTATTTATCGCGGGATTTATGCTGTTAAATATGCCTGCTTTAGTGTATGCACAGGCCGGCAGCCAGGGCCACACAGTTCAGGGTACAGTCACTTCAGCCGAAGATGGAGAGGTACTTCCGGGAGTGAATATCTCTGTAAAAGGAACTACGATAGGAACTTCAAGCGGGGCAGATGGAGATTATAAATTAACAATCCCCACTGCTAACGATACGTTGATATTTTCTTTTGTCGGATTTGAAACCCAGGAAATAGCTGTCAACGGCCGGGCTGAGATCAATGTCGTCATGTCTTTTCAAACCTTATTCAGCGAAGAGATTGTTGTTGTGGGTTATGGGGAACTACGCAAAGAAGCTGTAACGGGTTCGGTTGTCTCGATAGGGGCAGACCAAATAAGTGAAGTGCCGGCGTCTAATATTACCAACGCGCTGAAGGGACGCCTGCCGGGTGTGGAGATGTCTCAGACTTCTACCAAACCGGGCGCTACCACACAGATCCGTATACGTGGTACACGGTCGCTGACGGCCAGTAACGACCCGCTGGTGGTACTCAATGGCATACCCTTTGCCGGTTCCATCGGTGATATCAACCCCAATGACATTCAGAGTATTGATGTACTGAAGGATGCTTCTGCAACGGCCATTTACGGCTCTCGCGGAGCCAATGGTGTTATTTTGGTGACAACCAAAAAGGGGCAGAGGGGGCAGCAAGCGAGCGTAAGCTATAATGGATACTACGGCCCGAGCACAGTGTTCTCGGAATATCCTATGATGGACGGTCCTGCTTTTATCGCACTCCGTGAAGCGGCAGGCCAGTATACGAACGGTGCCGATGAATCGAATGATGTAAATACCAACTGGCAGGATCTGCTGTATCAGACCGGCGCTGTAACAAGCCATGATATCGGTGTCTCTGGAGGTACAGCTAATGGCGGCTACAACTTCGGTGTTGGTTACTACCAAAATCGAGGGGTGATTCCCAGTCAGCAGTATAACCGGATATCATTACG
>CALJMB010000147.1 GCA_937982515.1 uncultured Balneolaceae bacterium
CTAGTACAAACACCTTGTAACGGTAGTACAGGTGCCTTGTAACGGTAGTACAGACACCTTGTACGGTAAGGAAAAGCCTCTCGTGCTATAAAAACAGGAGGCCTGTGCCGTAGAGTCAGATAGCTGATGTCGGTACGAAGGCCTAAGTCCCTGGAGGTTTTGAAAACCCCGAAGCCTCGGGACAGAATCAGCGTCCGGATGGATAACCGGCAGATGCGCCCCTGACAGGGTCCCAAACCCTTTCAGGAGTCTTTAGTACAAGCTTAGGTTAAGGAAGCGGGGAATTTGCTAATCAAACGAGCGGACCCTTACCGGCTTTTCATCTTTTTCAACAATACGAACAGGGTTGCTCAGTGGTCTTCCAAAGCCTTCAAAGGCAACAGTCATCACATCCCCGTCTTCCAGCCGGATGTTTTCGCCAAAACTAAAGGCATCGGCCCCGAGAAAATGAATGTGAACCATCCCCGGAACACAGTGCTGTTCATACTTGAAATGATGATATTCCAGATTTTCCAGCGAATGCGCCATATTTTTTTCACCCGATTTAATCGTTGCAGACCACATAACTTTATCACTCCTGGATATGGATACTTCTCCTGTGAGGTCATCAAAGTCACTGTTCAGAATCAGTTCAGGCCCTATAGCCGGGGTTCGGAGTTTGGAAGGCGCCAGGTAGAGGTAGTTCTTTTTTTCCATCACATGATCGGAAAATTCGTTTGCCACTGCAAAACCCACACGAAAGGGAGTTCCCCCTCTGCTGACATAATAAACGCCTGCAATTTCAGGTTCCTCACCTCCGTCATCGGCATAGGAAGGAACATCCAACGCCTCGCCGAAGCTTCTCAGCGCCGTGCCGTTGCCTTTGAAAAACCACTCGGGCTGTACTCCGACGGTTCCCGGTACGGGTTTTCCGCCCTCTTCCCCCCAAAGGTACATCTCCATACTGTCGGTCAGGCCACTCCCATTTTCCGCCAGCTCTTTGTGCATCTTCTGCCGGTTTTCGGCGCTGGCCCTGTGGGTCAACCCCGTTCCCGAAAGCATGCAGGCGAGGGGATTATCCGGATGATCAAAGGCGGGGAGAATGTTCCACTTTTCGTTCCCTGAGTATACGGCATCATAATCGAGGTTTTCATCCGTCAGAATACCCGGTATGACCTCCTGTGGGGACAACCCTTTATCTGTTATTTCCTCAAAAAGGGTATAGCAGGATGTAAACTTCTCATCTATCAGAGTAAGGCGAGGTTCATTGACCTTTGCAATTCTCCTTCCCAGGGCAGGGTGATATAACTGAATTAAGCGCATACGGTTGAGTGGTAATGGTTAGGTTGGCGGTGTGCTTTCAGGCCATGCTTGCCCTGTTGCCCGGAATCGATCGGCCCGGTCATTCCGACATATACTGATACTGTTCTTCAACAGGGTTGCTAAGCGACCGTTCATACTTCTGAACGTATTCGCGGGGCGTCAGGCCGGTATTCCTTTTAAACTGCCGGTTGAAGTTGGAAATGTTATTATAGCCGCTTTCGTAGCAGATCTGAGAAACATTGAGATCGGTTTTCCGCAGCAGCTTGCACGCCTGGGATATACGGACTTCGTTCAAAAACTGCGAAAAAGTCTTTCGTGTTCGCTGCTTAAAAAAGCGGCAAAATGCAGCTTTGCTATAATTGGCAATATCCGCAATGGTTCCCAATTCTATATCCTCTTTATAATGAGTGAGGATGTAGTTGATGACATCGTTAGCCCTCTTGCTTTCCTGATCGGAGGGAGGGTGCGGGCTGCTTATTTCAGCCAGATATTCGTATCCCCCCGATTCTGCCAGGTCATATAAGATGGATATGATTTCTATAAAGCGGGGAAAGCCGGATTCGGTAAGTAACCGCTCCATGCGGGGGCCCACACTTTCAGCCACATCGGTGGAGAACTTAATCCCTCTGTTGGCGCGTTCAACCAGATGCCGAATCAGAGACATTTCTGAAATTTCAAAGAACCCGTCTCCGAGAGATTGTTCATGGAAGAAAACAGAAACGGATTGAGACTTCTTATCACTATCCTTTTCGAAATATACCGGGTCGCTCTTAAACAGATGGCTCTGGTTTGAACCGATCAGGAACAGGTCTCCCGGGCCGAATGAAGATACGGAGTCACCGATAAACAAGTCGCCCGCTCCCTTTAAGATATAAGCCAGCTGAAGTTCGGGGTGATGGTGGAGATGATTATAAAAGTGCGGCAAATCATCGAACTGAATAAAGAATCCCCGGCTCTCTGTTTTAGGCAGCTTAAAATAGATGGAGTTCTGTTCTTCCATGATACATAATTGTCTTCGCATTGCGGTTTAGCCAACTTGTTAAACAATTATATATAACATTTGAAGAATTACAAGAATTTAGTACGAACTCTATACGATTTGCCCACTTTTGGAAAATATACTACAGGTATACAATTGAACCTTTCCTTTTATTGAGGATCAACATTAAATCAAATTATGGGAAGTAACTATGGACGTACGTTGGGAAGGTATATACCCCGCAATGACCACTAAATTCCACGAAGATGGATCGCTTGATCTGGATATGTTTGAGAAGAATATCAGGGCTCAGGCCGATGCCGGTATTCACGGAATTGTATTAGCCGGTTCGTTGGGAGAAGCCAGTACTTTGACAGAAGAAGAAAGGAACATCCTGCTGAGCAGAACATTGGAGATTACGGAAGAGAAAATACCGGTGATCATGAATGTTGCCGAAAAGAGAACGGATGAAGCTGTCAGAGTTGCCCGGCAGGCTCAAAAGAACGGGGCACACGGCCTGATGATGCTTCCCCCTATTATGTATAAGGCTGATGCGAGAGAGACGGTTGAGTTTTTTAAAGCGGTGGCCAATGCCATAGATATTCCCGTCATGGTTTATAACAATCCGGTAGATTACAGTATCGAAGTAACGATCGATATGCTTGAAGAGTTGACAGAGTGCGACAACATACAGGCCATTAAGGAGTCTACAAGGGATCTGACCAACGTAACCCGCCTGATCAACCGCTTTGGAGACCGTATAAAAATTCTTTGCGGTGTTGATACCATCGCTTTTGAAGCTATGGTTATGGGAGCCGTCGGCTGGGTGGCGGGGCTGGTCTGCGCTTTCCCCCGCGAAACCGTGGTCATTTATGAACTCATCAGGGCCGGACGAATAGAGGAGGCCCGCAATCTCTTCCGCTGGTTCCTGCCTCTTCTGGAACTGGATATAAATCCGAAACTTGTTCAAAACATTAAGCTTGCCGAGGTGGCAACCGGCATCGGTACCGAGCATGTACGCCCTCCGCGCCTGCCCCTGATCGGTGAGGAACGCCGCCATGTATTGGATGTTATAAATAGTGCGCTTAAGTCACGCCCGGTGGTATCGGACGTATCAATTTAACAGTTGATTTCTAAGCTCTGCTTATTATACTGTGTTGAACCGGGTGTCGCCAGCGAACACAGTGTGAGTTAGAAATAAAGAATGAGGCACTTGTTATTCTCCCCCTGAGGGGAGATGAATGAATGGGGTGTTCGCCATTCGTTCTGAGGGGTGTCTGGGTACGAGGGCTGTTGCCTTGATAACACCCCTCGCATCCACACGGGAACGGCCGCGTGGATGAGCTCCCCTCAAGGGGAGAGGGGGCTAAAAATACCCTTACAACATTCGTATCTCGAACTCACTTTAATATAAAACCGAATTAAAACACAAGCTCATGATCAAAGGTGATAATGTAATCGGATATACCACATCCAAAGAAGGATCGGAAGTATTGCAGGCATACCAGCCAAAGGAAAACAAATCATTCCCCGAGTCCTTTCATGTGGCGACAGAAAAAGAAGTGAACCTGGCTCTGGAAAAAGCGCGGGAAGCGTTCCTGGAGTACCGCAGCTACAGCGGTAAGCAGAAAGCCAAATTTCTGGAGGCCATAGCTGATGGAATTGAAAATCTGGGGGAGGAGCTGATTTCCCGTGCTTCAGCTGAATCCGGGCTTCCCACAGGCCGCCTGGAAGGGGAAAGAGGGCGAACCTGTGGACAGCTTCGAATGTTCGCCGAACTTCTCAGAGAAGGTTCCTGGGTAGATGCGCACATAAACGAAGCAGGGCCGGATCTGCGGCGTATGATGTTCCCCATCGGGCCGGTAGCCGTATTCGGTGCCAGTAACTTTCCACTGGCTTTTTCTACAGCCGGCGGCGACACGGCATCGGCTCTTGCAGCCGGTTGCCCGGTTGTGGTAAAGGGCCACGAATCTCACCCCGGCACCAATGAACTGGTGGCTGGAGCTATTGCAGAAGCGGCTAAAAAGACCGGCATGCCCGATGGTGTGTTCAGCTCTCTGAACGGCGGTCCCGCTGTCGGTTCGGCCATCGTCCGGCATCCGCTCACCAAAGCGGTCGGGTTTACCGGCTCTTTCGGTGGAGGTAAAGCCATTTATGACCTGGCGCAGCAACGCGATGAACCTATTCCGGTCTACGCCGAGATGGGTAGCGTTAACCCCGTATTTCTGCTAGATCAAAAACTCTCATCCGCTGCGGAAGAACTGGCCGATATGTATGCCGGCTCCGTTACCCAGGGTGTCGGGCAGTTTTGTACCAATCCGGGACTCATAATCGGAGTGGAAGGCGAGGGGTTGGCTCAGTTCGCCCATTCACTTTCCGAAAAGATGAACGCGATTCAGCCCGATTGTATGCTGAATCCGAAGATCGCCAAAGCGTACAGGGAAAGGAGAGCCACGGTTCTGGAGCAGTCAGGTATAGAAGTGCTGGTTGAACCGGCTGAGGAGACAAACAACCACGGAGCGGCGGCCGTGGCAAGCATACCGGCGGAGGGTTTTCTTGCCAATGAAGTGCTAAGCCAGGAAGTTTTCGGCCCGTTTACCCTGGTCATCTCCTGCAGCGGCAGGCAGCAGATGCAGCAGGTGGCTGAACACCTGGAAGGCCAGCTTACCGTAACATTTATGGGAACCGATCAGGAACTGCAAGAGCACAGAACCCTGATTGATACGTGCAGAGAAAAAGCAGGCCGGGTCATCTTTAACGGAGTGCCGACCGGAGTGGCCGTCAACCACGCCATGCATCACGGAGGGCCGTTCCCCGCCACCACAGATTCCAAGCACACCTCGGTGGGTACTACAGCAATTTACCGTTTTGTGCGGCCTGTTTCTTTCCAGGACTGCCCGGAAGAGTTGCTTCCTGATGAGCTCAAAACAGATAACCCGCTGGGAATCTGGCGGATGGTCAATGGTGAGTTCACAAAATAAGGATCTATAACACCTTGAGTGGTTAAGACCATACCTTGAATGTGATGAACGGTATCTGAGTGGCTACAGCAAGGGATAAAGCTGTCAGCTTTCAGTCATCAGCTATCAGTCGGGATAGTCAAAACTATCGCAGCTGAATGCTGAACGCTGATAGCTTTCCGAAACACTAAGTACAACTACTTAATGCTTAATCTATATCACTGGCCGGAAGTCTTTAGTAGAGACATATAACTCTGCACGTTTTAAATAATTATTTATCGATGCACCAGATAGACAGTAGTACCATCTTCAACCTTCTTTCATATCCTGACTTTATTCCATTTCTGCGTGAGGCTTTCAGCGGAGATAGTACCGTCCCTGAACGATTGCACTACACGTTCGGCAATGGATTGGGAGACATCCCGTCAACTCTGCTTGTGATGCCCGCGTGGCAGGATGGTTCTTACCTTGGTATTAAACTGGTTACACTCTCTCCTTACAACAGCGACATGGGTATTCCCACACTGCAGGGCGCCTATCTGCTGTTCAGTGCAAAAAAAGGAACACCTCTGGCGCTGTTCGATGCAAAAGCAATTACGGCCCGGCGCACCGCAGCCAAATCGGCCATCGCGGCCTCATTTCTTGCACGTAAGAATTCCGAAACGCTGCTGATGGTTGGAACCGGAACCCTGAGTACGGAGCTTATTCAGGCCCATTGCTCTGTATTGCCCATCAGAAAAGTATTAATATGGGAGCACACAAAGGGAAAAGGGGATGAGGTAATAAAAAGGCTGCCCGAAATGGAACAGGATTTTGAAGTATGCAACGACCTGTCTGAAGCTGTACCCAAAGCCGATCTTATTTCTGTTGCCACCATGAGTGCGGAGCCGCTGATCAAAGGCCGCTGG
Organism: uncultured Balneolaceae bacterium; assembly: GCA_937982515.1. Classification (GTDB taxonomy): domain Bacteria; phylum Bacteroidota; class Rhodothermia; order Balneolales; family Balneolaceae; genus CALJMB01. The sequence continues at coordinate 6,150 of CALJMB010000147.1, forward strand.
CTGCAACCGGGCCAGCATCTGGATATGGTTGGCGCCTACCGCACCGACATGCGGGAAGCGGATGACGAGGCGCTCAGGCGTTCTTCTCTGTATATAGATCACAATGACGCCTGGGGCGGAACCGGCGAACTGGCTATCCCTCTGGAAGAAGGCGTGATCACCAGGGATGATGCCAAAGCTACCCTGTTTGAGATGTGCCGTGGAGAAAAAGAAGGCCGGAAGAACGACGGAGACATAACCTTCTTCAAATCCACAGGACACGCGCTGGAAGATCTGAGCGCGGCCCTGTTTGTGTACAGGCAACTTGAAACCAACCCAAACAGCGGAGGCCATCCAACCCGCTCAATACACTAATCACTACCTCAATTCCTAATTCCCAACCCATGGCAGTAAAACGATTCTTCTGTATTGATGCCCACACCTGCGGGAACCCGGTGCGCCTGGTTGCCGGGGGAGGCCCGATGCTGGAAGGGGAAAACATGGCTGAAAAGCGCCAGCACTTTCTCCGGGAATACGACTGGATCCGCAGGGGACTGATGTTTGAACCCCGCGGACACGATATGATGTCTGGCAGCATATTGTTCCCGCCGTCCCACCCTGAAAACGATATAGGCATTCTGTTCATAGAAACCAGCGGCTGCCTTCCCATGTGCGGGCACGGCACCATCGGCACCGTTACCATAATGATCGAGGAAGGGCTGGTAACCCCTAAAACACCGGGAAAGCTGCGGCTTGAGGTTCCGGCAGGGCTGGTACTGGCAGACTACACACAGGAAGGCAAAAAAGTGACTTCCGTCCGGCTCACCAATGTAGCCAGCTATCTGCATTCCGAAGGGCTGGAGGTAGAATGTCCCGATTTGGGAATGTTGACAGTGGATGTGGCCTACGGCGGCAACTTCTATGCTATTGTAGATCCACAGGAAAACTTCCCCGGCCTGCAAGCGTTCAAGGCCGATCAGCTGATTAGCTGGAGCCGGGAGCTGAGGAAGAAGCTCAATGAGAAGCATGAGTTTGTCCACCCCGAAGACAGCCGCATCAGCGGACTGAGCCACATCCTCTGGGCCGGAGAGACCCTCGATCCCAACGCTGCGGCGCGGAACGCCGTCTTTTATGGAGATAAAGCTATCGATCGCTCTCCCTGCGGCACGGGAACATCAGCCCGTATGGCTCAGTGGGCAGCACAAGGCAAACTAAAGAAGGGCGGCCGGTTTATCCATGAAAGCATTATCGGCAGCCAGTTTGTGGGACGTGTGGAGGATGTTACTGAACTGAATGGAAAACCGGCCATCATTCCGAGCATTGAAGGATGGGCGCGCAT
>CALJMB010000148.1 GCA_937982515.1 uncultured Balneolaceae bacterium
TGTATATATTTACATAATATTCACTTTTGTTTTGTACATTTTGGTTGTAATAATAGACCGATAGAAATAATGGAATCGTTAATGCACCCAGCTTATTTTCAAGTGTGGAAAACTTTTATCGAAGAGAATAGTTAGCTGTAGTAGAGTTTACGGCCTGTAAAATAAGGGCTTATATGAAATACAGTGTGAAACAGGCATGTGCATATACGCCTCGGCGATTATAACATTTAGCCACTATAAATGTAAGTATACACGTTAATATTTAACTAAATGGGCTGGCCCAACAGCCGCAAAAATTGTTGTGGATAACTGCTCTGATTTGTGGAAAAGTATTTGATATTTTACTTGCAGACCTGCCGCGAGCCTTTATATTATTACACTAAGAGACGGCTAGGTCAGGGCAGTATCTTCATAATTAGCCAGCCTAATATATAAGACAGAATCAAAGTTAACATAAAGGAGTTTTAAATGAAATTTACACGTTTTTATACAAAAGAGGAGTGGGACAGTCCATTCGGAGAGATGAAGTTTGTCAGCCGAAAGTCGGAAATAAAAAATCCGGATGGTTCGATTGTATTCAAAATGGACGAAGTTGTGGTTCCCAAATCATGGTCGCAGGTTGCTACCGATATTATTTCACAAAAGTATTTTAGAAAAGCTGGTGTCCCTGCTAAGTTAAAGAAAGTATCGGAGAAAGGGGTCCCTCAATGGCTTCAGCGGTCAAAAGCAGATGATAAAGCTCTTATGGAACTGGACGAAGAGGAGCGCTATGGCACTGAGAAAGACAGTCGCCAGGTTTTTCACAGGCTGGCCGGTTGCTGGACTTACTGGGGCTGGAAGCACGATTACTTTGATTCCGAAGAAGATGCCAAAATATTTTATGATGAACTGTGCTATATGCTGGCTAACCAAATGGCAGCGCCGAACAGCCCGCAGTGGTTCAATACCGGCCTGCACTGGGCATATGGCATCAACGGGCCTGCTCAGGGGCACTATTATGTAGATGGCAAGACCGGAAAACTCAGGAAATCGGAAGATGCTTACACGCATCCACAGCCTCATGCCTGCTTCATTCAGAGCGTGAATGACGACCTTGTAAACGAAGGCGGTATCATGGACCTGTGGGTACGTGAGGCGCGCTTGTTCAAGTATGGTTCCGGTACGGGAAGTAACTTCTCCAGGATTCGCGGAGAGGGCGAACCGCTGAGCGGCGGCGGCCGTTCGTCGGGATTGATGAGCTTCCTGAAGATCGGAGATAAGGCAGCCGGAGCGATTAAGTCAGGCGGAACGACCCGCCGGGCCGCCAAAATGGTTACCCTGGATCTCGACCATCCCGATATCGAAGAGTATGTGAACTGGAAGGTTCGCGAGGAGCAGAAAGTGGCTTCCATCGTAGCCGGTTCCAAGATATTAGAAGGGCACCTGAAAAAAATCATCAAGCTCTGCAGCAAACCGATTGAGGTTGAGGGCCGGACTTTCAACGGCGCTGTGAGCCGCGACCCTCTGAAAAACAAAGAGCTGGGTCAGGCCATTAAGCAGGCCAAGCGCGATCAGGTTCCTCTTAACTATATAGAACGGGTGATTCAACTGGCTGCCCAGGGCTTTACCGATCTCGAATTCGATACCTACGATACCGACTGGAACTCGGAAGCCTACAGTACGGTAAGCGGACAAAATTCCAATAACTCTGTCCGCGTGCCAAACAGCTTTATGAAGGCTGTTAAAGAAGATAAAGAGTGGAACCTCTACTATCGCACCGAACTACGCGATGCCAAAGAAGAGGGCAGAGATCCCAAACCGTCCAAGACCATGCGGGCGCGGCAATTGTGGGATGATATTGCCTATGCGGCCTGGTCGTGTGCCGATCCGGGAGCACAGTATCACGATACAATCAACGAGTGGCATACTTGTCCGGAAGATGGGCCGATCAATGCCAGTAACCCCTGCTCGGAATACATGTTCCTGGACAATACGGCCTGTAACCTGGCTTCACTCAACCTGATGAAATATTTCAAGACGGAAGAGTGCAAAGAGTTTGATATCGAGGCGCTCCGCTATGCATCCCGCCTGTGGACCGTTGTACTGGAGATATCCGTTCTGATGGCTCAGTTCCCGTCCAAAGAGATTGCCGAACTGTCTTACATATTCCGCACCCTGGGGCTCGGCTATGCCAATCTCGGAGCCGCTCTTATGGTGCAGGGAGTACCGTATGACAGTCCGGAAGGATGCGCCATTGCCGGAGCCCTGACCAGCATCATGCATATGGGGGCCTATGCCACCAGCGCGGAAATGGCCAGAGATCTGGGTACATTCGAAGGCTACGAGCGCAACAAAGAACACATGCTGCGTGTGCTTCGGAACCACAAACGGGCAGCCTATAATGTAGATCCGAACGAGTATGAGGGGCTGACGGTTAAACCGATGGGTATTGACGCCAACAACTGCCCCGAGTATCTGCTCAAAGCTGCCCGGGCGGAATCGGACCGGGCGGTTGAGATGGGTGAGAAGCACGGTTATCGAAACGCACAGGTAACTGTTATTGCGCCTACAGGAACTATCGGCCTGGTAATGGACTGCGACACTACCGGCATTGAGCCGGACTTTGCTCTTGTGAAGTTCAAAAAGCTGGCCGGCGGCGGGTATTTCAAGATCATTAACCAGAGTGTGCCCAGAGCGCTTACAAACCTGGGTTACAGCCCCGAAGAACGAGAAGAGATCATTCAATATGCGAAAGGCCATGCTACGCTGGATGGTTGTCCTCACATTAATGAAGAGAGCCTGCGTGCGCTCGGCTTCGGAGATGAGCAACTGGAGGCCATAGAAGAAGCTCTGCCAAGCAGCTTCGATATCAAATTCGCCTTTAACCAGTGGACGTTGGGTGAGGATTTCTGTACAGAAGTACTCGGCCTGACCGAAGAACAGCTCTCCAATCCACAGTTCGATATGCTGAGGTTCCTCGGGTTCAGCAACCAGGAAATACAGCAGGCAAATGATTATGTGTGCGGAACCATGACTGTGGAAGGAGCACCGTACCTGAAAGACGAGCATCTGCCTGTGTTCGACTGCGCCAATCGCTGCGGGCGTATCGGAACCCGATATATTATGCCCGGCGGACATATCCGCATGATGGCAGCAGCACAGCCCTTCATCTCAGGGGCTATCTCCAAAACCATCAACCTGCCCAATGAGGCTACGGTTGATGATTTTAAGGATGCCTATATGCTTTCCTGGGAGCTGATGCTGAAAGCCAACGCCCTGTACCGTGACGGTTCCAAACTGAGTCAGCCGCTGAACAGCCTCAGCGATGTATTCGATGAGCTGGATGATGAAGAGGAACTGGATGAAGAGACAGCAGCAGCTCAGGATAAAGTAGTTGAATCGGCCGAGCGCATCATCCATAAATATGTGGCAAGCCGGAAGCGCCTGCCCAATCGCCGCAGCGGCTATACTCAGAAAGTCAAGATCGGCGGACAAAGCGTGTATCTTCGTACCGGCGAGTATGATAACGGGCAACTCGGCGAGATCTTTATCGATATGCACCGCGAGGGGGCGGCATTCCGCAGCCTTACGAACTGCTTTGCCATAGCCATCTCGCTCGGCTTGCAACACGGCGTTCCGTTGGAAGAGTTTGTCGATGCCTTCACCTTCACCAAGTTTGAACCGAGTGGTATGGTGAACGGAAGCCCTCATATCAAGATGACCACATCGGTCATCGACTATATATTCCGCGAACTGGCCGTGACGTATCTCGGCCGGGAGGATCTGGCTCATGTACCTGCTGAAGAGATCATGACCAGGAAACTGCGTCCCTCGGAGCAAGCTGAGCAAGACCGGATAAAAGCAGAACAGTCCGGTATCACTCAGGTCAGGACACAGCCTCAGCCAAAGCCAGAACCCATAAATGAAGCTACACAGGCCCAAAGCAAGGTTCAGGAGGCAGAAAGCAGCTACGAAAGCGACTATGAAAGGGCCAAGCAGCTCGGCTATACCGGCGATTCATGTCCCGAATGCGGAAGCATGACGATGATCCGCAACGGCACCTGCCAGAAATGCATCACCTGCGGCTCAACGACCGGCTGTTCATAAATGAAACACCGATGATGCGGGTAGTATACTAACATTCACATCCTGCCCATCGGATGGCTGAAGCTGCCATCCGATGGGTTTTTTCTTAAGAATGGATATTCTTTATCTATCCCGTTTTGTCGCCGGAGCAAGAAGCAAAACGCCGATCAGGAATCGGGCCGCTCTGCTAAAGACAGGATCTTTCCCACTCTATACATTATCAGTTGACCTATGAAAATACTCTACATCTTTCCCCATCCCGATGATGAATCTTTTGGCCCCGCGCCGGCTATTGCCGCTCAACGGCGGCAGGGTGATGAAGTATATTTGCTGACCCTGACCAAGGGAGAAGCCACCAGGCAGCGCCACCGTTTGGGTATTGACAAGGCCGAGATGGGGGCTATCCGCTACCAGGAGATGAAGGAGGTGGAAAAAGTTCTGGATCTCAGCGGTATGACTGTGCTGGATCTGCCTGACAGTGGCCTGAAAGAGATGAATCCCATTAAGATAGAAGAAGTTGTACGGCGGCATATAGAAAAGGTACAACCCGATGTGATTGTGACGTATGCAGTACACGGGATCAGTGGTTTTGAAGACCATTTGGTAAGCCACGCGGTAGTAAAAAGAGTGTATTGTGAGCTTAGATCTGAAGGTAAAAAATATCCACGGAGGCTGGCATTTTTTACATGGTACAGCGAAGGCGAAAGTACAGGTAAGTTCAACCTCAAATCGTCTAAAAAAGAAGAAATTGATTGTTGGGTTGAGGCAAATGAAGCAGACATGCAAAAATTTGAGGCTGCGCTGGACTGTTATACCACCTACCAGCAGGTAATAGAAGAAAGTAATGTAAGGAATGAAGTGAGTAACAGGGTACCGTTTGAGATCTTCCAGGAGAATTTCGATCCGCCCCTGCAAAGCCTCACAGCAGGGTTATAGCTGTTGAATAGAGCACATCCTGATACAGCTGCTTAGGATCATCGGATGAAGGGTTTCCGTAAGCAGGAACCATAGCCGGGGATAGCAAGTTTAAACGTATAGGTTGAACTCCGAGGTCGGTTTCAAGGACTTGACAACAGATCTATAGTTCTATAGTACCGGTTTGGGCTCCTTAATCTTCCTAATTAACCCTAAATTCATTTCACGATATCGTTATGTGTGATAGCGCTTATGCCGGATAACCCTCTGCCGATAGGCGGGAAGGCTCTTTGTTGAGTACGGAGCTGTTACGTTCCATTCTATCTCGTCCCGGTGTTCTGCCCCGTGACGCCGGCACTGGTTGTTCTGTTGCCCCCCGTGTGAAGCATAGCATCGCAGCTCGGACGTTCCACAGCAGAGTGGCGGAACAAGATGAACGTTCATTTGAGAATGCAACAACGCTGCCTTCAAAGGAACAGACACATCCTGCCAGGGCTCTATTACTCCTTCGGTCTCCGGCCGGTTCTGTTACACCACTATGAAATGGAATCCGAATAAGATATATGTTAAGAAATTTGTTTTCAGATAACCAGAGCCAATCTCCATGGCTTAGAATGACTGTCATTCTGCTTGGGGTTGCCTTGATTTACCTCGTCCTGATCTATGGAAAATTCGTGTTGATGCCACTGGCATTTTCTGCACTGTTGGCCATGTTGCTGGAGCCGGTGAGCAGATTATTCGAACGGCTTAAGGCAGGAAGGGCCCTCTCTATAGTATTAAGCATGGTAGTCGTGTTTATTGGTCTGGCGGGTATTTTTTCTCTGTTGTCTATTCAATTTATACAGTTCCGTGAACGGTTGCCTGAGGTCAACGAGAGGCTCCGGGATATAAGCTCAGAAATACTTTCCTTTTTTCAACAGAATTTTGGAATCAGTCCCGGGCAGCAGGTTGATTTTGTACAGCAGGGGCTGGGTGATATCATAAACAGAAGTGGCGAAGCACTGAGTACGGCTGTAGGCGCTACAACCAGTGCGTTTGTAACTCTGGGACTCCTGCCTATTTTTGTCTTTTTCCTCATGTATTATAAAGATATGTATCGCAATTTCCTTCACATGATAACCAAAGAAGGAAGCAACAGGTCTATCGATACGGTTATCAACGATATTCAGCTGGTTACGCAGAACTATATTGTAGGGCTTATAAGTGTGATAGGGATACTCGCCGTGCTCAACGGAATCGGCTTTTGGGCTATTGGACTTGAAAATGCCCTCTTCTTTGGTGTATTTGCCGCAATATGGGCTATTATTCCATATATCGGCATTATCATTGGCAGTTTACCTGCTTTTTTATTTGCTTTTCTGTTCACCGATTCACTGTTTATGCCGCTCGGGGTTATCGGAGTCATTGCAATAGTACAGTTTCTGGAAGGTAATTTTATTACTCCGAACATTGTCGGTTCAAAAGTGAGCATCAACCCCTTTGCATCCATTCTCGCCCTGATTATTGGCGGGGAAGTATGGGGGATTTCAGGAATGATTCTTTTTGTACCATTTTTGGGGATACTTCGAAGCATTTTCGTGGCTGTAGACGGATTGGAACCGTATGGATATCTGCTTGGAACCCAGCAGGCTTATGATGTAGAGCAAGAACAAAAGGAGAAGCCGGATCCGGTTTCAGAGGTGCAGCCCGACTCTTCTGTCTGATGCCTTAGCTGAGCTACGTTTTCCGGCCGGAATATTGGCTTATTATTATTTCTGTTGGAATTAATTCTTCCTGGAAACATATAACGGGCACAGCTGCCGGAACCATATCCGGTTCTGAACAGACAAGGGTAATTGTGTTACCTGAGTTGACAGGTGTTGAGCTATGGCTCTTGCCAAAGGTCTCTTTTCTGAAAGCCAGGAACGCCAGCACCGAAGCCCCGCAGATAGTGATTACCGCCCATAATAATATGCGTGACACCGGAATATGCATATCTATCAGATAGCCCAGCATAAACGGGCTTGCAGAGGCACATACAATTATAATTGAAGAAAACAGGCCTTTTACTGAACCTACATGTTCCTTCCCATACATATCCACCCAAAGTGAAGATGTAATATTCCCGCCTATACCCAGTGTTATACCCACCAGAAACATATAGGCAAAAGCAGACCATGTTCCGGGATTCAGATAGGCGATAAACAATCCTCCTGCAATGGGAAACATATAATAAGGGAATAACACTTTTGCTCCCAATTTATCGACCAGCGGACCTATGGCCAATGAGCTGATAATGCGTGAGAGTGCCAGCGCCAGAAAAGCCGATGCAATAAGGGTGGCAGACCATCCCAGCTGACTTCCAATGGGATACTGGTATAGAAATAAGCTGGTAGCCCAAAATGAGGGCATAATGACGGCAGGTAAATGAAGGAAAAACCGTCGATCCCGCATGACCATTTTAGCCAACCAGAGTTGACTTATTTTCTGATGGCCGTTTCTTTGTGATCTGGTTCGGGCCTCAACATCTCCACGTAAAACACCGAGTACAAAAGGAATTAAAAGTGCTCCGGTGAAGAGAGAGATACTCCCCCAGGTGGCGCGCCAGTTGATTAGGGGGAGAAGTATAGTGAGAGCTAATGTAAGAGAAGCCTCACCCAATGGATAGCCCAGATCCGCAATACTGATAGCTTTACCACGCTGGCGGTCGAAGAATTTGGTCATAGCTGTCTGGGCTGTATGTGCACTCAGACCCTGTCCGGCCAGCCTGAGCAAGAACAAACCGGTGAACAGAATACCGATATTCCATGCCACAGATAATGTAAATGCGGCAAGCATTAAACTTGTGGCAACCATTATACTAAATCGCCTGAGAGGAAGGCGGTCAATGTGATTGCCCAGGTAGGGCAGCATAAGTGCACTTACCAGTGTTGCCAGGGAGAACATAGAGCCAAAACCGGCGTTAGACATGGAAAATGAATCCATGAAAAACGGGACGAATAGAGAAACTAAAAAAGTTTGGCCAAAGTTAGAGAAATAGGTAAATGTAAAACCGAATAACAGTAGCCGCCGCTCTTGAACAACGAACTGCAAGTAGTGTCGCATAACCCTTGGAAAAAGCTTTGTACCCTCCTGAAAACCCGAAAATAAGACTACCTGAAGGAGATGAATAAAGTTAAAGTTTGTAATTTTATGAAGGCAAAAACTATAAGTATATTTGTTAAAATTAAAGGATAAGTGATGAAAAAAATGATTATTAAAATATATTAATAATTCTTTCTAACTCTTTTCTTATTAACAGCTATGAAGAAGGAATTAACAGGCTGTTCTGTACAGCAGAATAATTTGGAGACTAAATCTGTGTTTGTTCCGTGAAATTTGTGCGAAGGGACGCGACAGCGGCAGGAACAAAACTACAAGAGGAGTGTATGCCCGCATGGGGGTAAGATAAAGGGAGTAACAAACTATTTCAGATTTTACAAGATGTGGTCACGATCAGAATGTAAATTCTATGATTATGAGACTTTTAAATAATGTACCGACAGGAGCCAAATAGTCTGGTGTCAAAATACATTGGATCAATCCTCTGATATTATGGGTTAAAAGAGCTGTCGCTTCGAGTATGCCGAATGGTCAATAACCACAGTGGGTTGTGTATAACATAACAACTAATCATCTAAAATATCTTTAGCCAATTATGAAAAAATCAGATTTTTTTTTTCTGATAGCTGCCATTGTGTCAATGATTCTGTCGGTATACTTGTGGTTTAACGGCAGTAAAGAAGGAGGATTATTCACAGCTATGTGGGTGCCAACTTTAATAGGATTCGGAATCTACTTAAAACTGATATACCGGGAGGTTTGAAATGGATGAAGAACTAATGTGGATGCTTATTTTTGGGACCTTTGTAACCGTCATTTTTATCATAGGTGTGTACTATACATTATCAGAATTCCATACTATGAAAGAATCCGATCAAAGAAGGGAAGATGAGGAAAAAGAGGAGGCAAGAATAGATCAGAAAGGCATGAGAAAAAGATGAGTAGACGGGTTAAATGGATATACTTTGTCCCATAAAACGTGAAGCCTTTCATATAGCATACAAGGGCAGTATATGTGCACAAATGATAATATTGACGTTTGGGAGATGTAATGGAATTTAAAAGAAGGCTAAAAAATATAGATTCAGACCTCCGTCTGGATTGGCTGCATAAAGACGGACCTCCTGATGCCCTAAGAGGCCCGTACAACTGGCTGGTGCAAGCTGAAAAACCGTTCCGGGAAGCAACGGGCTATCGCTTTCGAAGTGGATTAGCCATAATTATTTGCCTGTTCATGCCAGTGCTGTGGTATATCAACCAACAACTGTCTGCTCTCGCCGATACTCCGAAAAAGCCGGGGAATAATCTTATCCAGATTCTGCCAGGTGGCTATGCCACGCCCTCCTTTCCGCTTGTTACCAGAAAGTCTGATCCTGCGGAAGCCGGTAAAACAACATTGGCCGAATACATCGGCGCATTCAACACTTCGGTTTACGCCGGCCGATATTCTAGTGACCAGATCAGTGCGTTTTATTATATCGGCATACCTGTGGATTACCTGAATAAATTGCAGTCAGGCGGTTATTTGCAAGAATTAACCTTTCCTGCAATCATTGCCTGCTATAAGGCAGGCATAACGGTAGATTATCTCGACCAGATGAAAGAAAATGGATTCCTGAGACTTTTTCCCTATTCGGCTTTCGCCGCTTTTTATGATAACGGCGTATCCGTTGACTTTTTGCAAAAATTGAAAGAAAAAGACCTTTTAGAAGATCTTACCTTCGTAGATGTCTTGGTGATGTTCAAACACCAATAGGAAATCGATAAATTATTACACTGGCAGAAATTTACATTATGATGATAAGGAAGAAGAGAACGGCTAATGTAATTAACGCTTCCAACATAAGGTCTTCTTCACGAATAAAGTCGGTAAGAAAGGTAATGCCGGTGCTAATGATATTTGTTAATTGATTTTTCATATCATTGAAATTTATTTTCTAAGTACATTATACCATCTGCTAATATACAAGAGTAAGAAAGGCAGGATTTGTTACAGATTTTATAATTATTTTTTAATTAATAGCTATTTGAGCTTTCTGGCCTCGCTTATTCTTTATTCTGTGGATATTTTATTCCGGCAACTATCTGGCTATTTGAAGAAATTTTGTGAATATTAGCAGCTTTCTTTCACTCTTCCATATAATCTGTATCTTTGCAGATACATCAAGAGCTGCTTATTTACGCATAACATTCAAAATCAAGTATTCCGTTTTTAATACCTGGCACACATGGAATTTATTTCAATACTTTATATCCTCGTAGGCTTTATATTCGGCTATTTAATTCTGTACTTCCGCGGGAAGAGTGAGTCGTCACGAATGGAGGAGCGCATAACCAATCTTTCCGTGCAACTGGATGATGCAGAGGTAGAACTTAAACAGGCTGAGCAACGGGCTGTAGAAGCCGAAAAGCAGCTGGCCGAGCGCAATGCCGATTACCGGAATCTCAGAGAACGCCTTCACGAACAAAAAAAAGAGATGCAGGAACTCCAGAAGCGCTTTAAAGACGAATTTGAGAACCTGGCAAATAAAATACTTGAAGAGAAGTCACAGAAGTTTACCGAGCAGAACAGGGAAAAACTGGATCAACTGTTGAAGCCGCTTGGGGAAAAGATGGATGAATTCAGAAAGAGGGTGGAGGAGTCACATAAGGAAGATATTAAGGGTCGCAGCGCTTTGGAACAGCATCTGAAACAGCTCCAGGAGCTTAACCAGCAGATGAGTGAAGAAACAAAAAACCTGACCAAAGCCCTGAAAGGAGAATCTAAAACCCAGGGGAGCTGGGGTGAAGTAATCTTACAACGGATCCTGGAAAAATCCGGATTGGTTAAGGGTCGTGAGTACGATATTCAGGAGCATCATATAACTGATGACGGACGGCGACTGCAGCCAGACGTAGTGGTACATCTTCCGGATGAAAAGAAGCTGGTCATAGATTCCAAAGTTTCACTTACAGCTTATGAACGCTGTATTTCTGCCGAGAGTAAAGAGGGGAGGCTCCAGGCACTGAAGCAACACGTCACATCCCTGCGTAATCATGTTAAGGGACTCAGCAGCAAGAACTATCAGAAATTGTATGGCGGGAGTAGCCCGGATTTTGTACTTATGTTCGTTCCCATTGAATCGGCTTTCGGGCTGGCGCTTCAGCACGATAGTAATCTGTACTACGAAGCCTTCGAAAAGAATATCGTTATTGTAAGTCCTTCTACTTTGCTGGCTACCCTGGCCACTATAGACAATGTCTGGAAGCAGGAATACCAGAATAAAAATGCTATGGAGATTGCAGAGCGCGGCGGCGCCTTGTATGACAAATTTGTGTTATTTATTGAGAGCATGAAGGATATCGGGCAACGTATCCGCCAGACACAGGAAAGCTATAATCAAGCCATGAGCCGCCTTTCAGCCGGACAGGGTAATGTGGTACGCCAGGTAGAAATGCTAAGAGAATTGGGAGCCAAAGTAAGCAAGACGCTGCCGGGTGAACTTACGGCGCTTAAACAACTGGAAGATGGCCACCATGACGGAGAGCAGAAACCGGAAGAGGCATCTTAGAATCAGAAGTCGTTTTCCGGCCCCTTAATCCTTCCCCACGGGTAAGCCTTCCATCTCCATGATCTTAAGCGCGTTAGTGGTAGGACAAGGACCAGATTTTAACTTATATTCAAAACTCATTTTCCCGTTTCTTATCGTCTCTTCAAAATGCCAGTTGCTCAGAGCTGGGATTTCTTCTTCCAAACGGGCCAGTTCAAGATCGTGGGTGGAGACCAATCCTATTCCATTTTTGCCGGCTACTTCCTTCAAAAAGGCTGTACTGCCTATGAGGCGTTCCCGGTTGTTGGTGCCTTTAAAAATCTCATCCACAAAAAAGAAGAGAGGATAGCTGTGAGGGCGGCCAAGCTCATCAAGCATAGTCTTCAGGCGTTTTACTTCTGCATAGAAATGGGAAAGGCCCTGATCAAGTGAGTCGTGTACGTTAATACTTGTAAATAACCGGAACGGGATGGTGCGGAATGCTTCTGCATTAACAGGGGCCCCGGCAAAGCAGAGTGCCAGGTTGATGCCTACCGTTCGCAGGAAGGTGCTTTTCCCTGCCATGTTAGAACCGGTAATCAGAAGTATCTCTCCGACTTCTCTGATAGTGATGTTATTGGTTACTTTCTCGGGATGGGGAATCAGAGGGTGCCCCAGCTCTGTAGCTTCAAGTACAGGGCCTGGCTCATCTTCATCAGGCACAGAAAACGTATACTGTGGATTCAACCAGGCAAAATTAGCCATGGAGCAGAGAGCTTCGAGCTCGTAGAAGCGATCGAGCCAGGCTGTGAGTTTGGGTTCCAACTCAGATTTGTAGTTTTGTAACCGCCAGGCAAAGTAGAGATCCCACGGTACTGTGGCATTAAGAAGAAACCAGATTATTTCACTGGCTTGTGAAGAGGCGGCAGACGCCAGGCGAATGATCTTTCTGATATACCGGGAGGGACGTGCATCCGGATTCTGGAAAACACTGCAGAAGGTTTTCAGTACCGGTTGGTTGGTGAAGGGGTACGATTCCAGATATACAAGGACGGACCTGAATCTTGTTAACAGTTTTTCAATTTGATAGGCATCGTCGAAAAGTCCCTCAATCTTCTCGCTGTTGAAATTATAGATCAGCAGGTAAAGGATAAAAGTAAAAAAGACGTAGGGGCCTGCCACCCCGGCCAACCACAGCAATACCAGTATGAGGTTGGTTGCCGAAAGCAAGCCCAGGATCAGCAGCGGCGGTTCGTACCGGAATTTTTTGGGGTGCCGCAGCCATTTCAACAGAGTTCCCATACTCCAGTCTTTTTCAAGCTTATGAGACTGTACAAGAGCAGCCTTCAGGTGCAGCCTGTCCCGGAAGTGTGCCATGGGGGTAAGTTCCCGAACGATGCTGTGCCTGTGCTTTAATTCACCGGGATCCGGCTCTGTTGCAGTCAGCCATTGCCGGAGATTATCCGACCCTCCGGGATAGATAGCCGTGTCTATAAGCTGATGGAGGGAGTGGAGACCGGTAATATTCAGATCGCTTGCGAAGGGGTGGTCTTCGTTTATTGTTGCCGGAGCCGGCTCAGGCAAATCATCCCAGTCCAGGTTCAACCTTGCCAGGTGCGTGGCGCGGATATCTTTCCATATAGAGAACTGCTCCGTAAACGCATCAATCCTGCGATGTTGACTGACCAAAAACCCGAAAGCCAAAATAAAAGCGATAAGTGTAGCGGAAAAAAACCAGGGATTAAGAGTTTGAGCAGCTATAAAGCAGATAATTACGCCAGAAATGAAGGTCGCCAGCCGGTAGCCTGATAACCGCTTGCTTTGGCGGGAAAGAGTATCAACAGATTTCTCAAGCCGCTTGATTTGGTTGATTAGGGCGCGTTGCAGGGAAGACCTTGAATACATCACTAAGATTTTGTGTGTTAAATCGGACCGATAAAGCCCGATAGAAATTTATCTGGTTGGAACCAGGCAGAACTTAATTCAAAATTTAAAACTTAACATTTAAAATTCGTTCTTTTTCAGATCCACCAGCGTGGCTCCCCAGCCGCTCCGATCTCCCGCCAGCCGGTACTGTTCAACATGTGGGTTTCGATCGAGAAGTGCATGCACGGATCTTCTCAAAGCTCCGGTTCCCTTTCCATGTATGATCCGCAGATGATAGATGTTCTTCTCCAGACAAGCCTCTATATAGTCGGGAATCAGAGTGCCCAGATCACCCGGGCGGAATGTATGCAGATCGAGCGTGCCATCGATGGGGAGTTCTTGCGGTTCATTTTGATCGGCCATCTTACACTACAAATTACCAGGTTTACTTTGATTAGTGATGAACTATGTACGTTCGGGTAGCATTAGTGAATGGTATATACGCTAAAATAGGTTGATAGTAACGAACAATTCACCCGGTTTTGGGCAGAGAGTTCATATCAGTATGAATGGGTGCCTGACCTATCACATTTTAATGTGTGAAATTCTTTATTCGGTTCCCAATTGAGGTTTCATAAACAAATAATTGCAGGGATTATAACAAACCAATCATAGATAACCTGAATGTCTGAGCAAAAAAAGACAAAAGATTTTTTGCCTGCTATTTTACACCGAACAGACGGCACGCTGCGAAAAGTGGGATTAGAAATAGAGTTTGCAGGCATGGAGCTTGAGGAAGCAGCCCGAATCATACAGGCATGTTATGGCGGTGAAATAATAAAGAAGCACCGGTATCAATTCGATATTGTTGATACCAGGTGGGGAGATTTTGAAGTGGAGCTGGATGCCCGAATTCTAAAAAAAATGGCCGTTAATAACTCTTCCCGTAAAGCCGGTATGGATACCGATGAGCAAAAACTGATGGAATCGGTTGAAGATTTAGTGGATAAAGTGGCTAAGACTTTTATTCCTTTGGAAATTATCATGCCGCCTGTAGCCATTGAGGAGCTGGAAAAGCTGGAGCGTTTGCGTAATGCACTCCAACGCCACAAAGCTGAAGGAACGAAGGTATCATGGGTTAATGCGTTTGGATTACATATAAATATTGAATCACCGGATCTGAAAGTCCGGACGCTGTTAAACTACCTCCGATCCTTTCTGCTAATATACCCCTGGCTTCTGGATCGGTTAGAAGTAGATTTCTCCAGGCGGATTTCTCCATTTATAGATCCTTTCCCCAATGCCTATATCGAAATGGTGTTGAATGTGGATTATTACCCTGATTCAGAACGCTTTACAGAAGATTATCTGGAACTTAATTCTACCCGTAACCGGCCGCTTGATATGATGCCTATTTTGGCAACACTGCATAATGAGACTGTTACAGCGGCTATGGAAGGAGAAAAGAATAAACCCCGGCCGGCTTTTCATTACAGGTTGCCCAACAGCCGGATTGATGACCCGGAGTGGAGCTTCCTGGAGGAATGGCGCTACTGGTTAATCGTGGAAAGTCTGGCTAACGATGAAGAAATGATTCGCAGATTAAGCAAGTTATATCTGATGAGGAAGGATAAGATTCTTGTTTCATTTAATAAGGAATGGGCTGAAACCATAAGTATACTGTTAGATCTTGATGAGAAGTCCGAAGCCTAAGATTGGAATTACCGGACCTGACCGGGGAGGCGAGGCGGCCTGGTGGTTCACCAGATTTGCTATTTGGTTGCAGGGAGGGAGAGCTCTGCGTATTTCACCTTCCAGAAATAAACAGATTAAGAATAGTGAACTGCATGGACTGATCTTAGGAGGAGGAGCCGATATCAATCCTGAACGATACGGGGCTGAACTGTTGGTACCGGACTCATCTGATAAACCGAAACCCTCAGGATTTCGGCAATGGGTTTATCTGTTCTTATCAGTTATACTTTTTCCGATTCTGTTTCTGGTTCGTATCATATTATCAGTAAGGCGTTCTCAGGCCTCTGACTCTGACAGAAAGCGCGATGATCTGGAGTTTACTTTACTGCAGGAGTCCCTGGAGGCGGGTATACCCATTTTGGGTATTTGCAGGGGTTCTCAATTAATAAACGTTCATTTCGGAGGAAGCCTCTATCAGAACATCACGGCTTTTTATACGGAAATACCACAGGTTCATACTGTGTGGCCGGAAAAAAAAGTGATGATAAAACCCGGCTGTAAGCTGGATCAAATTATCAACGCACGTGAAATATGGGTAAATGCTCTGCACAAACAGGCCATAGATAAAATTGGAAACTCTCTGATGGCTGTTGCTGAAGAAGAGAATGGCATTATACAGGCTATTGAGTATCTGCATCATCCATTTCTGATTGGTGTGCAGTGGCATCCGGAGTACATGCCCCAGATTCCTTTTCAACGGAATATTTTTAAAGCACTGGTGGAAGAAGCAAGAATGAGAAGTGAGAAGGGCCTTCATATGGTACAACAAAACGCCAGAGCAAATAAATCATGATACCCGAATACCTGAATTTATTAAGGTACGGTCTTGACACTTAGAATTTCAGATGCCAGGCTTATCCGACAATTATAGTTATCATTCAACGGCGTCTTGTCTTTTTACTTCTCACTTCTTATATCGTATATCTTATATATCTACCTTGTAATCAACAAAAAACCACTTGTCTGTTACAGAGTTTATAAAAGCCATAGCCTTCTTATAGTGTACGTTGCGTGTATACATGGTATAGTCCAGCTCGGTCTCAAAATCAGAAATAAGCACAACATCAAAAGCGGAGTCTTCGTTTTCTTCCTTTACAATGTTTATTCCTACCTCAACATTTTTTATCTCTTCTATATTTATTTTTAAGCCTTCGAGAATCAGCTTCATCTTTTCGGCATTCTTTTTCCTGGAAGCTCCCTCGGCCTCATCTTTTAATTTCCACATTACTACATGTCGAATCATATATTTCTCCTGTTCAAAAAATTAGTAAAAGAAACTCACCCTTTCCTTACCTGTGGAAAGGGTGAGTTCTGTTGAATAAAAAGGTAAGACAATGGGTCCCTACCGGGCACGATTGGCAAAAGTCAGATCGGAATCATCAATGATTACATCAGTATAGTCAAATATATCTCCATTATATAATCTTGCAGCATAGAGATAATACTTTGCTTTTGAATAGCCATGGTTTTTATACCATCGATAAGTCTCTATATATCCCATAGCGACCTGAAGAGAGTCGTTCGTGCTCAGGTCTCCGTTATGTCCATGAGGCAAAGGTATGGCTAGGGTTTGACCGGCCAGTATAAGATCAGGGTTTCGCAGGGAAGTTTTATTTACATCATAAATCCATGGCCATAAATAAGGATTGTTATACTGTTGGCCAGCCAGGCTCCACAGAGTTTGTCCCTTTGTAATAACTTGCTTTGTTGAAGCCGGTCTCAGTGATTCCCTGCCTGTATTTGAATTTGCCACAGGTTCACTGCCCCGAATCTGGATGTCCGGAGCAGACGGATCCGAGTTGCCCGGTATAGGCGAAGATACTTCATGTGTATCAACGGCGGTTTTAAAGAAATCAACTTTCATGAGATCAAACGAACCCTCTTTGGTTGAAGTACCGAAATGCCAGATCCCTACAGAAAGCAGAAGCACAAAGCACGCAGCGGTGGCCAATAAAATGCGCCTTTTTACTCGTCTTTTATGTTGTCTATATCTTTGAAGTGAGTAAGAGGCCGCCATTTGCCGGAGTTCATCCGGGTCATACCTTCGGCTTCCTCCCTCAGATGAAGAGCCAGACGATTTTAACTTTTCATAGTTTGTTATCTTTATATCCGGCGAAAACTCTACAATATCGTCGTCGCTGAATTCCACTTCCCGGCTCTGGTCATCATCAGATCGAAGGCTGTTGTGGCTTTCTTCGGATTCTTCGGCAGGCTGTTCCCAAGGCGCTTTTCCCTGTTTCTCATCCAGGGCAGGCTGTTCGCCTTTGTCCGGATCGGAAAGGGGTGAAGAAGCAGGTGCGGAATCATCTGATTTTTGAGTAACCGGTGGATGCTCCTTATGAGTTGTCTCATCAAGCAGTTCCGCTTCCAGATGTTTATATGGAGCATTTACCAGTTCACGCAACGCTTTATATGGTTTAAAAACCACCTTATTGTGTGCAGGAATCGTAAACTTTTCACCTGTTTGTGGATTGTAGCCTTCCCGCTCGTCCATCGGGCGAAGTTTAAATTTGCCGAATCCGGCAATACTAATAGTTCCGTCGCTTTCCAGCCCGCTGTTAACTATTTCTACAAAATCTTTAAGAAAATCGTACGTAAACTGTTTGGGTTTATTGGTCTGGTCTGCAATAGAATCAATCAATTCCTGGAATGTGATTTTTTCACTCATCTTCTGTCTCCGCTTGCTTTAAGCCTTCCTTCAATCCTTTGCTGGGACTGAAATCTATCACCCTTTTCGGGGGAAGCATTATGTATTGTTTGTAATGTGGATTATAAGAACGGCGCGGTTCCCTGGTATGGGTACTAAACGTACCTAGCCCGGGAACAGTAAAACTTTGGCCTCTTGCAAGATGGTCATTAAACGTCTGTAAGATAACATCAAGCAATTGTCTGGTTTCTGTTTTACTCATATCCCGGCTTTTAGCAAGTGCAGTTACCACCTCGTTTGTGTTCATATAACCAAATTAAGCCTTAAGCCGTTTATTGTTATGATAGTTAAGAAAAAATTTAATAAAACCTAAGGGTTATTTAGCTCAAATGACTCTGTTTCAGCGATTTTCCCCATTTTTTGTGCGTAGAATTTTTAATTCGTCAGGAGATATCAGAATGAAACTATTTCTTGTGATTGAGCTTTTAATTAAAAACGCCATCCCGCATATAAGAGATCAGGTAATGATCTGATGTAAAATAAATAAATAAAGAGAATTCAGCTATATGAATAAGGCACTGAATGTTACACAGAAACTAATACAAAGTCACCTGGTTGACGGCACCATGGAAGCCGGCGAAGAGATCGGGTTGAAAATTGATCAAACACTTACCCAAGACGCTACCGGAACCATGGTTATGCTGGAATTAGAAGCCATGCAGCTAGACCGGGCGCGAACCGAAGTTTCCTGCCAGTATATAGATCATAACCTGCTACAGACCGATAATAAAAATCCCGATGACCATCTGTTTCTGAAATCTGCAGCCGACCGGTTTGGGTTATGGTATAGCAGGCCTGGCAATGGCGTCAGTCATCCCATACATACCGAACGGTTTGCCCGTCCGGGTAAGACGCTGGCCGGATCCGACAGCCATACGCCTGCTTCGGGATGTATGGGAATGCTGGCCATAGGTTCAGGAGGTTTGGACGTGGCTTTTTCAATTGCCGGGGAGCCGCTGTATCTAAGAATGCCCAAGGTTCTCGGCGTGGAGTTGAAAGGTAACCTGCCCGACTGGGTCAGTGCAAAAGATGTTGTCCTGGAAATGCTTCGGCGTTACAATGTTGAAGGGGCCGTAGGATACATCCTGGAGTATTTCGGTGATGGGTTGCAGGATCTCTCAACCATGGATCGGCATGTCATCGCCAACATGGGCACAGAGATGGGAGCTACCACAACCGTTTTCCCTGCCGATGAAGAAGTACACCGGTTTATGAAACTGCAAGGCCGGGAGGATGAATTCACCGAGCTTTTACCTGATGAAGGAGCAGAGTATGATAAGTATGAAGAGGTAATACTCGACAACATAGTGCCACTCATCGCACTACCCAGCAGCCCGGGTAATGTTGTACCGGTGCGGGAGGTGGAAGGCGATCCTATTTACCAAAGCTACATAGGCTCTTCTGCCAATCCCGGATATCGGGATTTTTGGATGGCCGCAGAAATAGTAAAGGGGCGCAGGGTAAAAGATGAGATCTCTTTCGATATCAACCCGACCTCCCGCCAGATCGTAGAAAACATGGTTCAGAACGGAGTAATGCTTAATCTTATACAGGCGGGTGCACGTATTCACCAGCCGGGTTGTAATGGCTGTATTGGCATGGGGCAAGCTCCGGCCAGTGGACGTAATAGCCTTCGGACAGTACCCCGGAATTTCCTGAATCGGTCGGGCACCGAGGAGGATTCCGTGTTTTTGGTCAGCCCTGAAACAGCCGCTGCTTCCGCTCTGACCGGTAAGATTACGGATCCGCGTGATCTGGAAGATCTTTTCGGAATGACCTATCCGGTATTTGAACAGCCGAAAGAAGTTATCATAAATAAAGATCTGCTGCATCCCCCTGTAATAAACGGGCATAAAAAGGTAAAGCTGGTCAAGGGCCCAAATATCAGTAAGATGCCTGATTTTGAAGAATTGAAAGATTTTGAAGTGCCTGTATTGCTGAAGATGGAAGATGATATCTCTACTGATGAAATTTTAAGGGCCGGAGCCGAGGTGCTTCCCTTCAGAAGTAATATCCCAGAAATAAGCAAATTCACCCTGTCTGTTATAGACAAGAGTTTTTATGACCGGGCTATGGAAGCGAGAAATACTTATGGGGGCCATGTAGTTGTAGCCGGAGATAACTATGCCCAGGGGTCCAGCCGCGAACATGCGGCTATTGCACCGCGATATCTGGGGCAATATGCAGTAATTGCTAAAAGCTACGCCCGTATTGGATGGCAAAACCTGGCAAATTTTGGTATTCTGCCTCTGGAATTCATCAGGGACGAAGACTATGGTGATATAGACCAGGGAGATATTCTGTCGGTAGAAAATATCAGAAGCGCTGTTGAGAATGATGAGGATATTTATATCTTCAATAAAACCAAAGACAAGCAATACAAGGTTAAACATAGCCTGAGCAAACGTCAGAAAAAAGCTGTACTCCTGGGAGGAATAATTAATCACTTTAAACAGGAGCTCCAATAACAAATAATAATGAGGAAGAAGTGAGAAGCCTTTGGCTTTTCACCTCACATACGCCGGCATTACCGGGTCACGGTTAAAGGGCTTGAAACACACATTGTTCAGTAGTATACATACAGGATGGCCTTTATGTTCGGGCTAACGTTCAGAGAGGCTACTATAATCATAGCTTCACTTGTTGTTGTGCTGGGATGCTGGGCCTTTTTCGAATTGGCTGACAAGGTAACAGAGGGCGATATTTTATCCTTTGATAACCAGGTGCTTACCGCCCTGCGGAATCCCGATGATCTGTCCGATCCTATTGGTCCCAAGTGGCTAGAGACAGCCATGCGTGATTTTTCTTCGCTAGGCAGTACAGCTGTACTGGTTGTTTTAATTCTGTCTGTTGTAGGTTTCCTGATATTAAATAAACGGCACAGGCAGGCCTTGCTAATTGCATTAACATCAGTAGCGGGTGTTCTTTTGGTTGTTGGATTAAAATACCTGTTCATCAGAGAGCGCCCTGATTCAGTGCCGCATCTGACGGAGGTAGCCTCGGGAAGTTATCCAAGCGGGCACGCGATGATGTCCGCAGTGGTTTATTTGTCACTGGCTTCCATGGTGGCTCCCATGCTGAAACGCAAAAGATCAAAGATCTATGTTACACTGGTTGCTTTGACAGCTACCATCCTGGTTGGAATAAGCAGAGTATATCTGGGGGTTCATTATCCGACAGATGTTCTCGCGGGTTGGGCGGTCGGCTTGGCCTGGGCAGCCCTAAGCTGGCTCATATTTCAGTATCTGAACCACAAATCAGCCTTAAATAGAAAGACATATGACACTTCATAGACTATTAATCCCGCTGCTGTTATGCAGCCTGTTTTTACTCTCCGGGTGTGATTTAATCAAAGGAATTTTTAAAGCAGGCTTCTGGACGGCCTTCATCCTGATTCTATTGGTCATTTTCCTGATCGGTTATCTTATCTTCAGGTTTCAGGGCAAGACCTGACACGCGGGATGCAAACAGCGCTTTGCTGCAAGAGGAGAGGCCGGTTGTACTGTGGTCCCTATGCTTTGATGTCTTCCCAATAGGCCACCGGCCATTATTGTTACTACACTATGTAGAACTACGCCCTGGCACTCTTCAAATACAGAGCTGTTACGCTCTGCCTGCTACGGCTATCTT
>CALJMB010000149.1 GCA_937982515.1 uncultured Balneolaceae bacterium
AGTAAACATGAAACTCATTTCCGGAGCCGCACACTGGAACATGGACGCAGTGAAGAATCGTGCGAATGGAGTATGGCAATGGCTATGTCTAAGTTAGATATTCCCGTCTATCCATGGTTGCAGGGGCATACCAGCCCTCAGCTTGATTATATAAGTGACCTCACATCTCATGACCCCGATTTCGAATACGTGGTATGCACTTACTATTGTGATGAGCTGGTTTATAATCTGCGGGGTTTGAAAGCAAAATGGCTGCGCAATCTTCTAACCCGCTTCTTTACACTTTTTCCCGGAAAAGGAGATTATCTGCAAACCACACCTTATTGCCTCCACTTTGGCTGGTATCACCAAAAACAACCTTTTTTTGAGTTTGCCGAGCGAACGTGGAACAGGTTAATTAAAGATAAAGACCGGGAAGTAGTACAAAACGTGGCGGCAGGTTCAAAGACTGCCACCCTGGAGTAATAGGAAAACTGATTCTTTCCTTAATACCGGGAAGCTGCCTGCCGTGGCAGGGTAAAATCTGTCATCCCGAGCCAAGGCTTTTCCATCCTATTACTTAACAAGGCTTGTCATTTTGAGCCAGGGCAATCGCTATCCTTCTCAAAGGCTTTTATTATCCTGTAGTAAAGCCTGTCGTCCCGAGTGGAGTGTCGCCAGGTTTGGGCTTGATGCAGTCGGGGGATCCCCGTAACGGTGGAGGATACGCCCGGAAGGGAGGGGCAGGTACTGGCCAGAATGCAGAGGGAGTTTGTTGACTCTGCCACTGGCATCCCCTTCGCTTCCGGGGATGTCAGGCCTTGGCAGGAGGGCCTACACAAGGCCGTAAATATCCAGATATCATAGAATGAAATCTCATATAAGTAATTGTCAGTATCCTCCCTTCGGGACTTCATTCAGTAGCTGACAGAGAGCCTGTGTTCCAGGTTGAATTTTTTATTGAGTTTGTCAAAGAGGATATAGAGGGGAAATCCTATGATAACAAATTCAATCATGTAAGGAAGAAAGAAAATATTCATAGCCAGGTAAATGCCTATATGCATGCCGATCAGGGCCAGGGTAACGAAGGGCCTGGCTTTTTTCCACCAGATAAGAAAGGCAAAGAACTCGGTAACGATTCCCGTTAAAAGAATGAGTGTGGCGTAAATCCGCTTATCCAACGCAATCATCTGAAGCAAGTTGAGGTTGTAAGAACCCTCCGCAGAAAGTACGTCCGTGGACTTTTCAGCGATCCACAGCCACAAGTGGGCTCCGTCAACCCAGTGAAAGCCCGTTCCTATAAGCTTGCAAAAAGCAGCAGTAGTATAACCGAGGCCGGCGAAGAAAATCACAAATCCATAGGCGAAATGAAGAGCTTGTCTGTTCTTGTCAAAGAAAGCAAAACCAAGTCCCAAGCCAAGCAGGCTGAAGCCGACGAGATTCGAACTGTGGGGAATTTCTCCCAAAGAGAAGCGGATGGCGTATAGCAACTGCAGCAGGAAGAAGGCCGGAAGGTAAAGCCAGCTGTATTTCCTGAACAGAAAAGCAGCCAGCGTCACTAACGTCAGTATAGAAGCGAGTACCCAAGGCATCACATCTCCAAAAAAGATACTTACGTCTATGTAATGGGCCAATCCGAGGGGGAGAACTACATCGCTGATGCGCGGTATATAGGATCCCCACTTCCACGCATAAATAATAGTATAGGTGGCTGTAAAAAGTTCAAACAGACGCAGATAGGCTTTCACGCCAAAGGAATCGGGATCATCCAACGTAAACAGATTTTTAATGAGTGAATTCATCCTTCTGCGGGTTAAAGATGTTAGGGTTTTTGATAAGCGTATCGGCCGAGACCAAAAACATAGGGATAGCGTTAACGACAACAGAATCTTCTTCGGTTAAAAAGCCCTCTACCCTGGTGAGCAGCCAATATTTGCCGCCTGAGATGTTTTTGGAGGCTTGCAGCATGCCGGCAAGGGCGCGCAGCCTTTTTTGATCCCATACTTTCGTCTTGGACATGAAATTAGCATAATCAATCTGGTCAATTCCGTGTGCATCCAGGGAGATGACACCGGGCCTTACTTCTTCGAGCGGTTTTACATCCCATACATCCGGGGTGATGGTATCAAGCTCCTGTACTACCCCGCGTGTCCAGGGATGGCCTCCCTGAGAGAACATAGGAAATATGCTAAACGGCCAGAATTCCCCTTCATGAGTGCTTACCAGCAGCGCATTGATGGCGAGAACGGACAATAGAATTCTTTTATATTTTGTATACTTTGCCATGTTATGTACAGAGATCTATGTGTACGGACTTCTTTGGTGAAATCTTTTTTGAATTGACAAGGCCGGTAGCCTTATTGTGTTATGTTTTCTACAGCCAGTAAATTAAAAGCCATACTACTCCTGGCAGGTTTATTTTCAGCTGATGCCTATTCCACGAACATATTGTTTGCCCAGGATGCAGATTTTGTATTCAATTACCGTTCCAGCGTGTTCGCCGGTACGGCAGATCAGCTGCCTTTTTGGCTGCATGCAAACAGGCTGGGCAAAGTTGACCTTGAAAGTACAAATTTTATAAATGAATTGGGCGCGCATACTGTATTGGGGGAGCTCCGGGATTTTTCGTTACGGGCCGGAGCAAACGCCGTGTTCAGGTTGTCTGAGCAGGAAAGCATCCACTTTACGGAGCTGTATATTCGTGCAGATTACTACACTTTCCGGCTTGATGCCGGGCGTTTTAAGCAGCCTGTCGGCAGTAATAATCACGAACTTTCTGCCGGTTCCATGATGGTCAGTAACAATGCTGTCCCGGTTACCAAAATCAGCCTCTCCAATCCGGAGTTTGTCAACGTTCCCGGTCTGAGCGGGTTTTTACAGTACAAAGGATTATTTACCCATGGCAGGTTTTCAGGAAACCGGTATGTGGATGAACCGTACCTCCACCAAAAATATTTGTACCTGAGATTTAACATCGGAAATTTTTCCGGTACCGGAGGGTTTGTGCATAACGTGGTATGGGGAGGAAGCAGAGGATCGACCCGGCTCCCACAGTCATTTGAAGACTACCTCCGGGTTATTACCGGTTCGGGAGCTCCCGACAGCAGCGATGCGCCAGGAATTGAAAAGGATAATGTGCTGGGAAATTCCGTTGCGGCTTACGAGTTTGCGGCATTGTACCGGTTCAAAAACTTCTCCCTTTCTCTTACGCGTATGTTTTATCTGGAAGACAAAGTATCGACCCGGTTTCGAAGTCCCTGGGACGGAGTATGGGGGGCCAACGTGCGGCTGCCCGGCCAGGAAGGAGTAATTGAGGGGATAACGTACGAGCACATCAACACCATACAGCAGGATTCCAAGAAAGGCGAAATCGTCGGCCGGGCTCACTATTACCACAACGGCCTGTATAAAAGCGGCTGGACTCACGAGCACCGGGTATTAGGCACACCGCTCATCGTTTATGATAAAGAGCTGGACAGAATCGTCAATAGTGTACTCGTTGGTCATCATCTGGGTTTTAAGGGACATCTGACTTCACGTATCGCCTACAGAGCGTTAGCTACTTATACGCGCAATTATGGCATGCGCGAAGATTGGACTCAGGAAGGCTTCGATGTTCCGCGAAGCCGGTTTCGCAAAGATCAGTATTCCTTCTTGCTGGATTTCCGGTATGAACCCGTCGGGGGAGAAGGGCTCGGAATCAATCTGTCTATTGGCTCAGATATGGGAGAACTATACAAAGATAACCTGGGTGTTATGGTTGGTATAAGCTGGAACGGATTTTTGTCTTATTAGGGTCACAACTGGCAAAAAGTAGTATGGGTGTATGGCCGCTAAAACACAAAATAATTAGTGGTTTTGTGTTTTAATGGTCTCCCTATAAATCATACGAATGAACTGGTAACAACTCTAAGGCCTGTCGGTTTCTGTTACCACGTAGGTTTTTCCATCCGTTTTTTTGGCGTAAGTGAAGAAGAGATAAAATAGGAGGTTAAGTATTTTATCCAGCACGTTATGTACCAGGAATAACCCTGCCACAGCAGCTACAGGGGCGTCGAGTACTTTGGCAAGCCCTATATTAGCACCGGTTGAAACGAGCTCGGCGTTTGGAATGAACGGGATGCGGCTGATAATGATATTGACACTCAAAAACGTAAACCATATATCCAGCCCGATATCCGGCAGCACAATGTACCACTGCAAAATCTGTGCGCAATATATCAATACCATCCGTATCGCGTGGAGAAGAAATACAGGCCCTGCAATATTGAACGCCATGGAGAACAGATACTTCCTGAATCGAAGCCCAGCCCATATAATAGCCACGCCCACGCCGGCCATTATAATATAGTCTCCGGAGTTCCATGAGAAGATATAGTCGAATGCCCGGATCTTATCGGTTGTTATCAAAATAAGGAGCATGCCAAGGGCAACAAAGGTAGAGGCCGCTGAAGAAATGATGTTCATATCCCGGATATCCTTAAAAATCTGTTTCCCGGAAACAGACAGCGACTTGGCAGCCCACTGCATCAGCACTAACTCCCCTGAATACCCCATTACGTCTTTATTGAAGATCCTTTTTTGGATAAAGATGGGAATACTTTTAAAATATGGTATCCCCCAGCATATTTTATAGGCAAAAACCTCGCTCAAAGGCAGCATAAAGTAGATGGCCAGAAACAGCAGATAATAGAGCGGGTGGGAAGGAAGAGAGCGAAAGAATGCGTTCCAGCCAATCACAGATAGCTGATAAACAATAACGCCTGTAATCAGGATCTGCATCAGATAGCGTCCCGCTCTCAGGAGACGCTTTCCATGCGGTGTGTTGGAAAATGCTCTGAGTTTTGCCCGGTAATGGTAAACGTTCTGACGCAGAGATTCTTTCATGTAGGTAAAAAGCAGAAAATTAAGTTAGAATTCCACCCCGGGCATCGTTCTAAATGAGGCTGAAGCTGGCGGAATCTTTTAAAAACATCTGAAACGATTGCTTCTCTTTATCGGTCAATGTGAACTTTGGGTGGCCGAAAATATTTCCGCGTATTTTAGCATGCCAGACATACCGGGCAAGGCTGATGGGGTTGTTCCTCAGTCGCCTCAAAAAATGTTCCCTTTCCCAGGTATTAGACCCGTGGAAACATCGCACAAGCAGATAGGAATAATCCAGCGATAGTTTTTTATATCGCTTTTTTTGCCATTGGTTCAGGTATACTGTGTCTTCATCTCTTCGAAGGCTGGGATATCGTATTTCATCGCTTTTTCTGTGCATGATGGAATTGGGAGATCCCCCGGGCAAGGCCCCCCGGTACGGATGGTGTATGAATTCTTCAGCATCGATGTGGAACAAGTTGCCTGTCAGGCAGCAGGCGTCGTACCCTTCCTCCAGAACGTTAACCTGGGTTTCAATTCGTTTGGGATGGTACCAGTCGTCGTCATCCCAGCAGGTTAGAAACTGCCCGGTAGCATGTTCGAGAGATATATTTCTCAGATCACCCAGGATATTGTCGGGAGAGGGCTTAACGTACACATACCGGACTTCATCCATACTAAAGTCGCTTAAAAGATCATCTATCTTGTCCTCTCCGTTATCTACAATAACCAGTTCTTTGTTCGGGTATGTTTGATTTTTATAAGCGTACAGCGCGCGCTTAAGCAACTCTCTGCGGTTGGCCGTTACAACGAGGCAACTAACCTTGCCAGGCACAGTGACGGAAGAATCGTTTGAACTCATAGTATGGAAATTTCAGTAGTTTTCATCAATTTCAAATGGCTCCCAATATAACCAATATTAGGTTTATTGTTAGGACGTGTTGACAATCGGCGCGCCTCCGGGAGCGGGGCGAGTCCCTGCTAGGGTATTAGCCAGAACAGCATTGACAGGTAAGAGGTTATGAAATAGTCGATCTGACTGTAAACCAATAAGTTTGGACTTCAGACGTTACACCCCTGAAATTATTCGATGTGAGTTCGAGATAAGAAAATGAGATATTGCCCGGCAACCTGTGGTGGTACGGGTGCTATCTCGTCCCGGTGCTCTGCTGCCCTCCCGCACCAGAGCGAGGATTAACCCGTGGCCGTAAAGCCCGTAGGCAGGCTGTAACGTAGAATTTTCATCCTGAATTCGCATTATCCAGGTACTATAAATACAGGCACTATGAAAAGAAGTATGCAGGATCTTCTGGTTAAGACATAACCAAAACACTAACTCTAATCCGATATTTTGTTCACAAAACGCTGCTATCTACTACACATTGCCGCTCTGTTAGTTCTAAGCCATACGGTTGCTGCCCAGTCAACAGTGCAAAAAGAGGGTGCAACTGTATTGGAAAATTTCGAACAGGACTTTATCAATACCATTCCCAGCGCATGGTATGATCGGGACGGAAATGACAAACTGATCAATTATGATTCCGATTTTATATCAGACTACAACTATAAGGTTCTGGAAGAAAACGGGAATAAATTTTTGCGCTATCAGGGTACCAGAGCCAAGCATATCAACTATCCGCTTATAAATAAGGAGGAGATCAATATCTATGAAACCCCCGTGCTTACGTGGAAAGTGCGGGCCCATGTGCTTCCGGTAAATGCCAGTGAGGACGATGATAACCGCAATGATTCTGTTGCCAGTATATACGTTGTGTTCGACCTGGGGCGGGTCTTATTCAGGAAAGTACCCAAATCCATCCGGTACACCTGGAGCAGCAGCCTGCCGAAGGGTACGGAGCTGTCCAAGTTCTTCGGGAACCAGAAAATAGTAGTGGTAGAATCCGGAGAAAGCGAGAAAGGCCGATGGGTTACTTTTAAACGAAATATTGTGGAGGACTACAAGAGATTGTTTGGAGACCATCCCCCCGAGAAGCCCCTGGCTATACTGATCTTAAGCGACGGAGACAGTACCGGCAGCTTTGTCAAGGCAGACTATGATGACATCATGCTGCTGCCCGAAAGCCGCTAATCAGGCTGAATAAGTTCAGCTAATTTACGTAAATTCACGGCTTCATTTTTGCCAACTAATATCATTAACGTTAATGCAGAAAATTTTAAGCTTCTTTCGTCCTCTCATTCTTATCAATTACAGGCATCCGTTTTCAGTACTGGGAGCTGCCTCAATACTTGCCGTAGTAGCAGGGTACTTCGCTCTTCAGCTGAGAATAGATACCGATATAGCTAACTTACTGCCCGAGACCAACGAGCATGTACTTGCACTGGAAAAGCTTCAGGAAACGGTAGGCGGGGAGACGCCAATGGACGTTGTGATAAAATCTCCCAGCTTTGAAGACAACAAACGCTTTGCCGAAGACCTCATCGACAGGAGCCTGGAACTGTACGATTCGGGTACGGATAATTATTTTTTTGAACGCGCCGAATTCAGAAAAGAAACAGATGTTCTGAAAGACAATGCGCTCTATTTTGCCACTTTCAGCGAGTTGCAGGAGATAACTGAATACCTGCAGGGTGAAATTCAGGGAGCAAAAGAAAAGGCTAATCCATTTTATATCGATTTTGGGGAAGAAGAGGGGTCGGAAAGCGAGGGAGAAGGTGAGAGTGACGAAGAGAAGCTGGCCCGTTTTGAGGAAACCTACGATTCCATCATTCCTTCAGAATATCCGATAAGCAAAGACAGTACCGTAGCCCTGATAAGGTTCTATCCAACGGGTTCCAAAAGCAACATAAGCTACCTGGAGGATATGTTCGCCGCCTACGATTCACTGATTGTCGCTATGAATCCACAGTCGTACAACGAGGATATGGAAGTACGGTACGGAGGGCGGTTAAAACGGCACCTCAACGAGCTGGATTCAATCATGAATGACGTATTTAACAGCTTTGCTTCCGGGATTTCCAGCGTCGTTCTTTTGGTGATGCTTTACTTTTTTATTAAAAAGTATATCAACTACCGGCGTGGGAGTACAGCCGATCAATACCACAATTTCTTTCATCATCTGATCAGAATGCCGGTTCCGGTACTGATTATCGGCATTCCTCTGCTAATAAGCCTGTTGTGGACCTTCGGCCTTACGTATGTGGTACTCGGTACGCTGAATACCATGACATCGGTACTGTTTGTCATTCTCTTCGGTATGGGGATTGATTACGGCATACACTTCTACGCCCGGTACATCGAGTTCCGGTCGACGGGGTTGAATGTTCTGGATTCCCTGCATACCACCTATGACAGAACCGGCGCCGCTATTGTTGTCAGTGGTTTGACCACATCCTTCTCTCTGTTCGTGTTGGTCATTGCAAGATTCAGAGGATTTTCGGAGTTCGGATATATAGCGGGGTCCGGTATTATAATGGCACTGATATGCATGTTGTTTGTTTTGCCTTCACTATTGGCGATCATGGAAAGGTTTGGCTGGATTCTGCTCAATGAAAATGAAGCGGATCACAGCGCTTCCACCCCGCGTCGGTTTCCTTTTGCCCGTACAATTCTTTCGATAGGGGTCATCGCCACCATGCTGGTAACATTTAATCATCAGCATCTGAAATTTCAGTATGAATTCGGGGAGCTGGAACCGGAATTCCCGGAGTATGAGTCGTTCAGGGAACTGGCAAATCAGGTTTCGAATTCAAATTCTGACAGAAGAAATCCCGCCTATATACTGGCCGACAGTCAGGAAGATGTAATTGAGATTATGGATACGTTGCGTGCCCGTATGCGCGCAGATACTACCAGCCCCACTATACTGGATGTGGAAGCGCTGCCGGAGCGTTTCCCTCCTACAGAGGCCGGAGCTAACGAGAAGCTGGAGAGAATTGCGAAGATCCGACAGCTGCTAGACGACCCGTTTATCCAGGGACAAAAAGATTCCCGGTTAGACAAGCTCCGCCGGGCGGCCCAAACCACTGAACCGTTGGCAATAGATGATATACCGGAGTATTATAAAAACCAGTTTGTTACCAAAGAAGGGGAAGTGGGTAATTTTGTGATTGTGTATCCCAGTGTTGGCCTTTCGGACGGAAGACAGTCTATTGCATTTAAGAATGACGTGGGCCAGGTAACCCTTGAAAATGGAAAGACCTATTACGCGGCCAGTACCTCCATCATCGCCGCGGAGATGTTGGAGCTGATGCGCAGCGAAAGCCCATGGATGGTAGGGGCTACCTTCCTGATGGTCTTCCTCTTGATGTACTTTTCATTCCGCTCCTTTCGGTGGACGCTCATCGGTATGCTTCCGCTGGTTGTAGGAATGGCCTGGCTTTTCGGCATCATGATGCTTACGGGTTTAATGTTTAACTTTTACAATCTGGTAGTATTGCCGGCTATTCTCGGTATCGGGGAAGATAACGGTGTGCATTTGGCCCACCGTTACAGAGATGAGGGTAAGAACAGCATGTGGAATGTCTTGTCCAGCACAGGGCAGCACATTACTATGGCTTCGGTGACAACCATGCTCGGTTTTTCCGGCCTTATCTTCACCAATCATCCGGGCCTTCAGTCACTGGGATTAATGGCTGTTATCGGCATTGGCATGACCCTGCTTACCGCATGGATTCTGCTCCCCGCTGCCATTCAATGGCTGGAAGATAAGGATTGGATCAGGTTTTAAGCTGAGTGCTGAACAGGCCTGTACGGTTTGTCTGTTTGCGGCTTTTTCCGCTATGAGCGCATATAGTAGTAACTATGTTCGCTATATAGTTACTGCTATATACACCATATAGTTATAACTATCGTCATCATATAGTAGTAACTATTGTCCTCGTATAGTAGTAACTATCTTTGGTACATAGTTACTACTATATTTAATTAAGGTCATAATTGCAGCCTCCCTCGGAAAAATAATGCGGCTTGCTACGTACCTGATCGGGCTTCCCGACAGGCTTGTTGGGTGCTTGTTTATCAGCTGGACAAAAGGGCGGCCGGAGGTGTGTCCACACGCTAGCGCGGTTGCCAGGGCAGGTTTCGGAGCCGGGATTCTTATCGGTTTGAACTCCGGTTAACTTATAAAAATTAATACTCTCTTCATTAAGATTGATGTTTCGTTTTTATTATCTTCCTATGCGATTCCCAGATACAATCCGGTCCGGGATGCCAGGTACTTTTGGGGTATCGGGCAATCTGGCACTCATCTAACACCCGTATGTATGATCGTCGATCTCCTAAAACCTGAATTTGACGAATTAATCAAGGCCAAGGACTGGGTCGCCTTAAAGGATGTGCTGAACGATGTGCCTGCCGTTGACGTCTCTGAGCTGCTGGAAAAGATCGATAATGAAGTTGCCGTAGTCATCTTCAGGCTTCTCAAAAAACAGAAAGCGGCCGAAGCCTTTTCATATTTAAGTGCCGGAAAGGGAGCCGAACTGCTGGATATGTTTACAGCCCAGCAGCTGAGCGATGTGATGTCGAACCTTCAGCCCGACGAACAGGTAGCGCTGATGGAGGAACTGCCCGGCCACCTGACCCAGCGGGTGATGAACTCCCTGAAAGCAGAAGACCGCCGGCAGGTTCAGAAGCTTCTGGGCTACCCCGAAGAAAGTATAGGCCGGTTGATGACGCCCCGTTACGTGCGGGTTAAGAAAGACTGGACCATACAAAAAAGTATGGAGCACATTCGTAAGTTCGGGCACAGCGTGGAAACCGTCAACGTTATTTATGTGGTAGATGAAGAGGAAAAACTGATCGATGACCTGCGCTTAAACGAACTGATACTGGCTGACCCCGAAGATACCATAGCTTCGCTGATGGATGAGAATTTCGAGGCCCTCAGCGCTTTCGATGACCAGGAATATGCCGTAAAAATGCTCAGTAAATACGACCGCGTCGCCATGCCGGTAGTCGATTCGGATGGCATACTGGTAGGCATTGTAACCATAGATGACGTGATCGACGTAGCCGAGGAGGAGACCACCGAAGATATGCAGTTGATGGCAGGTATGAGCGCCCTGGATACCTACTATTCTGAAACATCCATCATGCAGATGGTAAAGAAGCGGGTGGGCTGGCTCACTTTGCTGTTCCTGGGGCAGATGTTTACCGTTACCGCCCTGGCCAGCTATGAAGAAGCTCTCGAGGCAGCGGCGGCTTTCCTCGTTCTGTTTATTCCGATGATTATCTCCAGCGGGGGTAACTCGGGCTCGCAGGCGGCCACGCTCATCATCCGGGCTATTTCAACGGACGATATTCAGCTCAGCGAGTGGAAGATGGTTTTGAAAAGGGAATTGATTTCGGGCCTGATCCTGGGAACGATCCTGGGCCTGTTCGG
This sequence comes from uncultured Balneolaceae bacterium, assembly GCA_937982515.1. Lineage (GTDB taxonomy): Bacteria > Bacteroidota > Rhodothermia > Balneolales > Balneolaceae > CALJMB01. Next base: position 11,187 of record CALJMB010000149.1, read on the forward strand.
CTCGGTGGTTATCGCCAACTGGATGATGCTCAGGGGTGACGAATTCTCTCTTAAACTTGTCTTGCAGGTACTTACCGTGGGGTTGAGTTTGGTAGGCGTAGTTGTATTTGGCAATTTGAGCGGTTCCATGTTACCTTTTGTTATGTCAAAATTAGGTATGGATCCCGCTGTTACTTCTGCGCCGTTTGTGGCAACCCTGGTTGATGTAACCGGAATCATTATCTACTTTTCCATAGCATTACTATTGCTTCAGGGAGTAATTCTTTAAGTAAGTATTGCGTGTTACACAGTGCGTATTCCGGAGTCATGGAAATACGCCATACGCTGCACGCAGTACGTAATCTCTAAACACATAACTAATATTATTGACTATGAAGGCCTATCTGGACTTGGTGAGAAACGTACTAGACAACGGTGTCCGAAAGGAGAACCGAACCGGTATAGATACCATTTCAAGCTTTTCAGAATTTTATAAAGTGGACCTGTCAGAAGGATTCCCGTTACTTACAACTAAGAAGGTATATTTCCGGTCGGTTGTCTTAGAGTTGTTGTGGTATTTGAGGGGAGAAGATCACATCCGCTGGCTTCGGGATGAAAACGACTGCCATATCTGGGACGCCTGGGCCGATGAGGATGGTTATGTGGGGCCCATATATCCTGTGATGTGGCGCCGGTTTCCCTATTATGAGGAAGAGGAAGTGCGTTTTGAGGGAGATGCTTCTCATATTATACAAACCGGCTGGGTCAAAAAGGAGTTCGACCAGCTGCAGCGCGCCATAACCATGCTGAAAGAGAATCCCAACAGCAGGAGAATTGTAGTCAGCGCGTGGCATCCCGGCTTGCTCGATCAGATGGCGCTGCCACCATGCCACGTGATGTACATTTTCAATGTTTCCGATGGCAAGTTAAACTGTCATCTCACTCAGCGATCGGGAGATATCGCTCTTGGTATTCCATTCAACCTGGCCTGTTACTCGGCTTTGACTATGGCTATTGCCAACGAAGTAGGGCTGGAGTACGGACAGTTTGCCCATACCATTGTCGACGCACATATTTACGAAAATCATGTCGACGGCCTGAGAGAACAGCTTACCAGAGAGCCACGCGAGTTGCCCACTCTGCACATTACTCCCAAGCCTGTAGATGAGCTGACTTTCGAAGATTTTAAGCTGGAAAACTATAATCCCCATCCGGGCATAAAATTTGAAGTGGCGGTATGAAACTGGCTTTTATTGTAGCCCACGATCCCAACCTGGTCATAGGGCGGGATGGAAAGCTCCCCTGGCACTATCCGGAAGATTTAAAATACTTCAGGAGCATTACTATGGGGCATCCTATGCTGATGGGACGGGGCGTTTTTGAGAGCCTCAATGAAAAACCACTTCCGGGAAGAGAAAATGTAGTGCTGAGCCGTACCCGGACCTACAGCCACGTTCCCGCATTTTCTTCTATCGAAGATGCTTTAGATTATCTGAAAAAAGAAGAGATCGTGTTTGTTATTGGCGGGGGAGAAATCTATCGCCAACTGCTGCCCGAAGCCGATAAGCTGTTTGTTACGTTAATCCATCAGGAGTACGAAGGCGACACTTACTTTCCGGAATACCGGGATAAAATCGGCACTGTGTGGAAAGAGATCAAAAGAGAAGATCACCACGGTCTGTCATTCATGGTGTACGAACGAATGAAGAAGCAGAAGGCGGTGGGGAGGGAACAGTAAGCAGTAAGCAGTGGGCAGTAAGCAGTAAGCAGTAAGCAGTAAGCAGTGGGCGGTAGCAGTAGGCGGAAACTGTACCATGCGCATGGTGTCTCCCTGTGATC
>CALJMB010000150.1 GCA_937982515.1 uncultured Balneolaceae bacterium
AGGCTGGAGGCTGGAGGCTGGAGGCTGGAAAGTGACGGCTCAGGGTATGATTGTCAAGGCCTGATTTCAATCTTTGCATCTCGTTGCGATGCCTGTCCACCAAAGCCTTGTGCGATTGAAAGGTGAAAGCTAAAGGCTGAAAGTAAACCCCTTTGAACTCCCTTCTGCCTGCTCAAAACTCACAACTCAAGACTCATGACTATGATGGACCCTTACCCAATACCACCAATTAATTCCTAATTAACTACTCCTTACCTTCTGATGGAATCATTCGCAGCCAAATGGTTTACCATTTATTATGTAGTGCTTGGTGTTCTGGTACTTACAGCCGGTGTTTACTTGCTATTGAAAACCGGTCATTTCAGCCGGTATCTGCTACAGCAGGCGAAATCGGACCAACCACCACCAGCCATTCGAAATATTTTAAAGTACTTTTTCCTGTTTTCTATTCCCTGTCTGATTTTATCCTTCATCCCCTTCTCCTGGGTCAGACTTCTCTTCTCACTTTGGAGTTTCATGATAGTATATGCCATCGGCATCCGGCTTGTCTATTGGGAGCAGACACGGGATATTCTCCTGCAACCGAAGTCATCCGACCAGATAAATAGGTATATCCGGATCTCGGGTGTCATAATGCTGGCAATCAGCGTTATTATGTTCCTGTTTGGCTGGCTGGAATTGAGTAATTTTAGGTTTGGATAAGAGAACTAAACATACCTGCTATCGGCTCAATACAAGCCACCCGCCGTCTGTCCCAAATATCCATGGGACGGACAGTCATTCCAAGGAAGACTTTGGGAGCTTCTTCTCTCATTACTATCCTCGTAACAAACAAAACATCATGCATAGTGATAAGTATCCTGAAAAAAAATTCACATGGTATTCTGCTTCCCGGCCTGGATATAGGACTTGATTACTCGGGGCGAGATGCTGAATATATTTTCATCTCACACGCTCATGCAGATCACATGCCCGGCAACCGTTCTTTGCCGGTTTATGCCACGCCCAATACGATTAAGCTGATGGAAAGGAGAGGTTACAGAGGTGAAGCTACTCCTCTGAAGTTTGGCGAGACACTTCATACGCCCAATGCCGACATTACTCTTTTTCCTGCCGGACATATTCTCGGCTCGGCCATGGTTTACATTGAGTCTGATAAGGGGTCGGTTCTCTATTCGGGGGATTACAAAACGCCGCCCTCTCCGGCCAGCGAGGGATTTAGCTGCCCGGAACAAGTAGATTATTTTATCACCGAAGCGACGTTCGGCCTCCCTATTTATAAATGGGCTCCGACGGAGGAGCTAGCCAACCAGGTTCGCAGTTTCGCCACCCGCGCTCTGGAAGAAGGATATACCCCCATCTACTTAGCCTATAGCCTGGGGAAAGCGCAAGAAATAATGCATATGTTGGCGCCAACAGGCCTTCCCGTGCAAATACACGGAGCAGGCTTCAAACTATGCGATGTGTATGAGGACGCCGGTATCGATCTCGGAAACTATAGCGCTTACGACCCGGATACCTGTGAGGGGAATGTTCTCATCACACCAGGTTCTGCATTGAAAAGCGGATTCGCATCGACTGTGACAAAAAAACGCATCGCCTACTGTTCCGGCTGGGCTGTGAGTGAATCTATCCGAAACCGATTTTCCGCAGTTGATGAGCTTATCCCGTTATCCGATCACCTGGACTTTTTTGAGCTGATTGACCTGTGCGCAAAGCTCAATCCCCAAAAAGTTTATATTACCCACACACCCAATGCCGATGTGGTACGTCACTATCTGGATAATCTGAACATAGATTCTGCGTTCCTTGATAGAAAATAGTAGAAAGTAGAAAGTA
>CALJMB010000151.1 GCA_937982515.1 uncultured Balneolaceae bacterium
GCGATATACTAATATCGGGCGGGTGGCGCCGTAAGGGGAGGGGCGCGGTGCTTCTGTTGCGGCCGTGCTGTCAGGTTCTGTATTCTATTATAATCACACGGCCATTCCGACCGGAGGGGTATGCGGTTGGGCCCGGCCGTTTTATCAGGACACCATGGATGGGCTTTTGTACTAGATCCAATTTCCCTTATAAAGAGTCACTTCTTAGCCGGAGTTGCTTCCCGCCAGTTCACTTTCTTCCATAAGAGCCAGACTCCCGCAGCGATAAGGGGTATGCTGAGCCACTGCCCCATATTGATGGCCCATCCGGTGGCAAAAGCGGCCTGGTTTACTTTGGTAAACTCTAGCAGAAAGCGTCCGCCGAACAGGAGAATCAAAAAGACGCCGAATATGGATCCCTCGGGTGGCTGCGCTTTATATCTTTTGTACATGATCCAGAGGATGAAAAATATGCCGATGTAAGTCAACGCTTCATAAAGCATGGTTGGATGGCGGGGGATCATATCCACCCGTGAAAAGATGACAGCCCAGGGGAGGTCAGTGGGTTCACCGATAATTTCAGAGTTAAAGAAGTTCCCGATCCGGATGAAAGCTCCCCCAATAGCAACAACGATGACCACGCGATCTGCCAGCCAGAGGAAGTTCATGCCTTTCACTCTTTTTACATAGAGGTACATGGCCAGGAGAATACCGATCGCCGCACCGTGGCTGGCCAGCCCGCCGTGCCAGATGGCGATGATTTCTGCCGGATTGCGCAGGTAGTAGCCGAGGTCATAGAATATGACATGGCCCAGCCGGGCTCCTATAATTGTGGCAATGAGCACATAAGTCAGTAGTAGGTCGAGCTCTTCCTGGGTGCGGCCTGCCGCCGTATACATGTTGCGCATCAGCAGGTACCCGACGATAAATGAAGAGGCGAACAGAATTCCATACCAGCGCATTTGGATAGGGCCTATCTGCTCTATAGTGGGTGATGGCAGGATTAAAAAGAGCAGTTGCCCGCCGATCAGGGCGCCGATGCCCAGGGCGACAACTTTCCAAATGTCGGGTTCTGCCGGCTCTCCTTTGCTTCCGGTGTTATCGGGCGCCAGTTTTGAGTAGCCCCAGAAGAATATTGCTACGGCCGCGACCAATCCCCAGATGGCCAGGGGAAAGGGCAGGGGTATGGCTCCCAGGTCAATAGCTGTCGGGTCTGTATCCCACACGAAATAATCAGATGATTGCATAATAGAAGTTAACAGGTTTAGTAGTTGTATCCCAAAACGTTCCGCCCATCCATGATTTCGGCTCGTTGTAACGCAGAGTTACACAGAGAAGAGAGCGGCTTTGTGTACCTCTGTATCCGCTCTGTGTTACTCTGTGAAGCAGCCCGACAGATCTGGTATAATAACATAATTGCCGGTTTCGGCATGTACCTAATTTACCCGGTAATCCGTTCTTCCGGGCCGGTCCATCAGTTCAACGCCTATTTCACCCAGGCGGTCTCTGATGGTATCGGCAAGTTCGAAGTTCTTTTGCCGCCTTGCGTTATTACGGACTTCAATCAGCAGCTGTATCAGTTCGTCTGTTTTGTCGTGGCCGGTTTTCCGGGCCTCTTCGGGCCATATACCCAACACTCCGTTTACAAACGTTTTCAGGAACCTCTGTATCTCACTGAGATTTTCCGGGACCTGGTTATCGTTGATCTGCTTTCTAATCTTACGAAGCCATTCAAAGAGAATGGCAAGAGCCTGAGCGGTGTTAAAATCGTCATTCAGCTTCTGCTCAAGAGTGGTTTTGAACGCCTCGAGGCCGGCCGCTTTGCCCTGCCCGGGCTCAGCATCCATAATGGTTTTCAGCATATCGTGCAGGTTGTTCAGCCCGTTTTCGGCAGCAGCCAGTGCGTCTTCCGAAAAGTCGGTGGTACTGCGGTAGTGGCTTTGCAACAGGAAGAACCGGATAACCTGAGGGCTCCATGCACGGCTGAGCAATTTATGGTCTCCCCTGAAAAACTCATCCAGCGAAATGGCATTGCCCAGCGATTTACCCATCTTCTGGCCTTCCAGGGTAACCATGTTATTATGCATCCAGTAATTGGCAAAAGGTTCATTGTAAGCGCCTTCGCTCTGGGCTATTTCGCACTCGTGGTGGGGGAACTGGTTGTCGAGCCCGCCGCCGTGAATATCAAAATGGGGGCCCAGGTATTTGGTAGACATGGCCGAACATTCGATGTGCCAGCCGGGATAGCCGACCCCCCAGGGCGAGGGCCATTTCATGATGTGTCCGTCATCGGCACGTTTCCAGAGCGCGAAATCTTCGGGAGAGCGCTTGTCGCTCGCCGTTTCTATGCGTGTTCCGCTCTCCATATCTTCTATGGAACGCCCGCTCAGTTTGCCGTAATTTTCATCGGAGGATACATCAAAATAGACATTGCCGTTTACTTCGTAGGCCTTGCCGTTTTTCAGCAGCTTTTTAATCATCTCGATCTGCTCGATGATATGCCCTGTAGCGCGGGGTGAGATATCCGGCCTCTTTACTCCCAGTTTATCCATGTCGCGGAAGTAGTTATAGGTGTATTTTTCGGCTACTTCCATCGGTTCCAGCCGTTCAGCCCGGGCCTGTTTTACCAGCTTGTCTTCCCCCTCGTCGGCATCGTCGGTCAGATGGCCGACGTCGGTTATGTTTTGAACGTAGCGCACACGATAGCCGAGATAGCGCAGATATCTGGTGACGACATCAAAAGAGACGTAACTCTTGGCGTGGCCCAAATGGGGATCTCCGTAGACGGTAGGGCCACAAACATATATGCCGACAAATCCTTCATGAATAGGCTTGAATTGTTCTTTCTTACGCGTCAGCGTGTTATAAATATGTAGCTCGTCCATTAATATTTTGGCTGTTGCAGTTACTGTTCATAGGGTACTATGCACGCCGGCGGAATTTGATCGCCGTATCAGTATAAGAAGGCTCTCCGGTTTGTACAAAACTACTTAAGATTCTGCTGCCGTAATGCAACAGAGCAAGCCTTAATGCCTCTTCGCCTAACGGCGCCCAATATCACCCTGGCAGGGTTCCGAACCCTGTCAGGGTGATACGGGAGGCGTCTTGTAAAAGGGAGAGAAAGGCCTGAACCTAAAGAGATTTTGGTGCCTGGGCCATAACCATCATGTGTAATATACCCATATCAGGCGCACTATACGCCGCGAAAGATACAGGATACAGGGAACAGTTGACAGTTATAACTGGCTATGAGTCACGAGTCGTGAGTCTTGGGCCGATTTTATCTCATGACTCATGACCAAAGACTCAAGACCAGGCACTAATTATCTCTTCCGAACAGGTTCTTTAAGGCGTCCTGGGCTCTGTCTTTCAGATAGTTCTGAACGATAGGCCTGATCACATCCTGGTCGGGTTGGATTCCGGGGTTGTTTAACGTCCCTCTGACGTGCAGCGGCACCACCAGGGTGCCATTTTGTTGGGTCAGGGCATCTGCGGCCTGCTTGGTTATCACAGAAGCTATAGCGCTTTTATACCGGCCGGGCAGGTACGCTTTTACCTTGTAATCTATGGTTTCGTCAACCAAATGCTGGGTTCCGTCCAGTTCCACGCCGATATCGCCGCTGGTCAGCCTCAGGTCTTTGAGAGTGAGAACTCTGTCGTCTACCGTAAATGTGCTCTCCCACTGATCCAGTACCGCGTTTCGCAACTCTCCGGCTTTAAACAGATCGGCCAGTTTGTTCTGCAACGGGTGGCCGCTGAGGCGCGACTTGGTCATGCCAAAATTGCCCTTCATCTCGGTAGTCTTTAACAATGGGTTCAGGTATACATCCAGCTCGGAGTAGTAGCTCAGGTCGGTACTGAACGCTCCGGATACATGCTCATGGAAGTTGCTCTTTTCACCCAGAACCTGAAACTCTTTGAAGAAGGCTTCTGACTGCAGATTAGCCAGCGAACCCTTAAAGGTGATGATGGTATGATCGGGTTGGGGGACATCCCAGGTGAATGAGCCGGAAGCTTTGCCTCCGAACAGTTCTATGCCGGCCTGATCAAGCCGTATTTGTCCGGGGGTGGTACTGGCTTTGGCTTTCAGATTATGCATGGTAACACCGGTGACTACCATCTTGCCGACAGAAGCCGTAACCGAGCTGGTCAGGTCGGGCAGGTGGATAGGTACCGGGTCGGAAGAAGATTCTTCTTCCCAATCGATCAGCTCATCGACGTTCAGGAAATCGCTGTGGTAGGATCCGGTGAGGTGGGGAGTTGCTTTTCTGTGCTCAGGAGCTTTTAAGTACTCCATATAATCATTGAGGGAGCCATTTAGCTCAATATCGGAAGAGCCGAGTTTAAAGCTCAGAGACGTCAGTGATACGGAAGAAGGAGTTAAGGCAAGCTCGCCGTTCAGATCGTGTACGGGCTGTACCAGAGAGTCTCCGCGTATATTCACTCCGCTGACTTTAAGGCGCCCATTGAAGGCCATACGTTCAGGGCTGTTAAGCGGGCCCCGGGCTCTGAAGTTGAGATCGGCGTTCCCCGTCAGCTGAGCTATGGCCGGTTTAAGATCGTAGTAATTGGTAATCTCGTTCAGCCTGGCAGATCCTTCCAGCTTAAGGTCGACGGTTCTGTTTTCGCTCAGGTAATCGGTGATATGGCCGGAGGCTTTCAGGTTATTGTCGCCGGTTACAAAGCTGGCATCTGTAATAGTTAACACATGGCCATTCAGCTCAGACTTCAGGGTGATATCGCGAAACGGTTTATCGAACCCTTTGTAGTCGATCAGTCCGTTACTCAGGGTAATAACCCCGTTTTGCACCGAATGTTCGATCTCGGCGGCTTTTCCTTTCAGCGTTGCCCTGGCGGTAAGCAGGCCGCTCATCTGCAGTGTATCTTCGCTGATGGGATAAAAATCTTTTATGGTTGCGAGGTCAAACCGGAGATTGGCGTTGAGATCGACCGAACGGCTGTCTTCTTTCAGGGGATTGGCAACCATGCCTTTCATTGAAAACGTATTATCGGAAGCCTCCAGGCTAACATTCCTGACTATGACAACATCCTGATTAGCATCGGCATTGATATTGATGTTCTCTATGGGGCGGGGCACATCTTCATATTTCAGTACGCCCTCTTCCAGCCGGAGGGTGGTATTAAAGGTTGCCTGTTCCGGTATGCTGCGGTTCCCGTCTGCCTGCGCCCCGACATCCAGCCGCCCGCTCATGCTTTCGATGCCAAGCGACTGAAGATCGTAAAAGCTGCTGACGGTGGCGAGATCCACATTGCTGTTTAAGGTGAAGGAAAATGCCCCGTCTTCGTCCAGAGGGCGCTCGAGCTGTCCGGCAGCTGTAAGGTTGTTAGAACCGGCGCGGGCGTCCAGCCGGCTGATTATCAACCGCTCATTCGATGCTTCGGCAGAAAAATAGATATCTTCTATAGGCTCCGGCAATTCGGGGTTTTTAACATATCCCTTCTCAACAGCGATTGTTGCCTGAAAGGCCGGCAGCTCGTCACCGCCCAGAATGCCGTTAAGGGATCCGTTAATATCCAGGGAGCCGCGGGTTTCCAGGCCCTCGGTATACTGCTCGTATTCAATGGGAACCAGCCGCAACAGCTCTCCAAAGTTGTCGGATGTAGAGTTAAAGCTGAGGTCGGCGAAGAGAGACGAACTCCAGTTATTGATACTTCCCGACAAATTGAGCGCCAGCCCGCGGATGGAGAGCGTTCCTGTTTGCAGGTTGATAATTTCATTGTCCAGATCGACGGTAGATTCTTCTGAAAGGCTCATGGGGAGATCGCTGACGTAGCGGTTGCCGCCAACCGAGACATATAATCCACCCAGTTCGATATCAACCGTGCTTTCGATCAGGTCGGCATACCGGAGTGAAATACCGGCGTTAAAGTCATTAAGCCGGATATCCGTATCTGAGGTGTGGTCCCTGTAACCAAAGCGCCCGTTGGTTATCTCAAAATAGGGTATGCTGACGGCATATCCCTCCGTAGTGTCGGCATCGGCCTCTTCAGAAATCAGGAAATCCACATTGGAACTGCCATCTTCGTAGATTGTATATATAAACCGGGGCCGGTCCAGCTGAATTTCAGAAATGCTTATTTCGTCGCCAAACAGCGAGGAGAGCTTCACGCCCACCACCAGCTTGTCCAGAGTGAGCAGGGTGTCGCTGTCATTCTCATCGAGGATGCTCAGTTTATGCACATTCAGGCCGGGGCGTGGAAACGTGCTGAGGAAGGTGACAGACATGGATTCGACGTGAACCGGCCGGCCAACAGCCTGGTTCACATACGGCATAACCGTACTTTTGAGCCGCTCGTTTGTAAAGTAGAGGTTTAGGCCAACGAAAATCACAATCAAAAGCGCGAAGAGTGCGCCTATGATTTTCAGAAGAGTTTTCATAAAAATGTAGTTGGTTATCTATGGGTGTAAGGGCTGCTTACATCCTGTAAAACCAATGTTAAATTGTTATGAGTTTAATATAAAGGCAAAGGCGCCTGAGAGGCCCTCCATAAAAGGGGATTCAGGCCATCATTATAAATCGCAGCGGCACGAAGCGTTCACCGGCAGCGTTCCGCCTTCCGGCGGAGACTCCTCATTGCCTTTTCAGAGTATGTAACCAGGGCGCGTTGCATGTCAACACACCTTGGTATCCACGCAAATTTACTCATAATACCCACACTAAGAAATAATATCCAATTTATTGCTTCAGGTTCCTTATGTTCTTAGTTATCACCAGGGCGTAGTATCATTCAGCCTGAAAATGTAAATTTGAGGATGATTCACAGAGCGCGTGGCGAAAAGGGCATAGCGTTCTCGGGATTCACGCCCTGCACCCTAAGTGACACGTTTAGGGGGTTGAAAAGGGCCTCTTTGTATACGCCTGAAAGGATCGGTCATACAGCCCTTGGCCACACCTGCATGATGGGTGAGCGCTATGATCCTGATCTCGCAGAGCGCCGGTGGCTTACAGGTTCCTGCAAGCGTCAGAGTGGTTAATCCCCAAGCGCATCATTAACCTTAAGTTCATTAGAAGCTAGCAACAAGATAATATGTTAAACCGGGGAACCAGACATAATGACTTGAAATTCAGGCAACGCCGTAAGCGGCTGGTTGAGATTTTGCGTGAAAAGGGCATAAAAGACGAACGGGTACTGGAGGCCTTCGGTATCGTTCCCCGACACCAGTTTATCGACACCGCGCTCGAAGACAAAGCTTATAAAGATACGGCGCTGCCCATTGGCAAGGAGCAAACCATTTCCCAGCCTTACACGGTAGCCCGCCAGACAGAATTACTGGAAGTGATGCCCGGCGAGCGGGTTCTTGAAATAGGTACCGGATCGGGCTATCAGGCAGCTATCCTGTGCGAGCTGGGGACAAAAGTATACAGCGTTGAACGGCACCGTGAATTGTATGAGCGGGCCAGAACTGTTTTGAGAGAACTGGGATACTATGTGAACCTCAAGCTTGGGGACGGGACGCTTGGCTGGTCGGCTTACGCGCCATACGATGCCATCGTGGTAACCGCGGGCGCGCCGGTGATACCGGATGATCTGGTAGATCAGCTTAACGTGAACGGACGGCTGGTGGTGCCGGTCGGAGATGCCGATAAGCAGGTGATGGTGCGAATCATTAAAATACGTGAGGGTGAGTTCGAAGAGGAGGAATTCAGAGATTTTAAGTTTGTGCCTCTGATCGGCCAAAAAGGCTGGAGCGAGGGGGAAGGGTGAATGTTGAACAAAGAAATCTATTCGGGGCTGTTACACAAAGGGTCACAGAGAAGGCGCAGAGGTACACAAAATTATCCTTTCCTCTGTGATTCTTTGTGTCTTCTCTGTGTAACTCTGTGGGATAGCCCTAAGAATCAACAGCCTGACAACTTCGTTATTCCTAAAAGATTGAGCAGCTCTTTGTATTTATTTTTTGATCTTTTTCTGTGATCTTCTGCTAACCCAATAGTCAAAATTGAGTATTTAATATTTATAATTAATTCGCCTTGTTTAAAGAAGAAACCGAGCAGCCGGAGCAACCCACATCGTGGAAAGAATTTCCCATCCTGTTAATTAAAGGCTTTTTGATGGGCTCGGCCGATATCATACCCGGTGTCAGCGGTGGTACGATGGCGCTTATTGTTGGCATCTACACCAGGCTGATCCATGCCATCAAGAGTTTCGATCTCTCTTTTTTCAAAAATGTGCTCACATTCCGGCTGGCCCCCGCGCTGGCCTCCGCGCATTGGAAGTTCCTTGTCATGCTATTTACAGGCATATTTGCCGCCGTACTGTTCTTCACCAGGGTAGTACCGCTTCAGGTGTATATGTTTACCCATCCCGAGCTTATATTCGGACTGTTTTTTGGCCTTATCCTCGGCTCTGTCTTTATACTGGCCAAGGCGCTGGAGTCATTCTCGTGGAGTAATGCGGGGTTTGTGCTGCTGGGCGTGCTCATCGGGTATTGGGTGGTTACCCTGGTACCTACAGACACTTCCGAATCGCCCCTCTTTGTCTTTTTCAGTGGCGCCATCGCTATTTGTGCCATGATCCTGCCGGGTATATCGGGTTCGTATATTCTGCTGATCCTCCAAAAATATGATTACATCTTGTCTCACCTGGGTAAGCTGGGTTCATCCGAGACCCTCGACGGATTGTTGGTATTAATCCCTTTCGGTTTAGGTTGTGTTATAGGGCTGGGGCTATTCTCCCGGTTTCTCTCCTGGCTGCTCGACAACCATTATAAGAAAACGCTGGCTGTACTCATTGGTTTTATGATTGGCTCTCTCTACGTGATCTGGCCCTATCAGAACCGCTCGTATGAGGAGTTCATAACCGACAGGCAGGTCATCGAATATAGCAGTCCCAAAGCGAAAGAGCTCCGTGAAAATCCGCCCGATGAAAACCGCCCTGAATTTGAGCGGCTGAATGAAGCGTCCGGTTCCGGGGCAGTTTCGGATGGCGACAAAAAGGTTGAAGTACTGACTATAAAAAAGAAGCTGGTGCACACAGAGCCTTACATACCCTATGTAACGGTAGAAGGAGCCGGAACGCCGCATTTAAAGGGCGGACTGATTGGTTTGATGGCAGGCATGGTGCTGGTGATCGGGCTCGATTATTTAAGAGAAAAGAAGTAATATGTAAACAAGAACATAGCAGGCCTTGTTAGATATATAATCTGAGGTTGATATTACAGATAATGCTTACATCTTGTTCCCAAACTCCGCATCCAACACACCTGGTGTTGTTATCCGTTCATTCGTGTGGCCTGTCAGAAAGCCAGTAAAACACAAGCTTTTTGTATTCCCATGGCTCTTGGTGAGCCGGGCCGGTAATTCAGATATGCTTTGCTTCCGGATGCTCTACACGTAGTCACCATTCAACTAAAAAAGTGCCGTATGCCTACATTTAAAAAGATACTCGTTCCTACAGATCTTTCCGAAAGAGCCGCTTCTGCCTATACCCACGCCAGGGAAATAGCCAGACGTTTTGATGCCGTGGTAGATTTCATCCATATCATCCCCACTATGAAATACTTCAGTGAGAGCCTTTCAAAGCTGGGGGTGCCGCTTAATATGGAGAAAGACTTGTATCCCCACGCCCAGAAAGAAGCCAAAGAAAAGCTCGAAACTTATATGGCTGAATATTTCACGGAAAGCCAGAGAGGCGAAGCCGTGGTGCTAACCGGCCGTAAGCCGGCGGAAGCTATAGTAAGCCAGGCAACATCGGGCGGATACGATCTGATTGTGATGGCTGCGCGGGGCGAGCACGAAACGGATTTCATGCGGGGCGGTGTCACCGAAAAGGTGATCCGGCAGTCGGAGATTCCCGTCTTTACGGTAGACAAAGAGCTGACAGCGGAAAAACTCAATCAAATTCTCGTGCCGACCGACATGTCCGCTCTTTCTTTCACCTCCTTTCCGCTGGCCGTTTCGCTGGCCAATCTGTATGGTGCTGAACTGACCCTGTTGCATGTCATCGAATTACACAGCAGCGGCATGGAGAGGGATACCTGGGATCCCGCCAAATCCGAGGAGGAAAACCTTTTTGATGATATCATGGCGCGCCTGCAAGAGTATATAGCCCGGAATGAACTTGGTACGCTCACCGTTACCGCGGGTGAACAGGCGTTTGAAGCAAAGGTAAGCCTAACAGAAGGTGATGAGCGTAAAACCATTCCGTTGCATGTTATTATTAAACGGGGTGTAACGCCGCATGCGGTTATCGAAGATTACGCCACTTATAATGCCGATCTTGTGGTTATGACCACACACGGACATACCGGGCTGGCACGCTTTTTACTCGGTTCAACCACTGAGAAAGTGGTCCAGTATGTCGATTTACCGGTTTTAACTGTGAAGCCAAAGAAAGAGGAGCTTAAGGCTACCGCTGCCGAAGCATAGATTCGCCAATCCGCCGGTATTCTTTTTTGTATGTACGCCGTTCTGTTCATCCGATGGTAAACCCAGCCATCGGATGAGGGGAATAGAACAGTGTTGAGACACAGATCACACGGATGTAGAGGAGGGCAGGTAAAGGCGACAACAGCAGAATTTAAATAAGAAAGGCGCGCTAAAAGGTCATAAACTATTGAAGTTTGATTGACAATCACGCGGTTGTTCTGTTATTTCTTATAGGAAGAGTGCGCCCGGCTTTATAACAAGACGGGCTATCCGGATGCGGAACGATAACGATAATCTGACAGAAGAGAGAACGCTATAGCCATGCCTGAATTGATAACCATTGAAGAGCTAATGGATATGGGGCTGCCGCCCATAATAATCTATGCGGCCCCGGTAATGTTTGCGCTGGTATTTTTGGAATGGGGGGTAAGCTGGTACCAGAAGAAAGAGATATACGAAGCCAAAGACTTCTGGGCCTCCACAGCCATTGGTGTAGGCAACATCATTGTAAGTTCCATTACCAAAGTCAGCCTTTTTGCCCTGATCCTTTTCTTTTACAACATGGTACCGTGGCGGGTGCCCCACACATGGTGGTCGTACATCCTCTGTTTTGTAGTACTTGACTTTTGCCGCTACTGGGCGCACCGTATTGCGCACGAACAACGCATCTGGTGGGCCACACACGTGCCTCACCACTCATCCGAACAGTATAACTTCTCTGTCTCTTTCCGGCTCTCGTGGGTACAGGGATTTAAAGTGATCTTCTTTATACCCGTTGCCCTGGCGGGATTTCACCCGGTGGTATTCTTTATCTGTCATCAGATAGCCGTACTCTATCAGTTCTGGATCCACACCGAGATGATTGACAAGCTGCCCCGCCCCATTGAATTTCTTTTCACCACACCCTCGCACCACCGCGTACACCACGCCAAAGACGATCACTATCTGGATAAGAACTACGGCTCCACTTTTATCATCTGGGACCGTATCTTTGGCACCTTTCAGCCCGAGATGGGCCAGCCCCACTACGGCATCACCAAACCGCCGGGTTCCTATAATCCGGTTTACCTGGTATTTCATGAATTCATCGACATTTGGAAGGATCTGAAAAAAGCTTCGGGCTGGAGGGAGTATCTTTTCATATTATTTGCCAGTCCGGCGGAACAGGCCAGGGCGGTTAAAGAAAGTGAACAAGGGATGGCCGCAAAGCCTGACGATCCCGCTCCGGCTGAAGAGTGAAAGGATCAGGATTGAGGATTTATAAATGATGATTGATGAATAAACCGTTTCCCATTCATCAATCATAAACCAATATTCAAAATTACAACAAGCTTGTATCTGGGGTTGAAAGCTTGTAAATTTGAGGCCTTCAAAAACAAAAGGCAGCCATTCTCACAGAGGGGCCCGTAGCTCAGGGGTTAGAGCAGTCGACTCATAATCGATTGGTCGCAGGTTCAAATCCTGCCGGGCCCACTTGTTTCAAATAGCAAAATTCACATGACCCAAACTCAAAAGGGTACTTGTTCATGTGTTTGCTTCCCTTCCTGTCTGTTTAATTTGTGCCCATCTGTGGCCAATCTGCCATCCGCGCAGATCCGCGGCTCTTTTTTTCTTCCAGACACTTCCT
>CALJMB010000152.1 GCA_937982515.1 uncultured Balneolaceae bacterium
ACTTCAAATAAGCTGGAAACATGTGTAAAAACAAAATCAGGGAAGATGCTGTCTGTAGAACTTTACAATTCCGCTCTGCTGGATGAAGACGGAAAGCTTATTTCGGCGGTGTCCTTTGCTCACGATATTACCAAGCGGAAGCGGGCGGAGGAAAGTATACGCGCAAATGAAGCACTGCTGAGTCAGTTGTTTAAAAACTCCCCCATCGGTATTGTACGGCTGGATGAAAACGATCGTATCATAGATATCAACAACAGCTTTGAACAACTTTTCGGATATTCTCTGGCCGAAATTGAAGGACAAAGTATTAATGAACTCATCGTTCCGGAACATCTGCGGGAACAGGCCAAGTCCATTTCCAGTAACGCCCATGCGGGAAAACCCAGCCAGGCCGAAGTAGTGCGTATCCGGAAAGACGGTACAGAAATTCCCGTATTGGCAGCGGGAGTTCCTGTCAACATCCAAGACTACACTATCGCCATTTATGGAATGTATGTGGATTTAACGGAACGCAAACGGGCAGAAGAGAAGATCAAAAGATCCCTGAGAGAGAAAGAAATATTACTTGCGGAAATACACCACCGGGTAAAAAATAACCTGGCCCTGATCTCGGGCTTATTAGAATTACAGATAGATAATTCCGTAGAAGAGAAAGTAAAAAATGCCCTGCGGTACAGTCAGTCTCGTATTATTTCTATGGCCATGGTTCACGAACGGCTCTACCAATCGGATACCCTGTCGGAGCTCGACTGCAGAGAGTTTGTCAAAAAACTCATTGCAACTATCGCTGAGGCACATTACAATGAGAATAAAAGCATTGAAGTTCACCAATCCGTCGACTGTTTCAAGCTCAATGTGACACAGGCTATTCCGGTGGGCCTTATTTTAAATGAACTGCTTGTGAATGCTTTTAAGCACGCCTTCTCCGATGTTTTGAACGGCAGGGTGGAGGTGGTTCTGAAAAGAAGTGATGACAACGTCTGTTTAAGCGTCCGGGATGACGGGAAAGGATTTCCGGATAATCTGGATCCCGAAGTATCTGAGAGCCTGGGCCTGACACTGATACATACGCTTACTAAACAACTGAAGGGAAGACTTAAGATGAGCAATAAAAGCGGCTCTCGTTTTGAGATTAAATTTAAAATGGAATAAAAAAATCTTCTTACTATTTTAGCGAGAGTTTAAGCTAAGAAACGCTGCCCCGCAAGTCTCTCCCTGAGGGGTAGCACTCAAAACTAAGTCTTTATCCCGACTTGGGTTATCTTTGTTTAAACGAGTGCTCCTTAACAACTAGTTCTTCATGGCAACGGTTCAGATCATGCCTCCAAATAAACCCTTTAAACCTTCCCCACATATGACATTTATCAAACACCGATCCTTATTTTTGCCGTTCGTCTTTTTTGTGCTCATTGCGGGCCTGACCAGTTGCGCAACCACCCAGGAAGCCGGACAGCCGGACCAGCCTGCAACTGCCGGGACGAACAACCAGGCAACAATTCCGGCTGAATTGAACCGGCCGGTTCCCAACCCTGTTGCCAATGAAATTCCACCCGGCTTTTACCAGGCCGTGGAAAACGGAACCAGGACAATGTCCGGAGAGCCGGGGCCCAAATACTGGCAACAATACAGCACCTATTCCATCGATGTAGAGCTGGATCCTGCCAATAAAAAGGTCAACGGTAAGGGCACCATCGTATACCAGAATAACTCGCCAGATACGCTCAACGTCTTATTCCTGGAAATTATACAAAACCTGCACAAAGAAGGGGTCGTGCGCAACGAAGGCGTCGAGATAACGGGCGGAATGAACTTCACCGCTGTAGGAGCCGGAGGCACCAGCCTCTCAAAAACAGAACAGGCTTTCCAGCTGCTGCGCGGAAATCAGCCGGGATATTACGTGGATGGCACGCTTATGATGTTAAAACCCTCCAACCCTGTCATGCCCGGCGACTCCATCAAACTGGATTTCGACTGGAACTTTAAGGTCCCGCAGCGGGGGGCCGGCGGCAGAATGGGCCATAGCGAAGACAATCTCTTCTATATCGGCTACTGGTATCCCAAAATGAGAGTGTACGACGACATCATCGGCTGGTTTACCGACCCGTTCAGGGGAAATGCCGAATTTTA
>CALJMB010000153.1 GCA_937982515.1 uncultured Balneolaceae bacterium
CTCTTCATTTCGGAGATTTGAACCCTAAACGCGAAGGATACGAAGTGTTTAATATCCAGGAACGGTTTGACGATGCCGGCGCCAATTTCCGGGATGCCGGGACGGGAGAGATCCTCTGGAAAAAGCCTTCCGTCAAAGCGGGGGATGACGGCGAAGGCCCTGGCAGAGGCCTGGCGGCGAACATCGATCCACGCTATCCGGGTACTGAATGCTGGGTGAGCGGGGCTCAGATTGAGGGGCTCTTCAGTGCCACCGGGGAACGGATATCTGACCGCAGGCCCAACTCGTGTAACTTTGCGGTGTGGTGGGACGGAGACCTGCAGCGTGAGTTGTTGAGCGGTAACAAGATTTCAAAATGGAACTGGAGGAAGGAGACTACAGAACTGCTGCTTGAAGCCGGGGGAGCGGTCTCTAACAACGGAACCAAGGCTACCCCGGCGCTCAGCGCAGACCTGTTCGGAGACTGGCGCGAAGAAGTAATATGGAGAGCGGAAGAAGGGAACGAGCTTCGTATCTATACCACGACCATTCCAACCCGTCACCGGTTTTATACGCTGATGCATGATCCTGTATACCGGCTGGGAGTTGCATGGCAGAACGTAGCCTATAACCAGCCGCCGCATACGAGTTTTTACATCGGGGAAGATATGAACGAACCCCGGAAGCCGGATATTCAGGTTGTGGAACGAAGGAAGGACGAACAATGAGTAAAGAACCTGGAATGATGAAGTTAATGGTTATTAGCAGCCACTAACCACTAACCCCACTCACTATTAACAAAAGCCAGATCATGTTCAATACAAAGGTTTATAAAGGGATACAGACCGGA
Source organism: uncultured Balneolaceae bacterium (assembly GCA_937982515.1). Classification (GTDB taxonomy): domain Bacteria; phylum Bacteroidota; class Rhodothermia; order Balneolales; family Balneolaceae; genus CALJMB01. Next base: position 830 of record CALJMB010000153.1, read on the forward strand.
CTTATAATTGCAGCTGGATTGCTGTGCATCGTTCACACCGTTCAGGCCCAGCCTGTGTGGCCGGAAGTGGAGCGGGAGCACAAACCGTGGACCCGCTGGTGGTGGATGGGCAGCGCGGTTGACGAACAAAATCTGTCCCGGCAGATGGAACTGCTCAGTCAGGCCAATATCGGCGGAGTGGAGATTACACCTATTTACGGCGTGGCGGGACATGAAGATCAGTTCACAGACTTTCTCTCTCCGGAATGGATGGATCTGCTGGAGCACACATTGTCTGAGGGCCGGCGGCTGGATCTGGGCATAGACATGGCAACGGGAACCGGATGGCCGTTTGGAGGCCCGTGGATTCAGGAAGACGAAGCTTCCAGGCGGCTCTATTACAAGACGTACGAAGTAAAGGCAGGGCGTCAGCTCAGCGAAAGAATCTCTTACACGCAGGAAGCGTACCTGCGATCCATCGGCAACACGATCTATGAACTCCACGGTTTTTTGAAAGCAGAAGGAGAGGAACCGGAAGGTACCGTGGATAATCCACTCCGAAAGCCACATAGCGAACCGCTGGCCATTTCCGATATCCGACAGCCGCTCTCCTCCAACAAAAACCTGCAGGAGCTGGCCATAGAGCAGGTGCGTTTTGAGAAAGAGTTACCTCTGGCTACCCTCATGGCCTATTCTGAAGAAGGGGTGCTGGACCTCACCGGTCAGGTAGATGAGAACGGCCGCCTGGACTGGACGGCACCGGAGGGCGAATGGACACTTTATGCAGTTTTTTCGGGATGGCACGGCAAAACGGTGGAGCGCGCGGCTCCCGGCGGGGAAGGGTTTGTGATCGACCACTTCTCCGAACGGGCTCTGCAGCGCTATCTGGCTGCTTTTGACCGTGCCCTGGCTGACCGCGATATCCGTTCCCTCAGATCGTTCTTCAACGACTCCTACGAAGTAGACGATGCCGAGGGAGAAGCCAACTGGACGCCCCGTTTCTTTTCGGAGTTTGAGCAAAGAAGAGGGTATGATCTCCGCAAACACCTGCCTTCTTTATTGGGGGAAAAAGACACGGACACCCGCCCCCGGGTGCTGACCGACTACCGGGAAACAATCTCAGACCTGCTGCTGGAAGCATTCACGCAGAAGTGGGACAGCTGGGCGGAAAGCAATGGAGCGCTGATTCGTAACCAGGCGCACGGTTCACCCGCCAACATTCTGGATTTATATGCTGCCAGCGATATTCCCGAAACCGAGGGCACCGACATTATCCGGGCCAAGATGGCCTCCTCAGCAGCTAATGTGACCGGTAAGCGGCTGGCCTCAGCGGAAGCGGCCACCTGGCTGAATGAGCATTTCAGCTCTTCCCTTTCCGATGTCAAACGCGCGCTGGATCTTTACTTTGTGAGCGGCATCAACCACATCGTTTATCACGGCACGGCCTACTCACCCGAAGCTGAGGAGTGGCCCGGCTGGCTCTTTTATGCAGCGGTGCACTTTAATGAGCGCAATCCGCTCTGGAACCACTTTGCAGATTTCAACAACTATGTAACGAGGGTGCAGTCATTCCTGCAATCCGGCCAGCCGGATAATGATATTTTGCTCTACTATCCGATCCACGATCAGTGGGCGGAGCCGGGGCGCGGGCTGCTGCGTCATTTTGACGGAGAGCTGGGTGAGGAACTGAGTGGAACGCTTCTGAAGAAAGCCGCGGAGCTGATGGTTGAACGAGGATATGCTTTTGATTTTATCTCAGACCGACAGCTGAAAGAAGTAACGTTTAGTGACGGAGGCCTTAAAGCCGGAGGTGTTGCCCGTCAAACGATTGTCGTACCTCAAAGCCGATACCTTCCGCTGGAAACATTTACAAAGCTGACGGAGCTCGCCCGGGAAGGGGCAACGGTTATTGCTTATGGCGGCTTGCCGGAGGACGTCCCCGGCCTGTTTGATCTCAATGAGAGGCGCCGGCGATATGGGACAATAGCCAGTGATATTCAATTTAATAAAACCAGCCAGGCAGGTATTGAAGAAGCCCGGTTTGGGGAGGGGTATTTTCTCAGGGGCGAATCAATTGAGGATCTGTTGAACTATGCCGGTGCACTTCGTGAATCAATGGCAGACAGCGGCCTGCAGTTTGTACGCCGGAGCCACGATAGCGGGCAGCTCTATTTCATCACCAACTGGAGTAAAGAGCGCGTGGATGGATGGGTGCCGTTGTCTGCAGAGGCGGCTTCGGCAGCTCTGTTTGATCCCATGCAGGGAGAGGCCGGATACGCGCAGATCAGAACCGGCCCGAACGGGGGTTTGGAAATCTACCTGCAGCTTTCGCCGGGAGAATCGTGCATCGTTAAGACCTATGATACGGGCCGGAGGGAAGCCTCCTACCGGTATATAGAACCGGCCGGAGAGCCTCATGCTCTCAAAGGGGCCTGGACTCTGGAGTTTATTAGCGGAGGACCTGACCTTCCCCCGAATGTAACAACAGAAAACCTGAAATCATGGACAGCATTCGGCGGTGCAGCCTATCAAAGCTTTTCCGGGACCGGACGCTACACTATCCATTTTGAGCAACCGGCCGGAACATCAGGCGGCTGGCTGCTCAATCTGGGAGACGTATACGAAAGCGCCGCCGCCTGGCTCAACGGCAAAGAACTGGGTACGCTGATCGGACCGGAGTATGAAATATACATCTCCTCCGAGTGGTTACGGGCAAATAATGAGTTGGTGGTTGAGGTCTCGAACCTTATGGCTAACCGGATAGCTGATCATGAACGGAATGGCCAAATCTGGAAGAAGTTTTATAATGTCAACTTTCCGGCCTGGCTGAGGGAAAATCGCAATGAACAAGGGCTTTTTGATGCCTCCGGATGGAAACCGCGGCCCTCGGGACTGGCAGGCCCGGTGACCCTGACGCCTGTAGAGTTGATGGAATGGTAAGAGTAGGCTGGATATGACATAGCTACGACAACACATGACGGCCAATAACTTGCAGTTTAGCCATATACTATTATATTTAGATATAAGTGATTAGATTCACTAAGGTTAAAAGAATACGGGCTCAGTTAAACAACCTGCAGAAAAACAGTGTGTCTGTGATCAATGGTTGCAGGAAGGGGAACACGGATACGGTGGGAGAGACGGATAAGCACAGATGATGCATCGGGTCTCTTCCACTGATCCGATCACTCCGAGTGATAGGATCAGTGAGATGAGCCGGTGAACATCGAGGATGTATCGAAATATGATATAGCCATCTGCGAAGGCCGGTCCCATCCACCATATCCGTGTTCTATAAAAGCGACTATATATCTACAGGATCTCTGTCTGGGTCTCCAAGAGTACAGATAAACCAGGCCAATCAACAAAAATACATACTCATGAAAAAGCTAATCCCACTACTTATCATTTTCATGCTAGGGTCAGGAACCTCAATATCTACAGCACAAACATCGCTGTTTGTTGGCTTGAACGCGGGAGGTTCTTATCAGATTGGAGGTGAAAGATATATATCAACTGCTTCATACTACGGTGGCGAGCTGATAGATTACAGAT
>CALJMB010000154.1 GCA_937982515.1 uncultured Balneolaceae bacterium
AGGGGCACTCTGCCGCTCTAACAACAACGGCTGTCATCCCGAGCGGCGTCCCGCCGAGGTTTGGCGGGGCTCCGTCGAGGGATCCCCGTCGCTGTGAGGATGCGCCGGTAAGGGGCGCGGTGCCCCCGTGGCGGGCATCCTTTGTATCGGGGGGAAGTCTGGAGACTTCCCACATCACAAGGGGGAGACTTCCCACATCACAAACTTCCCACATTACAAGGTAGGAAGGTATCTGCCCTTCCTAAAACATTCCGCGCCTATTCGCCCCATCCGCGATCATCCGCGTTCTAACCTCCCGGGTTATATACTAATCAGAGACACCATCCGGAGGAAGTTCTGAAGCAGCCGGGTACCGGCATCTCCCGATTTTTCGGGGTGGAACTGCACGCCTACTACGTTGTCTTTGCCTACTACCGAGGCAAATTCGTTGATGTAATGGCAGGAGGCCAGGGTATAATCACTGACAGGCGCGTAGTAGCTGTGCACGTAATAGAAATGCTGTTCACCGTTCAACTCTGTAAGCAGGGGGTGGCGTTTGGTGTGGCTGAAGGTATTCCATCCCATATGGGGAATCTTGTCCGTGCCCGGTTCAAACCGTTTGAGGCGGCCGGGGATCAACCCGAGGCCTTCGGTATCGCCCTCTTCGGAAGAGTCGAACAGGAGCTGCATGCCCAGGCAAATGCCCAGGATAGGTTTGTCGGTCTGTTTGAGCCAGACATCCAGCCCGTGTTTCTGCAGAGCCTGCATAGCCGGACGGGCGTGGCCAACGCCCGGGAAGATAACGGCGTCAGACGATTCCAGATCCCCCGTCTTGTTGGTTACGATGAAATCGGTCTGCAGGCGCTTCAGGGCGTTGGATACCGAGGCCAGATTTCCGGCTTCGTAGTTGATGATGGCAATCATTTCAGAGCAGCTCTTTGGTGCTTGGTAAAATATTCAGATTCCGTTCGCTGCGGCTCACCGAGGCTCTGAGGCAGCGGGCCAGGGCTTTGAAACAGGCTTCTATCTTATGGTGATCGTTTTTGCCTTTAACGGTTACATGGAGGGTGGCTTTGAGATTCATAGCAAGGGAGTAGAAAAAATGCTCAACCATATCGGTAGGGAAGTCTCCCACCATTTCACGGTCAAAAGACCCCTCGAAGACCAGATAGGGGCGGCCGGATAAGTCCAGGGCCACCATAGCCTGACTTTCATCCATCGGCAATACGAAGCTGTAGCGTTGAATGCCCACTTTGCTGCCCAGCGCTTCGGTGATGGTTTCGCCCAGGGCGATGGCCACATCTTCGATGGTGTGATGCTCGTCGATTTCCAGGTCGCCGTCGCATCTCAGCATGAGGTCAACGAGCCCGTGCCGGGCGATCTGTTCCAGCATGTGGTCCAGAAATCCAAGTCCCGTGCTGATGTCGGCTCTGCCCGTGCCGTCCAGATTTACTTCAACGGTAATGTTCGTTTCGGCGGTGTTTCGCTTAAGGGCGGCTGTCCGTTGCGGAAAACAGATAGCGTCGCTCAATGCAATCCAGTTGGTATACGACTTCGCCTCGCCATCGCCGGCTTCGAGCGTCAGTTGGTTGTCTTGTACGTCAATATGCAGATCGGCTTTCTGTTTACCCGGCCCGTCAGCTGTAATCTGCTCATTGCTGAGCAGCTGTTGTTGCGTTTCAGTAAGTGTTTCGGAATCAAAGCTCAGCGTGTGATCCAGTTGCTGAAGGCGTTTCAGCCCGTATAGTGCGCCGCTCCACAGCAGGTATTCGTTGGTTCCGGCCAGCGCGGGGGTGTCGATCCAGATATTCATGAAATAAGCTCGTTTAGGGTATTAAGCAGTTGTTTGTTTTCGTCACGGGTGCCCACGGTGATGCGCAGGCAATCTTCGCACAGTGGTTCATGGCCCCGGTACCGGACGATGATTCCATGCCCGGCCAGTGCCTGGTAGATGGCCCGGGCGTCATCAATCTGAACCAGTAAAAAGTTCGCGTCGCTGGGGTAGATCTTGCGAACCGTGTTGAATGCGGCCAGTTCCTTCTGCAACCACAGGCGTTCTTCTTTGATGGTACCGATGGCGGTTTGGATTTCCCCCAGATGATCAAATGCCTTGAGGGCTATGCTGCCGGTAAGCGCGTTGATGTTATAGGGGGCTTTGACTTTCATCAAATAGGCGATTATCTCTTCAGAAGCAAAGGCCACACCCATCCGGATGCCGGCCAGTCCAAACGACTTAGACATGGTCTGCAGAACCACCAGGTTGGGATACTGCGTAACTTTACCGGCCCAACTCTGCTGATCGCTGAAGTCGATATACGCTTCGTCCACTATTACGATGCCGGGAAAACGGGCAATCAGCGTTTCTATTTTGGAGGGATCCAGACAGTTGCCTGTGGGGTTGTTGGGAGAGCAGAGGAACAGGAGTCTGGTGTTCGGCCCGGCCTTTTCCAGGATCGGTTCCACCCGCGGCTGGAACTCTTCATCCAACAGTACTTCATCCACATCCACTCCGTGAATGTCGGCCGAGACCTGGTACATGCCGTAGGTAGGCGGTGTGATGATGACACGGTCTTCTCCGGGACGGCAAAAGATGCGATAGAGCAGGTCTATCGCTTCGTCACTTCCTACTCCGACGAACACATTTTCAACACGCACATTTCGGAATGTGGCCAGTTTTTGCCGCAGCTCCGGCTGGTGGGGGGAAGGATAGCGGTGGAGCCCTTGCGCTTCAGCATACGGAGCGCCCAGGCTGTTTTCGTTGGCATCCAGGAGGATCCCTTCGTCAAAGTCATCCCGTGCGCTGCGATAGGGGCTCAGCGCCCGTATGTTCGGACGGATGAGTGATTCCAGATTAAAGGTTTTATCCATGTTGATGTTCTGAAGTCAATAATTAATGCGATGGTTATTACACAGAGTTACGCAGAGGAGGCACGGAGAATCACAGAGATAATTTAACTCTGTGTTCCTTTGTGGTTTCTTTGTGCATCTGTGTGGCACAGCTAAAACAAATGTCTGTAAGAAGCTTATTTATCTGATGACAGCGCTTCCAGTCTCATAGAGACGGCGCGTTTGTGCCCTTCCAGGCCTTCCAGTACGGCCAGGGTTTCTACTGTCGGGCCAATGTTTTGCAGCCCCTCCTCCGACAGTTCTTGCATGGTAATAAACTTGAAGAACGAGTCTACAGAAACGCCGCTGTACATGCGTGCATAACCGTAGGTCGGCAATGTGTGGTTGGTGCCCGAGGCGTAATCGCCCACGCTTTCCGGCGACCAGGGCCCCCAGAATACCGATCCCGCATTGTGAACATGGTCTTTCCAGGCGTCTGTCTCCTTACACTGAACAATCAGGTGTTCGGGAGCGTAGAGGTTAGAAAAAGCAAACGCCTCTTCGAGAGAATCGACCTCCAGACTAAAGCTCCCTGCAATAGACCGCTCCGCAACGTCTTTGCGGGGCAGTTTATCCAGCTGGTCTTTCAGTTGTGCGCGAAACCCCTCCCAGTCAAACCCGGGAGTGGCAACAAGTACAACCTGGCTGTCGGCTCCGTGCTCAGCCTGTGAGAGCAGGTCGGCGGCAACAAAAGAGGGCTTGGCCGAATCATCTGCTATAACCAACACTTCCGAAGGCCCTGCCGGCATGTCGATGGCGATTTGTGCCTCGCTGTTTTGCAGGAGCATTTTCGCAGCCGTGACGTATTGGTTTCCCGGGCCGAATATCTTATCCACCTTCAGTACCGACTCTGTTCCCCAGGCCAGGGCGGCTACGGCCTGCGCGCCGCCGGCTTTTACAATAGCCGTAGCGCCTATCTTCTGCGCGATGTATATGAGCTCCTCCGCAACCGATCCGTCGGGTTTGGGAGGTGTGGCAACGACGATTTCACTGCAACCTGCCAGCGCCGCCGGCACTCCCAGCATCATAAGTGTGGAAGGCAAGAGCGCCGTTCCTCCCGGCACATACAGCCCCACCCGTTCTACGGGCCGTGCCTCCCGCCGGCACCGGATGCCGGGCATGGTCTCCACCTCGATAGGGGCGGGAAGTTGTGCTTTATGAAAGCGATAGATATTCCGGAAAGCCGTATCGACAGCCTCTCTTATCTTCTTATCCAAAGCTACAGAGATCTCCTGTGGCCGGATAACGAGCGGACTGGGATCCACCCCGTCAAATTGTTTGGTGTAGCGGCGGACAGCATCGTCCCCCCGGGCGGCCACATCATCAATAATGGGCTGTACCTGCTCAAAAATGGCTTTGAAATCCATTTTAGGACGTTGGCAGAG
>CALJMB010000155.1 GCA_937982515.1 uncultured Balneolaceae bacterium
CCCACACCGCTGCCTCCGGCATGGATGAGTACCGTATCGGCCCGGCTGAGTTTGCCCAGCCAGTTCAACGCCTGGTAAGCGGTGAGGAAGGTCTCAGGGATGGCGGCCGTTTCTTTGAACGACATACTTTCGGGAATAGGCATGGCCATTTTTTCATGAACGGTGCAGTACTCAGCATAGCCGCCGCCCGGCAGCAGCGCAAAGACAAAATCTCCGGGTTCCCACCGGGTTACTCTGTTGCCGGTTTTTTCCACAATGCCCGCCATCTCCAGCCCCGGAATATCGCTGGCGCCCTCGGGCGGCGGGTACATGCCCGCTCTCTGGTGCAGGTCGGCCCGGTTAACGGCGGTAGCTTCAATCTTGACCAGTATTTCCTGCGGTCCCGGCTTTGGCGTGGGTACTTCTTTTAGCTCAAGGGTGGAATCGGGACCGGGATTGATAATATTAATAGCTTTCATAATGGCGTCCGCGGATCAACGCGGCTTTGTACGGATTTAGGGTGTCTGGAAATATAACAAACCGGCGTGGGAAATGGCCACAGATAAACACAGATATGACCTGATTACCGTTAAACATGTATCTGCCATAATCTGTGCCAATCTGTGGCTAAACACAAATTTAAATGGGCGTCCAATTGGTTTCCTTTGGCTATTCTTCTATATTTTGACTCATTCTCGCCATTAGTGTAAACAACATTCATGAATCAAAATAACATAGGTTTTGCCGTGTGTGGTTTCGGCCGGATAGGCCGGAGGCATGCTAAAATAATCAGCGAATTTCCGGGAGCCCGGCTTACGGGTTTGATCGATACCGATTCTTCCGCCCGGAAGTGCGCCCGGCAGTTCTACGCCGATATCCCATTTCACGATCGGCTGGAACAGTTTATGGAAGCCGATGACGGCCGAACATCTGTAGTCAGTATATGCACTCCCAACGGGCTGCATGCGCCCCTGGCCATACAGGCTCTGCAACAAAAATATCATGTGGTCATTGAAAAGCCGATGGCTTTGACCAAGGGTGAATGTGAAAGGATCATCCACGCATCTCTTAAAAATTCAAGGAATGTATTTGTAGTTAAACAGAATCGATACAGCCCGCCTTCCAAGCTGCTGAAGTCTCTGGTGGAAGATGGCATCCTGGGAGATATCTATACCGTGCAGATCAACTGTTACTGGAACAGGGATGATCGCTATTACCAGGAAGGAGACTGGCACGGCAGCCTGGAATACGACGGCGGAACTCTGTTCACGCAGTTCAGCCACTTTATAGATATCATGTACTGGGTGTTCGGCGATATAGAGAACATGGCGGTACGGCTGAATAATTTCAGCCACCGGCACTCCATACAGTTTGAGGATACGGGGATGGTACATTTCGACTTTAAGAACGGAGGCATGGGCTGTATCAACTATTCTACCTCGTGTTGGGATAAGAATATGGAGAGCAGCATTACGGTTATAGGCTCAAAGGGAAGTATTAAGATCGGCGGACAGTATATGGATAAGGTGGAGTATTGCCATATCAAGGATTACGAGTTGCCGGAACTGGAGCCGACCAATCCGCCCAATGAGTACGGCCCCTATACCGGCAGCGCCGCCAACCACCACTACGTTATTGAAAATGTGGTGAATACACTGAAAGGTACGGAAGAGATAACGACCAACGCTATCGAAGGCATGAAAGTGGTAGAAATTATAGAAAACATCTATAAACACAGAAGTGAGCACCTGGCTGATCTGCAAAGAAGCTCTGGATTCTCCCCTTAACAGTTACAGGGCTTTCCCCTGATCCGATCACTCCGGGTGATAAACTAAAAACGATAACCAACCACAATTCATGATCCACCCCAGCGTATTTATTCACGAATCGGCCTATGCGGATGAAGGTTGCATTATTGGTGAAGGAACCAAAGTGTGGCATTTTTCACACATCATGCCGGATGCCCGTCTGGGCAGGCACTGTACGGTGGGGCAGAACGTATTCATAGCCCGTAATGTAGTAATCGGTGACGGCGCAAAGATCCAGAATAATGTCTCTGTGTACGAGGGGGTTATTTGCGAGGATGAGGTATTTCTGGGGCCTTCTATGGTGTTTACTAATGTAATCAACCCGCGAAGTGCTGTGGAGCGGAAGGATGAATATAAAAAGACACTGGTTAAAAAAGGGGCCACCATAGGAGCCAATGCCACCATTGTATGCGGTACAATCATCGGGCAGTACGCCCTTGTCGGCGCCGGCGCCGTGGTAACCCGGGATGTGTCCGACTTTGGCCTGGTGCTGGGCAACCCCGCCCGCCGGGTCGGCTGGGTGAGCCGGAACGGACAGCGCCTGCCGGAACCGGATGCAAACGGCCTCATGGCCTGCCCCGCAACCGGCGAGGAGTATAAGCTGAGTGACGGGAAGGTTGAGCTTGTTTGATTTTACCCCTACATCCTCCGCCGGTGGTCAGACAGGCTCTGAGGGGACTTTGAAATGGTGCCTATAGTTCTTATTGAAATCAATTTCAGATATAACCGTCTCCTCAAAAATCAGTTCATTCCTGTGGATTTGACACCGATCCAACAAGTCCCCTTCAGGGGATTTAGGGGTCAGCCTAATCCACAATTCAACATTCACAACTCAACATTCAAAATTCCCCCATGAATATCCCTTCTTTCAACCCTCTTCCCGAAATAGAGCTGCTGTGGGATGAGATCAACGAGGCCATACAACGCGTACTGAAGCACGGGCAGTTTATCTTAGGGCCCGAAGTGCAAGAGCTGGAAGAGAAGGTCGCGGCCTATATGGGGGTAAAACACGCCGTCGGAGTAAATTCAGGTACCGACGCGCTGGTCATCGGCATGCGCGCTGCCGGCATTGGACCGGGTGACGAGGTGATTACCACCCCCTTTTCCTTCTTTGCCACGGCAGAATCGATCAGCAACATCGGCGCCCGGCCGGTGTTCGTGGATATCGACGGGCAAACGCTCAATCTGGATCCGGATAAGATCGAACGGGCTGTTACTGATAAGACCCGGGCTATTCTGCCCGTTCATCTCTTTGGGCATCCTGCGGATATGGGGCGTATTATGAAGATAGCGGCGGCGCATGAACTAACAGTTATAGAAGACTGCGCCCAGTCGTTCGGGGCAACCTATTATGGGGGTCACATCGAAGCCGGCGAGGGCAGATCGGCTCTTAAAGGAATAAAAACCGGCGCCATCGGCGATGTGGGGGCCTTCTCCTTTTTCCCCACCAAGAACCTGGGAGGGATAGGCGACGGCGGCATGATCGTCACGGATAACGATGAGATAGCCGATACCGCCCGCATGCTTCGTACGCATGGCTCGCGCAAGAAATACCAGAATGAGCAACTTGGCTATAACTCCCGCCTCGATACCATTCAGGCGGCGGCACTGCTTGTCAAACTCAGCCATATCGATGAGTTTAACCGGCAGCGGCGGGAAGTAGCCGAATACTACAACCGGGAACTGGAGGGCGTGGATGGAATCGCGGTGCCCGGACTTGACGAAGGCGCCGTTTTCCACCAGTACACCATCCGCATCGGTAACGGAATGAGAGACGAAGTGCAACGGATGCTGAAGGAACGGGGAATTTCCAGCGCCGTTTATTATCCCATACCGCAGGACCGGCTTCCGGTATATAGGGGCGCCTACCCCAGGCTTTCGGTTTCTGAGAAAGCAAGCGATGAAGTGCTGAGCCTTCCCATCTGGCCGGCCATACCCCCGGAAATGGTGAAAAGGACGGCGGACGCGCTAAAAGAGATTATGGCAGCAACCTAACAGGCCGGGTTGTTAAATTTTGTTCGGATGTAGTCTGTGTCCTGGTATTACCCTGACGAGGTTTCGGAACCCTGTCAGGGTAATACCGGAGCTGGGGCTTTTATACGAAGGGGCGGAATCGGGTCGATGGCTCATAACCGGCAGCTTGAGAGTACCATTAATTTTTTTGTAAGGAATGCCCTCCCAAATAGTCTTACTAACAGAGACAGCAGCGTACCGTCTCCTATAACCATCAACCAAACGGATACGACTATGGCACTTGAATATTATTTAATACCCAATCACCTGAATCCGGACTCCGGCACCTATATGGCCAAATGCCGCACAAAGGGCACGTTTACGCTGGAGGATATCTTCGATATTATGACGGAAGAAGGCTCCGCCATCAACAGAGCCGAGGCCCTGGCCAACTTTGAAATGCTTGCCAGAGTAACGGCCGGACTTCTGAGGCAGGGATATGCCGTAAAGACCCCACTGGCTAACTTCAGGCCGGGAATTGGCGGGAACTACAACTCAGAGGATGACGCATTCGACCCTGTGCGGCATACGAAGAAGATTATTACGAGTCCCGGCGCCCGTCTCCGCAGAGATGCCGGAGACTTTCCCATCCAGAAGATCACCCCCGAGGACCACCTGCCCGAGCCCATCTACTACTACGACAGCCATTCCGGAACGAAGAACCAGCTCATTACCCCGGGTAAGGGAGCGCGTATTACGGGTGCCGAACTCGCGTTTGATGAAGAAGATAACAGCCAGGGCGTTTTCTTTGTCAACACCGAAAACCATTCCGTTATACGGATAGAGGAAGAAATGCTGAGGAACAAACCGAAAGAGCTCATCTTTCTGAATCCCGAACTGCCCGAGGGCACCTACCGGCTGGAAGTGCGCAGCATCCTGAAACACAACTCCGACATCCGCACGGGCATACTGTATGATGAACTGATCGTGGATGGCGCGGCATAATGCTATTCATCCCAAAAGAGCAGAACACGAAGGTGCGCCCGTGCCTTTTTC
>CALJMB010000156.1 GCA_937982515.1 uncultured Balneolaceae bacterium
CGCTTCAATGCCTGGCTTATGCACAGGAACAGCCGCCGGTACAACGAGTTGACAGGGGGACAGAAAAGACGCCTGTTTTCGGGGCTTTCGGGACGCGTGCTGGAAATCGGTCCCGGCACGGGAGCCAATCTGAAATACTACCCCGGTGAAGTGTCGCTTATCGGACTGGAACCCAGCCCGTACATGCAGCAGTATCTGAACAACGAGGCAAAGGAATTCCGAATGAACATGGAAGTGCTTACAGGGACGGCCGAACAGATTCCACTCTCTGCCGAAAGCGTGGATGCTGTGGTCAGTACGCTGGTGCTCTGCTCCGTAGATGATATGTCCGCCTCCCTCGCAGAAATCAGGAGAGTGTTAAAGCCAGGCGGCATATTCCTGTTCATGGAACATGTGGCGGCCCCGGAAGCTTCCTGGCTCCGCACCGTTCAGCGCAGCATCAAACCGGTCTGGAAACGGATGGCCGATGGCTGCCATCCCGACCGGGAAACATGGAAAGCGGTAGAGAACGCAGGATTCAGCCAGGTGGAGGTTGAGCATTTCCGCCTGCCGCTGGCGGTGGTCGGGCCTCATATTATGGGCAGGGCGGTTAAGTAGGGGAGGCGGGAGCTGAAAGCTGAAAGCTCAAAGGGTTTTACTTTCAGCTTGGCTCTTTCAGCTCTCAGCTTATTATTGGAATGGACGCAGAGCGTCTGGGAGGGTTGCGACGCAGAGCATCGCAACGAGATGATAAGGGATTAAGAGCCTGTCCCGGCCTTCTTCTGAATTCGGACTCCTGAATTCAGAATTCCCCATCGCTCTCTCCGTCCCTCAATCTCCTCCCCCTCCGTTCTCCGATCTTCTGGGCCACTTCTCCCGGCCAAACCACCGGCGATAGGTGATTCTGCTGTACTCCCGGAACCCGGCTTTGATCACCCCGCGCCGGGATCCTCTGTTGGCCGAAGACACTCCGATACAGGCCCGGCGGTATGCCCCTTCCACACGGTAGTCTCTGAGAATGGCCTGCAGCATAGCCGGATATATTCCCCTGCCCCGGAATTCCGGAGAAACAAAACAGTCATAAATAAAAAACTCATCTTCCCTGAGCGGATAGGCATAATTCAGTTCATCCATATAGAACTCTTTATAGGTAATCCAGGCGTAGCCCGCTATTTTTTCTCCGTAAAAGGCCATATAACCTTCCCCGGAGGGTTCTTTGATGCGCTCATCAAAATCGTTACCCGGAAAAGCGTGCAGAAGCTCTCCGAAATACCTGTCCCCGGCTCCTCCTATTTTCCTGAATGAAAGCTCCCCGGCCCGCGGGGAACATGTGGCCCTATCCTTCAAATCAACATCATATAGTATGATGGTCTGATATCTGAAGAAGCGGTGAAATAATCGATTCAACATAAACAGAAATATCCCGGACCGGTAGAGCCGTACTGTATTGAGCAGCTTCTGTATTGTTAAACGCATAACAGATTTAATTTTCTGATGAATAGTTACAAGGATGAGATAAGAATAACCGCAGGCCGCCCCGGACTCTTCCTATCGTGTGGACACATTTTTTTATCATCGCATCCTATGTTTACAGGCCCCCTTCCCCCTTGGAGAAGGGGGCCAGGGGGATTGACCGACAGGCCGTGGAAGCCTCTCAGAGCGACAGGGTGGGGTACTCGCACTCAGACCAGTTCCTGTCCTACCTCCCCTGAGCTACCGTTCGTGGTGCCAGGCCAGGCACAGACAACCCCCTTAATCCCCCTTTGATAAGGGGGGAGAGGACCGTGCCTTTATATACTGAACAATGTGTCCACACGATAGGGACTCTTCGGTACATACGGCTTTAAATTGCCCGTGTACAGCCTTGCACTTCTCTCCTATAGTAATTACTGCTCTTCCAGCTCCTTGTTTCCAATGTATGCTCAATTCATTTCATACCTGAGAAACCGGGCCGCTAAAACCGGTGGCCCGGCCTTCAAATTACCAAGAAACAATCTCCCCCGGTTACCCTATCATATTATATAACTGCGCATGAATAATATAATGATGTATTATGCGGTTCGGGGAGTGTCTAAGGCTGTTCAACACCTGTCCGTTTCACCGGGAAAGGCCGGGATACATCCCCGCAGAGTTTCAAAATGGTTGTCGTTGCCCTTTTAATCTCATAGCAGATCATCCTAACATTTAATTATACCTGATTCAGGCTCATATCATGAAAACATACCTCTTAACTTTTCTGTTACCCCTGCTCATCCTTTTTGTCACAGCCTGTGGCGGAGGAGATACCGACGTAGTAGAATCCGGCACCTATACCGGTACCGTAGACAACGTCGTGCCGGCAGAGACCGAAATCTACGTAGAAACCGACGCCGGCCAGCGGCTGGAACTCTATTTCACCGACACCACCGAACTAACCCTCGGCGGACAGCCCGTCCCCTTCGATTCGCTTCAGGAAGGCCAGCAAGTGGAAGTAACAGTAGAACAAGTCGGCCAGCGGCTGGACCCGATCAGCGTGGCGATACTGAATTAGATGAACGAGTTACCTGGCATGTGGCGAACAGAGCTGTGGCACCCGGCAGCGGTACATTTCCCCATCGTACTGCTTCTGGGTGCCGCGCTGCTCCGCCTTTTGTGGCATTTTGCCAGCGCAAATCACGCCCGGTTCATACACAAGATGAGCCGGGTATCCCTCTATTCAGGCAGCATCCTCATATGGATTACCATTTATACAGGCACATTAGCCGACTCTATCGTCACCCGAAGCCTGTGCGACCCTACCGTGTTAGAAGCCCATGAAAACGCCGCCTTTACCCTGGGCTACCTCTTCACAGCCGCCAGCCTGATCGATGTGATTGATTACGTGCCGCTCGCCCTTTTTGAGAGACTCAAACATCCGCTCAAAAGCTGGCTGATAACACTGTTATTGGCCGGAGGCGGACTCTGGCTTATGTACACGGCCCATCTCGGCTCCCGCCTGGTCTACCAGCAGGGAGCGGCAGTATACCACCCCGCGGAGAACTGCCGGGAGTTTGAGTAAGTGGGGCGGGAAGGACGAAGAGACTGAGAGAGGGGGAGACTGAGAGACACTCTCGGAATTGTCATCCCGAATCCCCCGTTCTTTGGGGCAGGGCTGTTACGTTCTGGCGTTCGGCACTCTACTTTGTCATCCCGAACCCCTGCTTTCCGGGAGTGAGGGATCTCAAATGCTTAACAAGCACTGCCTTTAACCTAATAAAAGCCTTAATCAACGTTTGAGATCCCTCGTCGCTAACCCACTCCTCGGGATGACACAATAGAGATTCCTGTTTTAAAGAACTTAACAGCCCTGTTTGGAGAAGGGGTTAGGGATTGATCTTTCTCGCTGCACGATGAGTTCCTATGCATTTGCATAATGCACCGGCTCTGAGTCTTTTCCCTATACCTTATATACCTAATCTAATGGCTTGCTATTTACAACGACTCTTCTATCTTCATGAAATGAACAAAACAGGATTCTACCGCAAATCTTCGGGAATGAGTTACTCCAGGAAATTCTTTTCAATTGCACTCCTGATTATATCCGGATTACCAACTTATTCATACGCCCAGAACGCACTCTCTGCCAAAACGAATTTTGCCTTTGAAGCATATATGAAAAGCGCGTGGGAGACATTGAGGGAAACAGACATGC
>CALJMB010000157.1 GCA_937982515.1 uncultured Balneolaceae bacterium
ATCAAGGCGCTTTCTGCAGGCCAATGTGGTTCATTGGCCAAAGAAAGTAACGCAGCGATGCGCCTAATCAGCCCAAAGACACGCCGCACGTTGAATGTCAACACGCCCTGGGTACATGCCATTAATTCTTTTTAGATACATCCTTTGCAATGTAATTGATAATAAGTAGCTCTTGAGTTAGTCATCTAAAAATAAAACTCCAATCGTATCATATTTAATATAATACGATTGGAGTTGATGCATGAAGTGAAATAAGATATTACCAAGTACTAAATATTGTGATTTTTTAAATTTAGATGTGATTATAAAAAGGCTTATTAAAGGATTCAGCGAATCTATAAGATACATGAAATTAATACCTATAAGCATCGTTTCTATCCTTTTATTACTCCCACTATGGGGTTGTTCTGCAGAACATAACGATTCGCTCCCGGCTACAGTAAGTAAGCTAGACAATTTGATCAGGATCCCGGCTGATATACAACCTATCTATGATATAACTATTCAAAAGGATATTGACATTGGTAATATCAACATAGAAAAAGAATTAATGGGTGGTATAAACGACATTGCTGTGGATGATTCCGGAAGAGTCTACCTTGCAGATACCCAGCAAAAAACCATTCATGTTTTCAGTTCTGATGGACAGTTTCTCCAAAATCTCGGACGACGTGGCAGCGGGCCGGGCGAGTTTGGCCATATTTTCGACATGAAAATTCAAGGCAACAGGCTTTTTGCGTTCGATCCTACCCTTTATCGGATAAATTATTATTCCCTCGAGACCATGAGTTTTGACCGTGTGGAAGGCCTGTTTTTCCAGGATTGGTCAGATATTCAAAATATAGATCAAGCCAGTCCAGTCAAATTTTATGACTGGGGCGGTGACAATAACATGTTGATCGGTTTCCGCCAGATAATGGGCCCAAATATCTACTACTACATTGTAAAGAACAGCAATCATCGTACTAATATCATTTCAAATCCAATAATCATCCAAAAACAGGATAGGGAGTCGGAGTTAATAGTTAAATTTGGGAATGTGGAGATCCCTGTTACACCTCCATTTGCAAGGAAGTCACTTATAGCCGTATCAAAGGACCGGCATATTTTTTCGGCTTGGACCGATCTATTCCTGATTAAAGAATATGACCCGGAGGGGGTATATCTTCGGGCCTGGTATTATCCGTACAACAATCAGCCCCTGACACAGGCAGACCTTGATAGCTTTGCCGCCTCTATGGGTCTAAAGTCAAACATCCAGCGTGCACTTGACGGCAATAAACTCCCTTCAAGCTGGCCGGCACTGTATAATATGAAGATCGATGATCAAGGCCGATTCTGGATATCAACGGTTATAAAGGATCATTCCAAAACTGAATGGTGGGTGCTGGAGAAGGATGGTACGCTGTTAGCCCGGTTTACCTGGTTGAGAGGGCAATCGATTGAGGAGATAAAAAATAATTACCTCTACACCATTGAGACTGACTTAGAGAATGGGCTCCAGAAGGTGGGCCGGTATCGGATTAAGATGCATTAATTATTTTCGTAAACTTCTGCTTCCATATAATCAGCATTAAGCGTAATCATAATCTATGATTACTTGAAAGCCACTGATATAAAAGCCATTGTACTGAAAAGAACGATCTCCATCACTAACAAAAACGAACTGTTCTTAGTAGCAAATTTATCAAAAAACATAAGACTGAACCTGACAGGTACATACGGTACTAAGACGGAAGATTTTTAACATATAGATATAAATGAAAAGTAAAATATTGTGAAAGCTTTTTTACTAAAATTTCTAATAGGGGTTTTAATTCTCTTTTCATTTGCTTCCTGCATGCAAAAAGATCCGTCGGCAGGAAAAAATGGAATTGTACAAAATCCCGTCTATGGAGAGTGGCAAGACCGTGATCAACCGCCTATTCGTTTTGAGTTGGAACAGACCTATGGCTCGGAAGAGGATGGGGAAGAATTCATGTTTAGTGCTTCTCATGGTATTGTGGGACCGGTAGCCGATAGTTCAGGTAATATTTATTTGTTGGATCGTGAACGCTCAAAGCTGTTGTCATTTGATCGGGAGGGAAACCTTCGTTGGCAGACCGGAAAGGAAGGCAGGGGGCCTGGTGATTTTTTACTTCCAAATGGGATTGTAATCCGTAAGGAATACCTGTTTTTAGATAATCTATATGGTACACGCATTGATCAATATGATCTGAAAGGTAATTTTATAACAAGTATGCTGTTGCCATCTGATGGAATACGATCTGCACAAGTAAAGGGACTTTTGGACAATGGGTTGCTGGTAACCAGTTCTCCCCTTTTTGGAGCTGCAGGGAGCCGGATTTCAATTTTGGATGTATCCGATTCACTTTCTCTTGTCAATCAATTCGATGTTAAAGTCCTTCAGGACCTTAATATAAGTAGCGGCACAAGCATAACCTTCAATATATCTGTAGTCGATTCACTCATTGCAAGTGGCAATTTCGGAAAATATGCAATGAAGTTCTATAATATGAAAGGAGAAAGGGTTAAGACTATTACCAGGGATTTTAGCAAACTGGTTCGACCGGGAACTTTTAACAATGGCTCTGTTAGGGCCAGTCGATTATTTGGCGGTTTAAATGCCCCGATTAAGCTTTCCCAGCAGTATTTTATAACCACGATAAATTGGCCAATAAACATTGACAATCCTGATGAATATGTAAGAAAGTCAGTTAATGGAAGTGCCCCGGATGTGCAGTTTGCTTTTTCTTTAGATCTATATAGGCATGATGGGGCTCTCCTGTATTCATTGGAAAAAATGACTCAACCAGGTCTTACTATAGGAGATATTACCTACGTCAATTCTAAAGGAAATATCTATACGAGGATAAGTGAGCCCTATCCGCAAGTCCGCAGATATAGGATAATAATCGATGGGTAATGTGTTGTTTATAACCTAAATCCGTGGATTAATGTACTTCCTTTTGTTTGTTTTTTGAATTCATGCTCCTCATGAGGTCAGTTACCGATGGCGGGAGCTTTTGGCGCTATTTTTCCCCTTATGAATGAGGGAAAAGCTTACACCGGTAAATCAGATATATGCCATTGACCCCTTGCAGCTGAGATGTGTTACCGGGAGACCGGAGAATTGGAATTCCGA
>CALJMB010000158.1 GCA_937982515.1 uncultured Balneolaceae bacterium
TGGGCGGTAGCAGTAGGCGGAAACTGTACCATGCGCATGGTGTCTCCCTGTGATCTTTAATGGCGCGAGCGTCCGCTCGTGCCCCTTCCAGGATAGGGAGGAGTGGCGGTAACAAGCTGCCTTCTGCGCACGGCGTCTCCCCTCCGGGGGAGGGGAACAAGGGGTGGGTTCGGCCGGGCACTATTTCGAATGTTAGATGTTGTCCACTAACCACTAGCTACCAGCCAGCCAAACCACCTCACACACTAAAACTAATCTCTTTAAGGTGGACAACATAAGGCTTTACCACCGGTTGTGTCAGGGCGATGATGTTTCTGGTATCCGCGGCCTTGGAGAATTCAATGGCCCGGCCTTTATCCTCTAAAATCCATATACCTTCATTCTCATAGCGGTACGCTTCACTGTAGCTTTCATCGAAGTCATAGTAATAACCGGCGGAGTCTTCATCGCAGGGCAGATTCTGTTTTTTCAGATATTTCTGTGTTTTTGTCCGCACTTCATCAATTAGTTTATCTGAAGGCCTTTTTCTCAGAAAGGTAGTTCTGAACAACGATCGCGATTGATATCGCCGGCAGAGATTGGCCAGAATGGGATCGTCAGAGTTCTGCCAGTATTTAATACTCTGGAAGACGTCGTTATCATCCAGCTCTATGTAATATTGTAACACCTCATCAGAGATGCCCTTTTTGGTACTGGGCTGCTTTTCCAGAAAATATTTAAGCGCCGGGGAGACGTGATAGACAGGCACCCCTCTGTCAATGAGATACTTGACCCGCGAAAAAATATTCCGGAGTAGTTTATCGGCACTTAACACGGTTTTGTGCAGGTACACCTGCATGTACATCAGCCGCCTGGCCAGGATGTAGTTCTCAATGGCGTAGATGCCTTTCTTTTCAATAACCACGTTTCCTTTATGAACCCGCATGGTTTTTAAAATGCGGTCGATACCTACCGACCCTTCATAGACCCCCGTAAAAACGCTGTCTCGTTTCAGATAATCGAGCCGGTCCATATCCAGTTGAGATGATATCAGCTGATGCAGAAATGGTTTCTTGGAGTATTCACCTGTAAATATTTTGATGGCGATATCCAGCGCCCCGTTCAGCTCTCTGTTCAGTTTTTTCATGATGGCCAGTGTCATCATCTCGTGGTGGAAATCCTGAATCAGGGTGTATTCCAGGGTGTGAGAGAGCGGCCCGTGGCCAACATCGTGCAGCAGTATGGCAATGAGCGTGGCTTCGTATTCTGCCGGGCTGATGGTAGTGTTTTTCTCTCTCAGGTTGTTCAGTGTGCGCTGAGCCAGTTCCATCGCTCCCAGGGCGTGGGCGAAGCGGGAGTGCTCGGCTGCCGGAAAGACCAGATACCCCAGCCCCATCTGTTTGATACGCCGCAACCGCTGTACATAGGGGTGGTCGATGAGCCTCAGAATTATCCCCTTGGGCACAGTGATAAAGCCGTGAATCGGATCATTGAAGATTTTGTATTGGGTGCTTTTATCCATTATGAGGATTCATTAAAAAGATTAGCGAGAGACACAGGGTTACACAACAGATGTAAAGTTCCGTCGAGAGCAGTTTCAGTACCTTGTAGATATTTCTGTAGGTTCGTTGCCTCGCTTTACGGAACAGATTCTTCATAAAGTTTCTAAATCAACTATAAACTCATCCATATTATCAACATCAGGTATTCTGGCGGGGCGTTGCCTGGACAGGTCGAACCAGACGCCCGTAGATTCTGCCACGGAAACCAACCGCTTTGATTCTTCGGTATAAATAGCCTGGAAGCTTGTAATGCTGGTATTGCCGACGGATTTTATCCCCGAACCGATGAGCAGCTGTGCAGGATAGGTTACAGGTCTGATGAAATCGATATGCAGGTTTGCGAGGACGAAGCTGTATCCACCCTTCAACTGATTTGCAAAGCCGGGGACATCCCGTATAAAGCTGATCCTGGCTTCTTCATAAAATGTGTTGAACAAGGCGTTATTAACGTGATTCAGGGGATCCAGATCTCTAAAGCGTATAGGCAGAGTCGTCCAATAGGGGAAAAGTCTGGTATCATATTCTGGCTTAATCATGTGCATTTTTTTT
>CALJMB010000159.1 GCA_937982515.1 uncultured Balneolaceae bacterium
CGCCGGTAGTGGCCGGAGCCGCGGCCCTGATCATGGCCTATTATCCGGAGCTGAGCCCGCAGCAGGTCAGGCAGCTCATTTTCGAGAACACGGCCAAATATCCCAATCAGCATGTGATTGTACCGAACGAAGGCAATCCCGCCGAGTCTGAGCGGGCGCCGTTTCCGCAGCTTTCGGCCTCCGACGGGGTGCTGAATGTATACAAAGCCCTGCAGGCCGCCGGAGAATGGGTGAATGAGTAACGCGTTCCGCATCCACCCGGCCGTGTAGAAACGAGATGATGGTTAGCCACAGATTTGCACAAGTAAACACAGATATCTGTCCGGTCTGTGCAAATCTGTGGCTAAATAAAAGCTGCCATCCTATCCCTATTCCTTGCCGGACAATCCCCTTAATCCCCTCTTTGCTAAGGGAGAGATGAATTGCGCTCTGGCTCTGGTACTTATTCGTTCCTCCGGACTTCGGTCCCCGGCCGGTTCTGTTATGACGCTGCGAAACAGGACTCGTATTAATCTGTTTTTCTACTTTACTATCTGCCTATTTTAGCACATTTTCGGGTATAAAAAATAGTCATACAGAACTACAAAACAGGGTATCTATGAACGAGATTCAACCAAGCGTCAGTTACAGCTTTACCATGCGCCTGTATATCGAGAACAAGCCCGGTATGCTGGCCAAAGTACTCAACGTCATCGCTGAACAGAAAGGAGACCCCGGAGCCGTAGATGTGGTTAAAGTAGAAGGGAATTACAAAGTCCGCGATCTCACCGTCAGCACCCGCGACGAAGTTCATTCTCAGGCCATTGTAAAGGCTGTGAAAAAGATTGACGGGGTAAAGGTGCGAAACGTCTCCGACCGTGTATTTCTGCTTCATCTGGGTGGAAAGATCCGTATCCAGAACAAGGTGCCGGTAGACACGCGCGATGCCTTGTCTATGGCCTATACACCGGGGGTAGGCCGTGTTTGCCAGGCCATTGCCGAAGACAAGGAGAAGGCCCGCACCCTCACCATCAAACAGAATTCCGTAGCCGTAATCAGCGACGGATCGGCCGTACTGGGCCTGGGCAACATCGGCCCGGAAGCGGCCATGCCCGTAATGGAGGGTAAAGCGATGCTCTTCAAAGAGTTTGCCGATATCGATGCCTACCCCATCTGCCTTCAAACTCAGGATACCGAAGAAATCATATCGGCAGTACAATGGATCTCGCCCGGCTTCGGGGGCATCAACCTGGAAGATATCAGCGCTCCGCGCTGCTTTGAAATCGAAAACAGGCTGAAAGAGGTGCTGGATATCCCCGTGTTCCACGACGATCAGCACGGTACGGCTGTTGTAACCCTGGCGGCAACCATAAACGCGCTGAAAGTAGTCGGAAAAAAACTGTCCGGCCTCCGCACCGTTATTGTAGGTTCCGGCGCCGCGGGGGTAGCCATCGCCAAGATATTGCTCGAAGCCGGGGTGGAAGAGATCTACTGCACCGACCGCAGGGGAATTATAAGCCACGATCGGGAGGAAGAGCTGAACTCCAGTAAAAGGTGGCTGGCCGATCACACCAATCCCGGCAACACCAGGGGCACGGTTATAGATGCCGCCACCGGCGCCGATCTGATCATCGGAGTAAGCGGCCCCGGAACCATACCGCTGGAAGCTGTACAAAAGATGGCTGAAGACCCCATCGTGTTTGCCCTGGCCAATCCCGTTCCTGAAATCATGCCGGAAGAAATTCAGTCTGTTGCCCGGATCATTGCCACGGGCAGGAGCGACTATCCCAACCAGATCAACAACGTACTGGCCTTTCCCGGACTCTTCCGGGGCGCTCTGGATGCCCGGGCTTCCGAAATCAACGAGGCTATGAAACTGGCCGCGGCACATGCTATTGCCGATACCATTGATGAAGAGGCGCTTAGCGAGGAATACATCATACCCAGCGTATTTAACAAGCAGGTGGTGCGCCGCGTGGCCCGTGCCGTTAAAGAAGCTGCTCATGAAAGCGGAGTGGCTAAATGACCTAAAACCAGAAGCGCTCCTGCAACTACACCTTGCGTTTCTATAGAACGCGGATGGCGCGGGTGGGGAGGATAAGCACCGATGATGATGCATTGGAGTCTCTTCTGCTGATCCGATCACCCGAAGTGATGGGGTCAGTGAAAAGGCGAAGAGCCTATGGCTCCGCCCGCAATAAAGAGTTGCTCTTCCCGTTTGGAAACTTCTATATTCAGGTGAAATCTCAGTTACACCAAGTTTACCCGTTGATCCGCTACAAAACACATATCGGCCTTACACTGCTGCTCGTCTTTACGGGCTCGCTTATGATAAGCCCGGCCATAGCTGCGCATAATCTGTACCAGCTTAGCGGAGATGCAGAATATGAGATCTCATGGTCATCGCATTGCAAGGCGGGCCATTCCGTATCTTCAGACGCTGGAATGGATGAAAAGCCCGGCCGCTTTCACTACTCCGGCCTCCCGGACACAGAACAGAGCGACGACCACAAAAGCGTGGTGGTCATCAATAATTGCAGTACCAGTCTGCATCTTATGTTCACCGAGCCGATTTCACTTAACCCTTCATCCTCCGGAACCGTTTACACGGGCATCGTTTCCCTCCCATCTTCACAGCTCTTTGTTCACGGCATAGCCGATCCTCCCCGCACAGCCTAAACCGGTCTGTATTTTCCTTCCCTGAACCGGTGTTCCTGATTTATTTACATCCTGTGGGATAGCTGCGGGTCTGAAATGGCCTTTCGTAGCTGCACCTACAGGGCATTCCATATTCCTTTAAGACAGATGCTTTGAATTATTTAAACCGACATAAAGAAATGCTTCCCCTGATAGCTATGGTGATTGTACTCGTATTTGCTGTGTACAATCTGTTAAATGACCAGCAGAAGAACTCAAGTCTCCTGAATTCGGGGACCATGCTTTCACCTTCATCCTTCAGTGGAAGAGCAACCTGTAGAATTCCGACCCCTGATTTCTACAACCGGAATTATTCAGCTTCGGATAACTCAAATAACGCGAGTTTGAAATAAGAATAACCGGCATAATCAGCCTTCAACAAACACTTTATACCTGCTATGAATTACTTAACGATGACACAAAAAACATTTTTAGCCGTTATACTCGCCATGCCCCTGCTTTTTGTCTTCTGCACCGGGGCAGACAACCACATACGGAATAATTCCGGTGGTTTTGATGCATCGGCCGCCGCATCCCCGGCGGGAGCTGCGGATGAGCGGCAGCTGCAAGATGCGCCGGACTTTACGCTCAATGATATGAGCGGAGCGCCTTTCACCCTTTCCGAACACAAGGGGAAGGTGATTGTGCTTAATATATGGGCCACGTGGTGTCCGCCCTGCCGCAAGGAAATTCCCGACTTCGTAGAGATGCAGGAAGAGCTGAGAGATGACAATGTCCTGTTTGTCGGGGTCTCTCTTGATAACGAGGGATGGGAGGTCGTCCGTCCCTTTGCCAAAGATTATAACATCAACTATCCCCTTGTTGTGGATAACGGAGCCGTCTACAGCAGGTACGGGCCCTTCCGGGGTATTCCCACCACCTTTATTATCAACAAGGAGGGGAAAGTGGAATATGTTGCCCCGGGCATGGTTACCAAAAGCATGATCCAGCCCATACTTCAGGAACTGGCTGCAAGGTGATCGTTACAATGTATATCCTGGTACAGGTAACCACTATTTGTATATATCATCTCGTCCCGGTTCTCTGCCGCGGGACGCCCTTCCCACTGATCCCGTCATGTGGAGTGATCGGATCAGTGATGGGGCGGGGCCGGGCGGTGAAACGAGATAACATCGGAACGGTGCTATGAGGATGGCAACTTCCAAACATCAAGGTTCTACATCCATATTGATTATATCCTCAAATGTTTTTTATAACCCAATAACAACACACCATGCGAACCCTTAGATTTACCTGTTTCTTACTCTATCTGCCCGTGTTACTGCTGGCGTTTGTCCGTCCGTCTCTTGCACAGGTGCAATCCTTCACGGGATCGGGCGGCGGTATCGGATCTACGCTGGATAAAGTGCAGGTTGGGGTAAAAGCCCGCTTTGATACCGTGCAGGCGGGCTCGGAAGCCCAATTCGCCATCGTGATGGATATCGAAGAAGGGTGGCATCTCAACGCTCACAGCCCCACCCTGGACTATCTTGTGGGGGTAGACCTGAATGTCGAAGCCAGTGACATTGCTATAGTCTCAGACATCCGATACCCCCAGCCGCTTCAGATGAAGTTTGATTTTGCCAACGACATTCTGGATGTCTACGAAGGCCGCTCCATTATTCTTCTTAAAATGAAAACTTCGAAGGAGCTGCAGGCAGGAGTTCATGATCTTTCTGCTGACCTTCAGATACAGGCGTGCAGCGATAATAT
Organism: uncultured Balneolaceae bacterium; assembly: GCA_937982515.1. GTDB lineage: Bacteria > Bacteroidota > Rhodothermia > Balneolales > Balneolaceae > CALJMB01. The sequence continues at coordinate 4,390 of CALJMB010000159.1, forward strand.
CTGCCTTCCGCCGGCCCGGGTGAAAGTCGACTTGCCGCTGAATACCGGCCACCGGGACATTCCTTCCGAACACACGGAACTGTTTGAGGAACTGGAAAACCGTCAGGCTGCCCTGTCCGCGGCGGGCGACAATCAGATAGCAACCATGTTCAGCGAACAGGGTTACTTCTGGGCATTCATCAGTATCTTCTTTATCGGCCTGGCACTGAACCTTACCCCGTGCGTGTACCCCATGATGTCGGTAACGGTCTCCCTGTTTGGCGGCCAGAACCGGGAGGGAACCACTACACGGTCGGCCTTCAGCCATGCTCTGGTTTATGTTCTCGGCATCGTTTCCATGTACAGCGTATTAGGGGCTATGGCGGCGTGGACCGGCGGATTGTTTGGCAGCTGGCTGCAGAGTCCCTGGGTTCTGGCGGGGATAGGAGTCCTGATCTTTGCCCTCTCCCTCAGTATGTTTGGCTTGTATGAGCTTCAGCCTCCTTCCTGGCTGATGCAAAAGCTGGGCAAAACACAGCAGACAGCCGGTTATGTCGGCCATTTTCTCTCCGGGCTGCTGGTCGGTGTATTCGCCGCCCCCTGCATCGGTCCCCCCATCATCGCGCTGCTGGCTTTTGTAGGGGCGCAGGGCAGTCCGCTGTTCGGATTCTTCTCCTTCTTCATTATGGCGTTCGGCCTGGGCATTCCCTACCTCTTTCTGGGTACCTTCAGCGGCCTGTTAAATAAAATGCCCAAGTCGGGCGGCTGGATGATATGGGTCAAAAAGCTCTTCGGGGTAGTACTTGTCGGTGTGGCGCTGTTTTATCTGTCTCTGGCCTTCATGCCCGGTTATTCTATGCACGTTATTTTGATAACCGTCCTCCTGGGCGGGTTGTACCTCGGCTTTATCGAGCGCTCCGGCAACGACCGGACAATCTTTCGCCGTGTTAAGCGGGCCGCCGGTGTCGGCGCCCTCGCAGCCGGACTGATGCTATTCCAGAATCTGCAGAAAGACACGGTGGAATGGACGCCTTATGACCCCGCTCTGGTTGAACAGGCACAGCAAGCGGGCCAGCCCGTAATGCTCGACTTTTATGCCGACTGGTGCATCCCCTGCATAGAACTGGAACGGATTACGTATACCGATGCCGCCGTCATCGACCAGACCGCCGGTTTCATGAGGCTTAAGGTTGATCTTACCCACTTCGATTCCGAACACGCCGAAAAGCTGCGCCGGCAGTATAACATAGCCGGCGTTCCCACTATTCTGTTCCTGGGCCCCGGGGGCGATGAAGTGGAGCAGGCGCGTGTGGTCGGGTTCATCAGCCCGGAAGCTTTTCTAAAAAAGGTAAGCCTGGTTGAGGACTTATTACAATAAACCGTCTTCTTATTAACTGTTGCTGTCAATAATATCTAAAATGGATTTTGTCTCATCGGGCCTGTTCACATAATGGCCCCGGCCTAAAAATCGAGGCAATGTATACTGAAATTAAAGATGGAATCCATATAACACTGCTACTATGAGTAAAACTGAAAATAAAACCGGTACTTCCTCCTTTAAACGAACTCTATTAGAATGGCTGGGCATTGCCGCTGTCTTCGGACTGCTGTACGCCACGGGCCTCCACACCGAAGTGCTGGGCACCATGCAGCGGGCCCTGCTTTGGACCGGCTTTTTTGATGCCGAACGAACGGGAATAGAGACCTCAGAAGGGCCTTTCCTCTCAGACTCAGATTACGGCTTTGCCATGTTCGATGACAAGGGGCGGCGAATAACCCTGGATGAGTTCAGGGGAAAAGTGCTCTTTGTGAATGTCTGGGCTTCATGGTGCCCGCCGTGTGTAGCGGAGATGCCGACGATCGAAACCCTGTATTCGAAAGTACGGGACAATGAGAACATTCAGTTTATTATGCTCTCTTTTGATGAGGAACAGGATAAGGCTGTCGAGTTTATGGAGCGCAAAAGCTTTTCACTGCCTTACCAGTTTCCGGCTTCGTCCGTGCCCCAGGTTTTCAGGAGCCCCTATCTTCCAACCACGTATGTGATCTCAAAAGAGGGGCAAATCATATTCAGGAAAGAAGGCATCGCCGATTACAGCTCAACCGCGTTCCGGGAATGGCTGGTGGAGTTGAGCGAGCAAGAGAAAAGGCTTTCCGATACAGTTTCTGGCTCATAAAGCCGGGAAGAGGGCCAAAGACGGATGGGCCGGTGACCGGGGCGCCGCGGGCATCCTTCACTTCGGGAGATGCTCCATCCGATGTTGGAGGTAGTTCATTCAAATGGATGGTATGGCCTAACAGACATCCATACTAAAAAAAGAAAGTTGTTCCAGCTACTTATTGCTGGTTGATATCTTAATTTTGTGGTATCACGAAGTTAAGTGACAAACTACATGTTGTAATTTCATTTTGAATACCCAAAGCAGGAGTTACTACAAAAGAATTACTTAGTGAAGCTATAAACATTAAAGGCAGGCCTAAAGTAAAAATAGTTGCATTATTAATTGTTGAAAAAACTCAAACACATAATTATTGATGCACCTCCATATGACATCTGAGTAATGCCTGTAAGGACACCAAGCGCAGTTTTCCAATGTGTTATGTATACGGCAGCTGGCATATCTGTTTTGCTTAACATTCAGAAAATACTAAGCATAACCCAGATCTTCCTTCCGCCAATATAGAAGCACAGAGAGAAGCTGCAAAGAGAGACAGAATGTGTTTATATTATCTTACTTCTCTGTTTTACTATTGGTTATTCGCTATCAGGGATGTCCCAATAACCATTAACGAATAACCAATAACCCCTCTTTCGTGCTTTAGTGTTTTCGTGGTCTCCCTCCTTCCTCCGCAAAAATTTTATAGAGAACACGTCGCTGCCGCAGGGAGTATACATGTACATTAGGGTGTAGTGACAAGTCAGGAAACGTATGGATGCCCGCTTCCACATATCGACGAATGCACAGGTTATAGAGCCGGTGTGCGATTTTACCCACAGCTGGTGCCTGACATGGGGCCTGCCGGAGGAGGATGCCGTGCGGTTTACAGTAGCGGTCAGCGAACTCATCACCGATATTATTCTGTTTGCCTACCCATATGAGAGTCAGGCCGCCTTCGATGTGGAGTTCCGGCACAGCAACGCCGAAGTGGAACTTATCGTGAGCGAAGTAGGCGAGCCCTTCGACCCGGACCGCCACCGCTACGATCCGGAGGCCGCCCGGCTTAAAGGCGACTTTGAAGGAGCCGGCTTCAGGCTGATGAAGGCTTTTTGTGACGATTTTGTCTTTATCAACAAGGGCAAAGAGGGCAAGGAGTACCGCCTGACGAAAAAGCTGAAGGACCGGCCGGGATCGATCGACAAGCTGCTGGAACAGGCGGCCCTGAAACAGCCCGATCTGAACCGGAAGAAGGACGGAGAGCCGGTGCGTAAGCTGGACCATTTTACAGTGAAACGGATTGAACCGGCCGATGCGGAGGATATCTCCAAAGTAATCTACCGCACCTACAACTACACCTATTCCAAAGAGGATATGTACTACCCCAAACGCATAGAGCGGGCGGTGGCGGGCAAAGAGCGGCTGGGGGTTATCGCCCGCATTCCCGGGGGGGCGGCGATCGGATATTTTGCGGTGTTAAAGAAAGAGGAGGCCAACATCGCCGAAGTGGGCGAGGCGGTGGTCACCCCGCCTTATCGCCGGCAAGGCGTCATGAGCCGGATGATGCGGCATCTTATCGGGATGGCGCGGAAGAAGCGCCTCTCCGCACTGTATGGCAAGGCGGTTACCATCCACCCGGCCAGCCAGAAGGTCAACGCCAAGTTTGGATTCAAAACTACGGCGCTGATGCTGGCGGAAACCAGCAATGTGGTGTACAAGGGCTTTGATGAGGAGTATCCCCAGCCGGTATCGGTACTGATCGACTTTCTGCCCGTCATCCCGGCCCGGCCCCGGACGGTCTACCTGCCGGAGCGGTACAAAGAGGTACTTATGCAAACCTACCGGCTGCTGAATATGAAGGCAAAGCCGGAGTCGCCCCCATCGTCCGACCAACTGGCCGCCCGGTCGGATATCCGGCTGGATATGGATTACGTCCGCTCTACCGCGCAGATCACCGTACACAAGTACGGCAGAGACTTCCGCACTGTTCTGACGCAGATGGTTCGCAGCCTGGAAAAACAGAATCTGAATGCCGTTTATCTGGATCTGCCCCTGCAGAATCCTTCCACCCCCGGGCAGTTTCCGGAAATAGGCCGGCTGGACTTCATATACAGCGGTCTGGCTCCGCAGTTTTACCACGACACCGACTTTCTGCGCATGCAGAAGATCTATGCCCCGCTGAACCTCGCTCTGGTGGAAGTGTATTCCGAATTCGGCAACCGAATTAAAACCCTGATCGATGGCGAATATCACCGACATACATAGAAAAGACGCCACTCTGGAAGTGAAACCGGGCCGCGGGTTTAACCTGTGGACCAGAAACATGGTGGAGAGCCACCTGCACCCCGGTATCACCCGGCTTCGGCTGGATATGAGCCGGAGCAACCGCATAGACAGTGAGGGAGTGATCTTTTTGCACCGGTGGTTGCAGTCCGGCAAAGAGCTGGAACTCATACAGCCTCCGCCCGTCCTGTTTGAAATACTGGATATCCTGGAACTCAAGGATATGTGGGATCTGGAGGCCATTGTTACCCGGTGATACGGGGCCGGCGTCCTTTAACTTGTAAGATGGTTAGCCACAGATTTGCACAGATTTAAACAGATTATTCTGTGCTTATCTGTGCAAATCTGTGGCTTAACAAACCCAACATGAGTCCTGGATAAAGAATAGACGTTACAACATTAAGATCTAAAACTCACATAACCAACACCCATTATGATTGAACAACACGCATCCGGCATGATCGATATTACCGGCGACCGGGATCTGTGGAGCCGCTGTTTCATGGTTCACTCCCTCGTCGTTATCGGAAGCAAAGAAGAAGACGGAAACTATAATATGGCGCCCAAGCATATGGCCATGCCTTTGGGTTTCAGCAGCCATTTCGGGTTTTTGGGCACCCCGAGAAAAACCACCTATCATAACATCCGCCGTGAGGAGGCGTTTACGGTAAGCTATCCGAGGCCTGAACAGCTTGTCATCTCCAGCCTGACTGCATCCCCCAGGGAAGAGGATGACAGCAAGCCTGTTATTGAAGCGGTTCCCACTGAAGAAGCCAGGCATATAGAAGGCCGGTTTTTAAAAGGCGCCTATATTCAGCTCGAGTGCAGGCTTTCACAGATTGTCGGCAAGTTTGGGGAATGGGAAATGATAGTCGGAGACGTAGTGGCAGCCTATGTGCACAAAGATGCCCTGAGAACCAATGGAGAGGATATGGATGGCGACCGGGTGATCCGCAAAGCACCGTTGCTGGCCTACCTGCACCCCAACCGGTTCAGTATTGTTAAAGACAGCTACGTCTTCCCCTTTCCCAAAGATTTTAGACGATAGTATGCATGGCTGAACACGTACAGAAATTGAAGTCTCACTTTCTCAACTACAAGCAGGAGTTTGTGTCTCTGTTGCGGGCCCTGGTGGAAGAGGAAACCCCTTCCGATAAACCATCTGCATTTGACCATATCTTTCAGATCATAGAAGAGGAGTTCGGGAAGCTGGACGTTGAAGTACGGCATGTAGAAGGCCGCACTTCCGCCGGTCAGCTGCTCTGCCTGCCCCGTAACTTTAATCCCCGTGCTTCCATACAGCTGATTGTAGGCCACTGCGATACGGTCTGGGCCGAAGGCACGCTGGACGAGATGCCCTTCACCGTAAATGGAAACGAAGTAAGCGGACCGGGTGTTTACGATATGAAAGCCGGGGTTTGTATGATGATCAGTGCCATGCATTCATTGAAGGTGCTGCAGAAATCACCCGCGGTACAGCCGGTATTCCTGATCAGCACAGATGAAGAAACGGGAAGCGAAGACTCCAGAAACCTGATCGTTGAGTGGGCCAGACAGGCGGAGCGAACTTTTGTGTTGGAACCCTCCCTGGGGTTAGACGGAAAGATCAAGACGCGGAGAAAGGGAGTGGGAAATTTTGAAATAACCATTACCGGGAAACCGTCTCATGCGGGACTCGCACCTGAAGAAGGAGTGAGTGCCATACTCGGGCTTTCTCATATTGTACAGCAGTTGTTCCGGCTTAACGATCCCGCAAAAGGAGTTTCCGTAAACGTGGGTACCATTCAGGGAGGGGAGCGCTCTAATGTAATAGCTGCAAAAAGCAAAGCGGTGGTAGACGTGCGGGTACTTACGAAGAAAGACGGCGAACGTATAACGAACGAGATCTATAACCTGAAACCAGAAATAGCAGGAATAGAGCTGGAAGTAAAGGGCGGCATCAACCGGCCTCCCATGGAGAAGAACGAGGAAAATGAGAAGTTGTGGGACCTGACCAGAGAACTCGGCCAGAAGCTGGGGCTGGATCTCAGGGAGGATGTTTCCGGAGGAGGATCCGACGGGAATTTTACCAACCTCTATTCTCCTACTATAGACGGCCTTGGAGCGGTAGGGGACGGCGCCCACGCCTGGCATGAGAAGATCTTCCTGGAAGAAACGCTGCTGCGGGCGGCGCTGTTTGCCCTGTTGCTGCTACAGCCATCTGTAAACCGGTAACAGATCCGGGAGTGAATCCCGCGGACGATGTTCTCTGCGGTGCGTGCCTGGCTTAAACCAACCGCTCATACGTTAATGCTATGAGAAGGAAATATATCACGAATAATACCTTGTATGAAACCGCCAGCCAATTTAACCTCTCTTGCATCCACCTTAGTTAAGGACGGGAAACTATCGGATTTGGGCATTACCAGGCAATTTAATCCGGGAGAAACCATTGTAAACGAGCATGCTCCGGTTCAGTCTATTCCTATCGTCACCAAAGGCAGTGTAAAAGTGATGCAATCGGATGACGACTATAAAGAGATAGTGCTCTACTACCTGCGTCCGGGCGAAACATGTATCATGTCTTTTCTGGCCGGAATTTACCAGGATACCAGCAAAGTAAAAGCCGTAGCCGAAGAGGAGTGTGAGGTCCTGTTCATACCCATCCGGAAGGTTCAGGAGCTGATACGCGAGCATCCCGAGTGGCTGAACTATATATTCCGGATCTATCACAGAAGATTCGAGGAGTTGCTGGATGTGGTAAATGCCATAGCATTCAAAAAGATGGATGAACGGCTGTTGCAATTCTTGCAAAAGAGGAGGGAAATTGCCGGTTCCGATACCCTGGTCATTACACACGAACAACTGGCCGAGGAGCTGGGAACAGCCCGGGAAGTCATTTCTCGCTTGTTGAAGCAGATGGAGGTCGAAGGACTGGTAGAACTGGGAAGAAATAAAATCGTACTCCTTGTGTGACAAAAGTCACTGATATTAACATGCTTATCTGTTACTATATATTCTCAATGATACAAACCACTGAACGAATACAGATTATGAAATCAACATTACTGCAGAAAATATCAGTAAACCGGCATCCCATGCGATGGGTCGTCCTGGCAGCCGGAACCATGCTGGGCGTGCTGGCCGTCTGGCACCGGGATGGACTGACCGGGCTGCTGGCTGTTTTTCTATTGTTACAGGGCGTAACAGGCAATGGCTGTCTTGTTTCGCAGACTTGCGTCCCTGCAGCCAATAAACAGCCGGACAAACCAGGCTCAGACAAATTTAAAGAAGTAGAGTATACTGAAATTAAAATATAACAATATGGAAGAGACCAGAGAAAAAACAACAACGTTTAACGAAATCATTAACGGGGAAACCCCGGTGCTGGTAGATTTTTACGCCGACTGGTGCGGGCCCTGTAAGATGATGAACCCCATCTTAAAGAGCTTGAAAAAGAAGATGGGAGACAGGATTAACATTATAAAAGTGGATGCGGAAAAGAATCCCGACGCCGCTATTAAATATCAGGTGCGCGGGGTGCCTACACTTATCCTCTTTAAGAATGGACGTATTCTGTGGCAGCAGGCGGGCGTGGTACAAATGCCCCGGCTCGAATCTATTATCAATGAAAAGCTGGAAAGGCCGTAAAGGTAATGGAGGCTGCCATACATATATATACTCAAACCCAAACTGAATTCATATGAGCCAAGAATGGATTTCATAAAGTTCTTGCCTCAAATTCACACAAACCTACAGAACCATGGCCTATCA
>CALJMB010000160.1 GCA_937982515.1 uncultured Balneolaceae bacterium
ACAGGGCTGATAACCCTATTCAGGCGTCTTTCTCCCGACAGGCCTGTCGGGAAGGGAAAATAAAAGAGGTGGGTCTGCCGGGGGCACGGAGCAGCAAACAAAAACCGAAGAGCCTGAAACAAGACACCCCATTTATCTATTTCCCTGCACCCCAATGGGCTGACATCAGTCAGCCGGCGGCGCATGTAGATATAGGTTGGTTCGGTACTATCGTGCCAGAGTGCGGATTCTGTGAAAGACCCACTCCTTACTCAAACAACAAGGTTGTCGGGGATCTTCCCTGAAGGGGAGAGAGATACATGCCTTTATGGGTTGTGCGTATCCCGAACGCACGTTGGTTAATATTCTTCGGGTTTTGAGGGCCGGAATCAAATGAAACATCACGTAATGCTGTTGTACTCTTATACCTATAATTGAATTCATAATCATAAACAGACTTTGACCATGACCATGTTAGATAACAAAGTAGCTATCATCACAGGAGCAGGCTCCGGAATAGGAAAAGCAACAGCCCAGGTATTTGCCCGCGAGGGAGCCAAAGTGGTTGTTTCAGATATTGATGAGGAAGGTGGAAATGAAGTAGTTGAGGAGATCAAAAACAAAGATGGCGAAGCCCTCTTTTTTAAAGCCGATGTTTCAAACCCCGATGATCAGGAAGCATTGGTAAAAGCGGCAGAAGATAATTTCGGAGCGTTGCATATTGCGTTCAATAATGCCGGGATTGTAGGACCCGTTGGTCCGATTGCAGAAACCGACATTAAAGAATGGGACCATGTTATAAGCGTTAACCTTTCAGCCGTATTTTACGGAATGCGCTTTCAGATACCCGCCATAATCCGGGCCGGCGGAGGAAATATCGTAAACACGGCTTCGATCATGGGCCAGGTGGCCGCGGCCAATCAGGCGGGCTACAATACATCAAAGCACGGCGTGGTTGGCCTGACCAGAACCGCGGCTTTAGAGTATTCCAATCAGAATGTGCGCATTAATGCCATAGGGCCGGGATATGTGGATACTCCCTTATTAGATTTTCTGAACGAAGAACAAATGCAACATCTGGTGAGCCTGCATCCTATAGGACGCCTCGGTAAGGCTGAAGAGATCGCTGAACTGGTAGCCTGGCTGGCATCCGACAGAGCCTCCTTTGTAGCCGGCGCCTACTACCCCATAGATGGCGGCTATCTGGCCCGGTAAAATCTGCACAGTGTACAGGCTTACCGTTATGTTCTCAGGTAATACCAGCCGTATGAACCTTTTTTGGACAGCCTTGATAACAGTGAGTCCTGCCTTTTTGGGCTAATCATCTTAATCCCCGGACCACAAGTCGGGGCCATTGTCCGGCAACGCCCCTTGCAGCCGGTCTGTAAGGGGCTTGTAAAGTCTCTGCAAGCTCCTTGTAAAGCTTCTGCAAGCACTATGCAGAAGCTTTACAAGACCCAGGTAAGAGGTATGCAAGCCCTATGTAGCCGAACTACAAAAGAAGGAACGCCTGAAACGGCTCTCTCCCTGTGCCTTGGATCCTTTCAGATCCCTTTATTTACGAACCAGCCCTGGTGTCCGGCTCTGTTCGGGATCTTCCCGTTATCTTTCATAAAGTTGGGCTATATTCCGGTTCGCTAAAGCGCCCGATACGGATTCCCATTTATACGGTGGTATGCGTATGAAGCCGTCCGGCAACGGATGAACGGTGACCGGGGCGGCAAGAGCGGTCTTCGGTTGCACGTCGGCGGTCTCTTCGATTCGGAAAGGAGAAATAGAATGTGTATAAGGTAAAGCCAAAAAATTGATACTATTATGGAACTGGGAATTTATTCCTTCGTGGATAACACCCCGGATCAGCAGACCGGGAAAACCCTCCACCCTTCAGAGCGGCTCCGCAACCTGATGGAAGAGATCGAGCTGGCCGATCAGGCCGGACTTGATGTCTTCGGTATCGGCGAGCACCACCGTGAGGAGTATGTCTCTTCGGCTCCCCCGGTAATTCTCGCGGCGGCAGCTGCGCGGACGGAACGCATACGGCTTACCAGCGCGGTTACCGTGCTCGGTTCAGAAGATCCGGTCCGGGTATATCAGCAGTTTTCCACGCTGGACCTGCTTTCGGGCGGACGCGCGGAAATTATGGCCGGGCGCGGTTCATTTATAGAATCGTTTCCTCTTTTTGGCTACGATCTCAGAGATTACGACGAACTATTTGCCGAAAAGCTGGATCTGTTGCTCACGCTTCGGAAGAATGTAAATGTAACGTGGAGTGGCAAGCACCGCCCCCCTATTGAAGGCCGGAGCGTTTATCCCCAGCCCCTACAATCTCCTCTCCCGGTTTGGATTGCCGTGGGCGGAACCCCCCAATCCGCCTACCGCACCGGAGCGCTGGGCCTCCCTATGGCCCTGGCCATTATCGGCGGACTGCCCGAGCAGTTTACATCTCTTACCGATCTGCACAAGCGCGGAGCGCGGGAAGCGGGCAAGGAAGAACCCGCCTTGAGTATCAACTCTCACGGATTCATTGCCGATAATTCGCAGGATGCGGCCGATATCGCTTTTCCGGCCTTCAAGCAGACTATGGACACCATAGGCCGGGAGCGAGGCTGGCCACCCATGTCGCGCCAGCAGTTTGACGCTTCTATAACACTGCGGGGTGCCAACGTGGTGGGCAGTCCGCAACAGGTGATCGACAAAATACTTTATCAGCACGAGATATTCGGCCACGATCGCTTTCTGCTTCAGATGAGCGTGGGGAGCATTCCTCATGAAAAACTGCTGCGCTCCATAGAGCTGTTTGCCACCGAAGTGGCGCCCGCAGTGAAGAAAGAACTGGGGAAGTAAGATAGGAAACAGGCCTGCTCAGCTACTTACCATGCTTGAATACGGGCAGGAACTCTCTCAGGGGCATAGATCCCTCCCCGGCCCTGATTCCCGGCTGCCGTTCGGCCATCAGTTCATACACAATGCGGTCGCTGCGGTAGTATCGCCTTTGATAATAGATTGGTTTCTCGCCTATGGTCAGAGACAGGCGGTCAATCAGCAGCAACGCTTTGCCCTTTTCTACTTTCAGGTGCCTGGCGAGATAATCATCTGCATTTTCGGCCTGAATGCGAAAACACCCTTTCTCGACGGGTATATCGTAGTCGCGCTCCAGGATACCGTAAATCGTTTCATTCTCCAGCTTATAACCCTCGATTAACTGGCCGTAAAACATAGGGAGCCAGGTAATATCCAAAGCAACGGGCTGTCCGTCACCCATCCTCAGGCGGTCTAACCGCAGCACCGTGCCTTCGGGCTTGATTTGCAATACGGGTGTAATAAATTCGGGAACGGGAACCGGTTTAAACTGAATGATTTCAGAGGAGGCCTCCAGGCCCGCGCGCCGCATGTCTTCTACAAAGTCGGTGAGCCGGATGAACGAATGACGTGACCGGTCATCACATACAAATGAACCGAGCCCCTGTGAACGGTAGATAAGCTGCTCATTTTCCAGTGTCTGCAACGCCTTACGCACCGTTACCCGGCTGACTCCAAACTTTTTGCACAGCTCGTTTTCAGAAGGCAGTTTTTCATCAGCGCCAAAGGTACCGTTTGCTATTTCCCGGCGTAACCAATCACTGATCTGAATATGTCTTGGTGTTCCTTCCTTTAACATAATAATCAACTTAATGGGTTGTCACAGTGAGCATATAATACAACATTATACTTGTGATTACAAGTAGTACAGGAATAAAAAAACTGTTGTTAGATATCTGAAAAAGCGTGTATCTCTCTGCTTTCATCCCGTACACCTGCTGAAATTCAATGGAGCTGTTCAACTATATATATTAACACAGCCATAGAAAACAAATAGAGCTATATGTATCTACTTGTATTGACAAGTATATTTAATTCTGTTATTTTACGTTCAGCTAAGCAAATAATTGGGGCCTGAGTTTAAATCGCACGGCCCCAGATAAAACACATCACCTTACAAACAAAAGAATAATGACAGAATTTATACAGCAACCGTGGCCCTGGTACATTGCCGGGCCGCTGCTCGGACTCATTGTTCCGATGCTTCTTCTGATGGGGGGCAAGCTATTCGGTGTGTCGTCCAATTTCCGCCATGCCTGCGCGGCCTGTATGCCCGGTAACATCAAGTTCTTTCAATACGACTGGAAAACGTCGGGATTATGGAACATGGTCTTTCTGGCAGGAGCTATAGGCGGCGGCTTTCTGGGCGGATGGATATGGGGAAACCCAGAACCGATAGCCCTTTCTCAGCAGACCGTAACCGATTTACAAGCTCTGGGCATATCCGACTTCACCGGGATGATGCCCGCCGACCTGTTTAGCTGGGAGAACCTGGCCAGCCTGCAAGGCGTAGTGGTTATGATCGTCGGCGGCTTTCTGGTAGGATTCGGCGCCCGGTATGCCGGTGGATGCACCTCCGGCCATGCTATAAGCGGCCTTGCCAATCTTCAGCTTGCCTCACTGCTCGCTGTTATTGGCTTTTTCATCGGCGGACTAATCATCACCCATGTAATGTATCCTCTGTTATTTTAAACCAACCCCGGTAACACGCTATGAAAAACAATCTTAAATACCTCCTGGCCGGATTATTTTTCGGCTTTGTACTCGTTAAATCTGAAGTGGTATCGTGGTTTCGCATCCAGGAGATGTTCCGTTTCGATTCATTCCACATGTACGGCATCATCGGAATGGCCATACTGACAGCTATGATATCCATTCAGCTTATTAAGAAATTCAGCGTAAAAGACCTTGAAGGAGCTCCCATAACTATTCCGCCCAAAGATTCCAGGCAGGTAACCCGCTATCTGGCAGGCGGCATCCTCTTCGGATTGGGCTGGGCCCTGACGGGCGCTTGTCCCGGCCCGCTGTTCACGCTTGCCGGAGCCGGTTATGGAATTATGCTGGTGCCCATTGCCAGCGCTATCCTGGGCACCTGGGTCTACGGCGCTCTTCGGCCCAAACTGCCCCACTAGTGCTGTGTCAACCACACTCTGCCGTTTGTATAGAACGCGGATAGAGCGGGCGGGGCGGATAAACGCAGGATCCTTTCCACTGATCCGATCACTCGGAGTAATCGGATCAGTGAGATGAGCCGGTGAGCACCGATGCCGGATTGACTATCGTGACCGGCGAAGACCGGCGGCATCCGTGTTCTCCCTTACGCGTCCGCTGATTGCGGGCGCAGCGTCAGGGCATGTGTACCAGGCGACAGGAATCAGAGAGTTTTATACTAACCAAAAGCAACCATCATGTACTTCAAACAAATATTCGACAAAAAACTGGCGCAATATGCATACGTCATTGGCTGCCAGGAAACAGGAGAAGCCATCGTCATTGATCCCTTGCGTGATGTCGATCAATACTACGAACTGGCGAAAAAGGAAGGGCTTGAGATTACAGCAGCTGCAGACACCCATATTCATGCCGACTACCTTTCCGGTTTGCGGGAACTAGCGGAACGGGGTGTAAAGGTCTACGGATCGGACGAAGGCGATGCAAACTGGAAATATGAATGGCTCGCCGGCAGCAATTACAACTATGATCTGGTAACCGACGGCGATTCGTTTAGCATCGGCAACATCAGGTTTGATGTGATTCATACGCCCGGGCACACTCCCGAATCAGTAAGCTTTCTGGTAACCGACGGGGCGGCAACAGACCAACCCATGGGCATACTGACCGGAGACTTTGTCTTTGTAGGAGATGTGGGACGCCCCGATCTGCTGGAGACAGCGGCCGGACAAACGGGAGCCATGAAGCCGTCAGCGAAAGAGCTCTATACATCCATTCAGAAATTCAAGCATCTGCCCGAATACCTGCAAGTGTGGCCGGCGCACGGAGCGGGAAGCGCCTGTGGCAAAGCGCTGGGAGCTGTTCCGAAAACAACGGTGGGATACGAGCTGCGGTTTAGTCCCGCTTTTAAAGCTTCGGCCGCCGAAACCGAATTCGTAGACTTTATTCTAGACGGGCAGCCTGAACCGCCACTCTATTTCGGGCGCATGAAGGTGGTCAACCGGGATGGCCCCGCTGTTTGGGGCGCTCTCCCCCAACCGGCCCGAATGAGCGTGGATGAGATCATTAGCAGAGAGGGACAAATAATCGACACCCGCGATGGCCATGACTTTATGAAAGGGCATCTGCCCGGATCTATTCTGGCCTCTTTGGATAACAACTTCAATACCATCGCCGCATCCTACGCCGATGCTGAGCAGGATATCTACCTGATCATTGATGAGGAGAACCTGGAGGAAGCCGTTCGCGACCTGTTTAGGGTAGGGCTGGACCATATAAAAGGGTATGTCCCGCCTGCCGAACTGAACAGTTGGGCCGGCGGCCTCCGAAGCATTCCGGCCATTGGCTTTGATGAAGTGAACCGGCTGCAAAACGATGAGCAGACACAGGTGCTGGACGTCCGCAAAGCCACAGAATATGCGGAGGGGCACATTCCGGGATCCCTCCACATGGCTCATACACGCCTGGCCGGTCAGCTCGGGTCTCTTCCAAAAGAGAAGCGGCTGCTGGTGCATTGCGGTACCGGGCTGCGAGCCTCCTATGCCAGCGCGTTGTTGGCAAAAGAAGGGTTTGATGTACTGTGGGTCGATGATAATTTCGAAACCTGGGGAAAAAGGCATGGCAAAACAGTCACGGAACCGGCCTCCTGATACGGCTCTGATCCCGATAGTATACGGCCGGGAATATGAACCCGGCCGTACCATTTAACCCTGAGGTGATCGATATGATTTTAGCCTGGATTGGAGCATTACTTGTGGGGCTTTCGCTGGGCCTGCTGGGTTCCGGAGGCTCAATACTGACGGTTCCCGTACTTATCTACCTGGCGGGGGAACAGGAAAAAGTGGCCATAGCGGAATCGCTCGGCATAGTAGGAGCCATAAGCTTAGCGGGATTTGTCCCTTACGCCCTCAAAAAGCAGGTGCACTGGCGCAGTGTGGTTCTCTTTGGACTGCCGGGTATGGCCGGAACCTATGGCGGCGCCATCATTGCCGGCTACGTATCCGGCACGTTCCAGTTGATGCTGTTTGCCGTGGTCATGGTGATAGCCGCTGTAATGATGTTTAGAGATAACAAAGAGCGCATTGAATCGGATGGGGTTATTCAGGAGTCGCATGCCTGGTGGAAAATTGTGACCGAGGGTATGGCGGTAGGAGTATTAACCGGCCTGGTTGGGGTGGGCGGCGGGTTCCTGATTGTTCCCGCGCTTGTCCTGCTTGGCGGTTTACCTATGAGCCTGGCCGTAGGAACCAGCCTTATTATCATAGCGCTCAAAAGCTTCAGCGGCTTCTTTAAGTACATGGAAGTGCTCGCTGATTTTGATCTGGCGATGAACTGGGAGCTTATTCTCGTTTTCAGCCTTATAGGAGCGGCCGGAAGCCTGGCCGGCGAGAAGATGGGCTCGGCTATATCTAATGAGAAGCTTAAAAGAGGCTTTGCCGGTTTTTTGATTATGATGGGCGGTTACATCATCTATATGAACATTTAGCCTCCCTTTCAGCAATGGGCTTGCGTAGTTGCCTCCACTAAGACATAAAAGGGCAGAAATATCACCGCCTTATGCATTAGCAGTATGAATATCCGAGCGTCCGGACCGAGAAGGGCCGGCCGTCTCCTGCTTTATGGGCATATGAATGATTGGCATTTAGTCCCGGATACCCGAGGCCGGGTAGATCGCTTTTGCGCGGTTCTGCGCTTCAATAAAAAGATATTTTCAGCTGCTCATATTTGCTACAACTCAACTCTGAGGAAGGCGCCCAGCCGGTTCTCATTTGCCTTATCCGGACCAAAAAAGTCTATATTGCCACCCATCCCAATCGTATATTTAGTGTGGGTGACCCCAAGCCTCAAAAAAATGTAACTGCGGTCGTGTGCGTTTAGCTCCACATTGTGGTTGTACATTCCCTGCAAACTTGAATAGAGCGCCCAATCTGCATCAAGCGGTGGCTTGTACTCCAGGAAACCAAATATTTCGAAGTTATGATCTTCCGTAAGGTCGAAGCGGGGAAACAAGACCATCAGAAACTCTGGACTGATATATGAGTATTGAAGTCCTGCCGTGGGCCGAAAGCCATAGATAAAGTGCATCAGGGCACCGGCGCTGAGTGATAAACCGCCTGTGAGTTCATATACCAGATAAGATTGTGTAAGGTATTCGTTTTGAGACTGGTCGTTATCATAATATCCCCGGTAAGTTGTTACATTAAAGAAGCCCAGCCTGCTACCGGCCTGAAATTTCTTATTGATATTCATTTCGAAGCTCATGTAGTCGGATGTGGTAAAGATCTGGATTGGAATGGGGGCATCCTGGCTGAATGACGATCCAGCTGTTGCTGCGATCAGTAACAGGGTAAGCAGTAGATATTTCATCTTCGATATCCTGGATGGGTTCATCATTCCTATTCAGAACATAAAATCTATCCTTCAAGTTTCGTGGGGAATCTAAACAGAACTGGACATGTGCTGATCTTCACCCATCTACAGCTGCTAGCCGGATGGCTGATATGCTTTCGTCAATGAGTTTGAGAACTCTCTCCGGTGAGGTCATGAAAGTCTGGCAGCAGTACCCCCTATAGCCGATCCATTACATTTTGGAGGCGGCTGCGAACCTCTTCCGCCACTTCGTGCAGCTCCTCATTTTTCACCGCCTGCATGGAGGCCACTGGATCGACGGCAGATACTTCCAC
>CALJMB010000161.1 GCA_937982515.1 uncultured Balneolaceae bacterium
TGTTCCGTGACTTCTCGGCAAGTTCTTTACTTTCCCTTGATATTTCTGCCAGGCCCTTCTGGTCGGTATTCCGGATTACAGGGGTAAGCAGCCCCTCTTCTACCGCAACAGCAAAGGCAACATTTACAGCGCCGTGTTCCAGAATAGTTTCTCCTTTCCAGGTACTGTTGATAGCCGGATGGCGACGCAGTGCGATAGCACAAGCCTTTACTACAATATCATTGAAACTGATTTTAACGTCGCTTACTTCATTAAGCTGCTTGCGCGCCTCAAACACCTTTTTCATATCTATATCCATCGTCTCATAGTAATGCGGACTGGAAAACTTGCTTTCTCCCAGTCTTCTGGCGATGGTCTTGCGCATTTGTGATACCCGGTGCTCCTGGTCTTCATACGAAACTACCGACGCTGCCGGAGCCGCCGCGCGGGAAGGTTCGAACTCTTCTACATCACGCTTGACAATACGCCCTTCCGGCCCTGTACCCCGGACATCCTCAAGACGAATTCCCTTATCCTCAGCTATTTTCCGGGCAAGTGGAGAGGCTTTGATACGACCATTCTCACCCCGTCCATCTCCTTCGGGTTCTCTAAGTGCCGGCGCCCGATCTTTTCCCTCCTCTGCGGGTTGCGGGCCGGGCTTTTCGCCTTCCTGTCCCTTTTTCCGTACCTCTTCTCCCGGAGAGGTTGTTTTGTCTTCATCACCTTCCAACAATTCACTGATGTCCTCTCCTTCTTCACCAATAATGGCCATAGGTTTTCCGAGAGGCACGGCGTCTCCTTCTTCAGCAATAATTTTCAGAATAGTACCGGAATCAAATACCTCCACTTCCATGGTTGCCTTATCGGTCTCGACCTCGGCAATAATATCTCCGGATTCAACTTTATCGCCTTCCTCTACGTTCCATTTAGCGATAACACCTTCTTCCATTGTATCGCTAAGTTTGGGCATTTCTACTTTTATGGCCATTGTTGTGAATTATGAATTTTGAATTGTGAATTTTGAATTACATAGGCTGAACGTCGGGTCCACCCAACTCAACACTTAAAATCCAAATTTAAAATTTAATGTTATTTTCTGTATGTCACCGTATTAACAGCCTCAATAACCTGCTCCGGGCTGGGGAACCATGCATCGAAGAGGTTCTTGGCAAACGGAGCGCTGGTATCTGGAAGAGTTACCCGTAACACCGGAGCATCCAGATAATCAAATGCCTCCCGCTGAATTAAATACCCTACCTCTGCCGCCAAACCTCCGAAAGGATGAGCTTCATCAACAATGACGCAGCGGTTGGTCTTTTTGATTGAAGTGAGGATGGTATCCATGTCCAGCGGCTTGATTGTACGCGGGTCGATGATTTCCACATCGACGCCATCTTTTTCCAGCTCCATGGCAGCTTTAGTCGCCACATGATACATTTTGCCATGAGCCACAACTGTTACGTCGCTCCCTTCACGCTTTACCTTTGCCTTGCCAATAGGAATCAGGTAATCTTCATCATCCGATACTTCACCCTTTAGCCCGTACATCTGTTCAGACTCCATAAACAGCACGGGGTTTTCGTCACGAATAGCAGATTTGAGCAATCCTTTTGCATCATCGGGTTCGGAGGGCTGAATCACCTTCAGGCCCGGAAAATGAGCGTACATCGAATCATAAGCTACAGAGTGAGTTGCACTTAATTGCCCTGCAGAAGCATTGGGACCACGGAATACGATGGGAACTTTTATCTGTCCACCCGTCATGTACCGGGCTTTTGAAGCGTGGTTAATAATTTGATCGGCGGCCAGTACGGCAAAGTTAAAGGTCATAAACTCTATGATCGGGCGCAAACCATTCATCGCCGCGCCAATTCCTATCCCCGCAAAACCAAGCTCTGAAATAGGGGTATCGATCATTCGTTTGGGGCCGTATTTATCAAGCAGCCCCTGGGTAACTTTGTACGCCCCGTTGTACTCAGCCACTTCCTCACCCATTACAAAAATGTTTTCGTCACGAGCCATTTCTTCATCAATAGCGGCCCGTAATGCTTCTCTGAATTGTAGTTCAGCCATGTTTAGTGATTAGTTTCGTAATTATGTAGTAATAGTAAATGTACATTATTGCCTTTTAGCAAAGGCTGGAAGTTAGATGTTGAAAGAGGCCGGATATGAAAAGTATTCCTGGATTAATTCATCTTCCAATCTAACCTCTGGTATCTGAATCTAGGTATGGAATGGATAATCATCCTCCACAAATACATCTTTGTACAAGTGGTCCAGACTCGGGAAGTCACTTTCTTCGGCAAAGTCTATTGCATCCATTACATCCTTTTCAACCTTCTCCTCAATCTCATTCACTTTTTTCTGATCGATTATGTCATTGTCCAGGAGATACCTTTTAATACGCTCGACGGGGTCTTGTCTTTGATACTCTTCCAGCTCTTCTTTAGTCCGGTATTGCATAGGATCTGACATAGAATGCCCACGGTATCGGTAGGTGCGTATCTCAATAAACCAAGGTTCGGAATGTTTGCGGATATCCTCAACAATTTCTTTCATTTTTTCATAAACCGTAAAAACATCCATTCCGTTTATCACGGCGCTTTTCATTCCGTAGGCCTTGGCACGTTCGTGAATTTCACCCACTGTATGCCTGTGAACAGCAGTACCCATGGCGTACCCGTTGTTTTCTACGGCATAAATGCAGGGGAGCTTCCAAAGCTGACTCATATTGAGCGTTTCGTGTAATACTCCCTGATCAACGGCGCCATCACCAAGAAAACAGGCTGTTACGCGCCCGTTCTGCTTATACTTATTTGCAAAGGCAATACCTCCCCCCAGGGGAATATGGCCTCCGACAATCCCATAGCCGCCCCAAAAATGGCTTTCCACTTTGGCAAAGTGCATAGATCCCCCTTTACCTTTGGAACATCCGGTAATTTTGCCATACAGCTCGGCCATGCCCTCTTCAGGAGTAACGCCCCGCACCAGGCCCCATCCGTGATCGCGATAAGCGGTTATAATGTCATCATCGTCATTCAGAGCATAAACGGTGCCTGTTGATATGGCTTCCTGGCCCATATACAGGTGTAAAAAACCCCCGAATTTTCCTTTTTGATACATCTGCATAGCGCGTTCCTCGAATCGGCGCTGTAAATGCATCTGCTCAAACATATCCACAACATCTTTGTCGGTAAGGCCTAACGCCTTGTGTGTTTTTTTTGTGGGAGGCGGTAGTTCCGTACTCTTTATAACCTTGCCATTACTGTGAATACCGGTCCCTGACGGGGTGAAAGTAATTTCCTGTTCTTTTTTCTTAGCCATAATAGTTTATGGGCGGCAATCACAATGATTGACCGCTTTAATCATTTGAATTACAATTTTCCAGCGAATCAAAGATTCGAAATATACCTAAAATTATTGAAGATTACAGACTCTACCTGTCAGATTATTTCTGAAGAAGATAGCGGCCGTTCAACTCTGGGCAATTTAGTTCAGATGTTTTAATACTACCTCTTTTGCCTGGTTTAAAACTTCGGCGAGCATTTCGGGTTTCCTCCCGCCTGCTGTGGCCAGATTGGGCTGGCCGCCACCGCCGCCGCCCAGCATTTTTCCAAGTTCACCTACCAGAGCGCCTGCTTTTAGTCCCTTTTCTTTGATCAGGTCGTCCGTCACAGCTGCCGCAATATAAACTTTGCCTTCTGATGTGTCTTTTGCTCCGAGAATAGTTACCGTGCCTTCCTTCTGCTTTTCCAGCGATTCGTACCCCAGTTGCTTAAGCAGATCCATGTCGGCACCCGGTATTTCTCCGAAAACCAGGCGTATTCCGTCAAAGAGCTTCTGGCTGTTCCGGATAAACTGATCCAACCTGTTTGTACTTTGCTGAAGCCGTAACCGTTCTATTTCTTTTTCAAGCTGCCTGCGCTCTTCAATCAACTGATGAATGTCTTTTACCAGATTATCACTCTGTCCAATAGCCGACCGAATGGATAGAACCAGCTCTTTTTCCTCCCTCAGATACTCATCGGCCTGCAAGCCCGCAACCGCTTCAATTCTCCGAATCCCGGCGGCGACTGAAGACTCTCCCGTAAAACGGAAATAGCCGATCTCTCCGGTGGCAGCAACATGAGTACCGCCGCACAGCTCCATGGAATAGTCGGGATCAAAGCTGATAATCCGTACCGCATCGCCATACTTCTCGCCAAACAGCATCATGGCTCCCTTTTTTCTGGCTTCTTCTAGCGGTACATCCCGTTCTTCCCTCCTGGGGATATTCTCCTGTATTTTCTCATTGACAAGCCGCTCAATCTGGTTGAGCTGGTTATGGGTCAGTGCCGAGTAGTGTGAAAAGTCAAATCGCAGATGGTGTTCATCTAAAAGGGACCCTTTTTGAGCTACATGGTCACCCAATATCCTGCGTAACGCGGCATGGACCAGGTGTGTGGCTGTATGATGTTTGCGAATCTCCCTGCGGCGCTCCTGATCGACCAAAGCTTCCCACTCTCCCTCAAAGTTATCAGGGAATCGGTCCACATAGTGGACAAAACCGTCAGGGCTTTTCTGTACGTCCAGAACTCTCAGATGCTCGTCACCGTTGGTGATGATACCCGTATCTGCAACCTGGCCTCCGCTTTCGGCATAGAAAGGGGTTTTATCAAGCAGCAAAGCTTTACGCTCCCCCTCCTGGCGGTATGCCCGGATACGGCTGACGGAGTGCAACTCGTCGTATCCGACAAATTGAAACTCGGCACCTGGCGACACTTCGGCCCAATCCCCTTTTTGGGAATGGTCGGCCGTAAACTTCCCGGCGGCACGGGCCCGTTCCTTTTGTTCTTTCATGAGCCTGTTAAACTCTGTCACATCTACCGTTACACCCCGCTCACGCGCCATAAGCTGTGTGAGATCGATCGGAAAACCGTAGGTATCATGGAGCTTAAAGGCATCCTCGCCGGCCAGCTTTTCTTTGCCTTTCACCATCTCATTGAACAATTCGATACCCTGCCCCAGAGTCTTGAGAAAACTCTGTTCCTCCGATTTGATCACATTAATAACATAATCCTGCTGTTCAATAAGCACAGGGAATACCTCTTTAAATTGTTCGGCAAGCGTAGGCACAAGTTCATGAAAGAACGGCTCCTTGAGGTTAAGCTTGTCCCATCCGTACCGGATGGCCCGGCGCAGTATTCTGCGGATAACATAGCCTCTTCCATCATTGCCCGGCGATGCACCGTCGGCAATGGACAGGCTTACGGCCCGAATATGGTCGGCGATAACGCGCATAGCGATATCGGTCTCTTCATTCCTCCCATAGGTAGTTCCGGCAAGCTCGCCGATGTTCTGTAGCAGCGGTTTAAAAAGATCGGTATCGTAATTGGATTTTTTCCCCTGCAGCACGGCACAAATCCGCTCAAAACCCATACCTGTATCCACGTGCTGTGCGGGCAGTTTTTCAAGCGATCCATCGGGCCGGCGGTTAAACTGGATAAATACAAGATTCCAGATTTCCATTACGTTGGGATCGTCCTGGTTAACCAGCTCATGGCCCGGTTTTCTCTTCCGCTCCTCATCCGGGCGAAGGTCTATATGAACTTCCGAACAAGGGCCGCAGGGGCCGGTCTCACCCATTTCCCAAAAATTATCTTCCTTGCTGCACTTGAGGATGTGATCATGAGGTATGCCTGTTTCCGACTTCCAAAGCTGTGCGGCCTCTTCATCTGCGGGGAGGCCGTCTCCTTCATCCCCTTCAAAAACAGTGGCGTACAGGCGATCCGGCTCCAGCCCCCAATGATCTACCAGAAGCTCCCACGCCCACCCAATGGCTTCTTTTTTAAAATAGTCGCCAAAGGACCAATTCCCAAGCATCTCAAAAAGCGTATGATGGTATGTGTCGTGGCCCACTTCTTCCAGGTCATTGTGTTTACCGCTTACACGAATGCAGCGCTGGGTGTCGGCAACACGGTTCCATATTTTCCCATCTGCTTTATAGCCGGACTCCTCTCCCAAAAAAATGGATTTAAACTGGTTCATGCCGGCATTGGTAAACAACAGAGTCGGGTCGTTCTGAGGCACTACCGGGGCGCCGGGCACAATAAGGTGATTTTTATCTTTAAAAAAATCCAGGAATTCCTGTCTGATCTGAGCTGAGCTCTTATGGGCCATTCTGGTTAGTTTGTATTTGTTAATATTGGTTACAGGCTGGCAAGTAACGAGTAAAGGACGGGAGATACTCGTCACTCATTACTCCTTACATGGTTCAGCGGATATACCTTTTATTGAGGGTCATAACACCTACAGGAGCTACTATAACCTATTTTGATTCAAAGCAAACAAAAATAGCAAAAATAAGGTTCTAACTCATCCCAAACTGCAAACTTTGTTGTGAAACCAGAACAGGGTTACCAACGGGCATCCTGCCGTAACGGTTAATTGCACTCCATATCATTTAAATATATTACCCTGAACGCCTTTACAGATCAGGCTTTCAGGTTAATAGTCTTCCGCAGAAAGGGACATTACCCGCTTATTCATTCAGCCGGTAAATCCATTAATTTCTGGTTAACATGTAGTTCGGAATGCCGATAAGAATCACATGTAATTGCTGAAACATGTTCATACTGGCAATGCAGCCCTTATCGGTAGCTGTCTGATTCCCTAAACCTGTTTCAACAAAATTATTTTGACCATTTTAGCTTAATGATTTATTATGCCACCCCTTAAAATTTTAATCTCAGAATCATCTGCCGGATTTCTGACTATAATAGATAACTTCAAGAAACTCATCCTTAATCTGAACTAACCGAATATTCACTTAAGAATACAGATATAGTTGGCGGCCGGATATACCAAATTCCAATATCGAGAGGATCAGAGGCCTTTACCTCTGAATATTTTGGCCTCTGCCTGATTAATTCATCACAAATACAAGTCCATTATCCCGTACACGTAGCTTAACGATGCGGGCTAAATATGCAGTACAGATATTATGACTTCTAAAAATTATCCCGGGCCTAACGTAAAAATGGCCTCAGAGTCGGAAAACAGAATACTCTCCGTAGAAGAAAAAATCATACTTGAGAAGCAATACGTTGGCTACCCGAAAGAAATTGTCGGCCCTTCTATAGGCCTCTTCTTTCATGAGCTTACCGATAAAGATACCCTATCAACCCGTATTTTCAGTAAAGTGGCAGCCGGCTTTCTTTTTGCCTTGCTTGTCCTCCTCTATCCATTTGTAGCCCTGGCCATCAAGCTCTCATCCAGGGGACCTGTAATTATCCGCCAAACGTGCACGGGATTCCGGGGACATCCGTTCCGGCGTTATCTTTTCAGGACCACAAAGTATAATCCTGAATCTGTCGGCAACCTGGAAAAGCCGGAACAGACGTTTTTTATTGGAAGAGTGCTCAGGGCTACAAGACTGAACGAACTCCCGTCTGTAATTAACATTCTTAAGAATGAGATGAGGCTGATCGGTCCGAAAACACGTCCCTACTCTCTGGATACCCACTGGAACAATCAGTTTTCAGAATACTACAAGCGATTTGCTACAGACCCCGGCCTTATCGGCGTGTCGAGAAAGTATAGGGTTGAACACACAGAAGACGTGCACATAGTTAAGTATGCGTTAAGGACAGAGCTTAAATACATTCTGCAGCCCACTCTTCCTAAGGATCTGAAAATACTTGTCAGAGCTCTTAGTACACTTCCACGAAGGTCCGCTCGGAAGGCTTGACGTATCTTTTCAGGTCGTTGTCGTCCCACTCATCGGGCCTCTTGCCTTCGGCCTGCTTTCTGATATCCAGATACTGGCTGAGTCCTTTTTGGCCCAGGGCCTTGTAAATACCCGCTTCCATGCCTTTAAGGCCGCAGATATACATCAGAGTGTTGTCTTTTTGCAAAATCGGGTCAAGCAAATCGACTGCATCCCACAGGCAGGATTGTACATATTTTTTACTGCCGTCTGCGCGTCTGGCTTCACGAGAAATGTGAGGCAGATAGTGAAAGTTCGGGTATTTTTCAGCCATTGGTTCAAAATAATCCGAATAGATCAGATCTGTCCGGTATGCACAGCCAAACACAAGCACAACATCATTTTGCATGCCTGCCTCAAAAAGCTCCATAATCATACCCCTGTACGGAGCAATGCCTGTGCCCGTTGCAAAGAATAAGTAATTATAGTCTGTTGCATTTTCAGGAAGCAGAAACCTGCGTCCGCTCGGTCCCGTTACTTTTACGGTATCGCCGGGCTTCAGGTCGGCCAGGTAGTTAGAACAAACCCCCAGATACAACTTGTTACCATCCACTTCTTCGATGGTCCTTTTTACAGTGGTAGATATAAGATTGGGCTTCCCGTACTCTCCTTTGCCGGGTGACGACACCGAGTAAAGCCGTAATTTGTGAGGCCGGCCGTTTTCATCTTGTCCCGGCGGTAAAATGCCTAGTGACTGCCCGACCCGTACCCTGCCTTCCAACTCGGTTCCCGAAATATCAAAAGTTATATGCCGGACGAAATTAGGACTCGATTCCCTGGTACAGATAAAATTCTCCGTTATCGGTACTTCAACAGGTTCTTTGGGGGTGTAGATATTAAGCTCTACGTCAGGGAGCTTGATCTCAGGCATCTCCTTAATCTCAGGCATGGCGGAATGTATAGTAAATAACGTTATTTAGACTAATTTTAAATGGCATGAAAATTGTAAATGTTCAGCCAAATATACAAGTTCTAATTTTGAAAGGATAGACCCCAAAGAGTACCCATAAAAAAGCCCGCCAGTTGCCTGACGGGCTAAAACTTAATTCATTGTCCTTCACTGTAGGTATCGTTCATTAGAGAACCGGGAATGGTACCTTAACCTACTAATTAGCGGATACCCTTCCATTTGACATGTTATGTTTTAGCGAACTTCTCTAACTCGTACCGTGTCTGAGATCAACGTCTCGTAAAAGGAAACGCAGATACAACGGATGGGGCCGGTTTTCGCAGATAACTATATCCATCTGTGCGCATCCGCCCCATCCGCAATACCTGCGTTCGATAGCAACGACAGATATAGTCGTAGGCGGTATAACCCTAGAAATAAAACATCAGCCCCGCTGTGAAGGAGTTTCCGCTAAAGCTCGCATCATCCAGGCTTTCCTCATTTTCATCCGGATTGAGGAAAATATACCGGTAGTCTACATTTAGAGCTACATTAGAGTTAAATGGCAATTCAATGCCAAAGCCCAGATGATAACCCAGGTTAAATTCTTCAAAATCATCCAGCCCAAGCTCTTCCAAAGCGTTATCGGGATAGTCATAAATAGTGTAATAAGCGCCTAAACCGGCAATGCCATAAGGGGCAAAGTGCTCGCCCATAGGGATAAATAACAAGA
Source organism: uncultured Balneolaceae bacterium (assembly GCA_937982515.1). GTDB lineage: Bacteria > Bacteroidota > Rhodothermia > Balneolales > Balneolaceae > CALJMB01. The sequence continues at coordinate 9,349 of CALJMB010000161.1, forward strand.
CTGATCCGGTGAGTGGAATGAGCCTCGTATCTGCGGTAAAGTCCTCAATACCAAATGCCTGCTCGGTATGATATTCGGCAGCCGCCTCCAGACCAAAGACAGGGCCTATCCGCGCGCGGATCTGAAGGCCTCCGTAAAAGTTACCTTCATCGGCATCGCCAGACTTATAATATCCCAGCCGTGGCCCGATTCCTATGGTATTTTGTATAGCAGCGCTGCTTTGCATGGCTGCGCTGTTTGTTAAATACTTTGATGTTGTTGATGAATGATGGGTAGATGAATTCTGTGCCTGCCCAAGTAAAGGGCAGCAGAGAAATGCAAATAGTGGCAGTAATAGTATGTATATTAATTTCTTCATGGCAATAGCATTTTTTTTCATAACTCAATAGCGTTATAGCCGGCGGTTTAATGTTTCATACGGCAACCCTGAAGTCTCGGTCTGAGTCAGGGCTACCCAAAGGTTCGCGTGGCTAGCTTTTTCAGCGCCGGCTGAACCAGTGTGCAGAGAACAGCCCTGAAACCGCTCAGCATTTTAATTCATTATTTTAAAGGCGGGCAATTAGAGAAAGTTCCAACACGGCCAATACCTGCGGTCAGGAAGCAAAAGTAAACGATCGGCTCAAATCATGAAGAGTAACGGGTTTTGTCAGGAAGCCCATATATTCCGATTCCTGAATGCGCTCTTTATAATAATTATCTGTATTGCCGGTAATAAAAATAACGGGAATGTTAATTTTCTTGCGAATTTCGGCCATGGCCTGAATACCATCCATTTCGCCTTTCAGCCTGATGTCCATTAGAATAAGGTCTGGCTTAAGCCTCAAAGCAGATTCGATAGCCTCTTCGCCAGACATTACCTTCCCGATTACTTTATGGCCGAGATTCTTTACCATTTGCTCTAACATGAGTGCAATAATCATCTCATCTTCAACAATAAAAATATTTTTGGGTGTCTGATTATTCATATGCCTGCCTGCTGTTTTGCGATATTTTTAGTTCTCTTAATAATCAAGATCACCTCGGGAAGAATTGTTACAAAAAAATTAAAATAGTTGAGTTATAGCGGCTATAATATACGGCTGTCTGTCCTCCCAAAACATTAATATTTTATAAAGTAGTTCATTTTTGGTGAATTATTGTTATCCTGTCCAGACCTGAGGAACCGTTTGTGATGTGTAGTCAAATTCAGTCTTTAGTGAATGGATATATAGTATGGATGGCGAGATCTTAACGTGGATATTTTTGATTGGCGGTGTCATTCTGATGATACTGGAAGCCCTTCTGCCGGGCGGCATATCCTTTTTGCTCGGCCTGAGCGGCCTGCTGATTGGAATTTTACGCTTCTTCGATATAATAACCGACCCCGGCATGTCGGTACTTGCCTGGTTTGTAACCTCTCTCGGCCTGATTTTACTTATGCGGCCATTACTCAGAAGGTATGGGGGAGGAGATAGCTTCTTTAAGCTGGCCGATGAAGATTTTGAGGCTATGGATCAGATTGTGGATGTGATAGAACCGATATCGGCAGAAGATAATTCGGGACGGATTCGCTTCCAGGGTATCTCCTGGCAGGCCAGAACTATTGAGGGTTCCCTTCCGCGCGGGTCAAAAGCCCGGATCAAATACCGGGATAACGTCACCTGGATTGTTGAACCCCTCGATGAATTGGAAGAGTGATGAGTATCTAGTGAGTTGTGAGCCGTCACTCAGCACTCTACCGCGCCAACATTAATTTAAAATCCTTGCCTTATGTGGACCTTTTTACTGATCCTGATTGCCCTCGGGATTTTTATCGTTACCAAAGTCTTCATCATAGTAGAAATGCGTGAAGAAGTTATTCAGGAGCGGCTTGGTAAATATAAACGCACTCTGAAACCGGGCTTCCATTTTCTTATTCCTTTTGTTGACCGCCCCGCTTACCGGCAGGAAATGCGGGAGCAGGTCATAGATGTTCCCAGCCAGACCTGTATCACAAAAGACAATATAGAGGTTGAAGTGGACGGGTTGGTCTATGTAAAAGTAATGGATTCATACAAAGCCAGCTATGGTATCGGCAACTATGCTCTGGCTGCCGTTAATCTTGCGCAAACCACTATGAGAAGCGAAATAGGGAAAATTACGCTGGATGACACCTTTTCCGAGCGCGAGCAGATGAATGAAAATATCGTACGTGAAATCGACAAGGCATCGGATCCCTGGGGCATCAAAGTTATGCGATATGAAATCAGAAACATTCGCCCTTCCGACAATCTGATCCACACCCTGGAAAAGCAGATGGAGGCAGAACGGGAAAAACGGGCGGAGATCACCGAATCAACCGGCACGCGCGATGCCCGGATCAATGAATCGGAAGGCGGCCGGCAAAGTGCCATTCTAGTATCGGAAGCCAACCGGCAGAAACGTATCAATGAAGCCCGGGGGAAAGCAAAAGAAATTGAATTGGTGGCTACGGCTACAGCTAAGGGAATCAGGCGGATATCTCAGGCTATCGCAAAACCGGGAGGAGACCTGGCGGTCAAAACCCGGCTTATCGAACAGTTCATCAACCAGTTGGGCAGTGTTATGGAGCAGGCGAATATTTCTGTGCTTCCAACCGAAACAGCCAACCTGAAAACCTTTTTTGAAGGGGTAAATAAAATCAGCGATCACACCGATAAAGCCGTCAACAGCAAAGGAGGTAATGTATGATTATCAACATCATCAGCCAGATTATCTTAGGCATATTAGGCATCTATGTCCTGTTTAAGTTCATTCAATCCATTCAGCTGGTCTCTACACAAAAAGCGTATATCGTTGAGCGGCTGGGCAATTACCACAAAACCCTGGGCCCCGGTTTCCACGCCCTCCTTCCTTTCTTTGATCGGGTAAAGTATCGCCAGGATTTGCGCGAAGAAACGATAGAAGTGGAGCCTCAGGAGTGTTTTACCAAAGACAATGTGAAAGTAGAGGTAGACGGTGTAATTTATTTATCCGTAATCGATCCCGTTAACGCCAGTTATGGAATTACCGACTACCGGTTTGCAGCCGTACAGCTGGCTCAGACCACTACCCGTTCCATCATCGGCACTATGGATCTGGACGACACATTCGAAGACCGGGCTATCATCAACAAAGAGGTCGTTGATGTACTGGCTGAGATGGAAAAACCCTGGGGCATTCGCGTACATCGCTATGAGATTAAAAATATCGACACCCCCCGCACTATTCAGCAAGCTATGGAACGGCAAATGACAGCCGAGCGGGAAAGGCGCGCCACCATCGCCCGCTCCGAGGGGGTCATGGAGTCTTCTATCAACGATGCGGAGGGGGTAAAACGGGAAATTATCAACGTATCGGAAGGTGAAATGCAGCGGCGTATCAACGAAGCAGAAGGTATCGCTCAGGAAATCGAAGCCCTGGCAGAAGCCACGGCGGTTTCAATAGAACAAATAGCAGAAGCGATGTCTTCGGATAAAGGGAAAGAGGCTATGCAGATGAGGCTCGCGGAACGATATATCCAACAACTCAAGAAGCTGGCTGATAAAAAGAATGACGTCATCATCCCGACCGATATTACCAATTACGATGCCGTCATGAGCGGACTGTCTCTGGATAAGATCTCCATTATCCCGGAAGATACGTAGAGACTGGTGCCATTTTGCCTTTCTACTGATCTGATCACTCCAAGTGATCGGATCAGTGGAGGGGCATTCAATTGAGACATAACAGCCTGCCTGCCGCTGAATCCGTCCCATCTGCGTTCCATTCCTTCCTACCTCATAGGTGAGCCTTAAGCAAACAATAACCGTGTGCTGGAACTTACCCCGCCTTTGTGCCTTTAAAATTTCATAAACCCTGAACCTAAATAGTGAGCGTTATTGTGCCACAACTTAAAGCAGAATCACTTACGCTGGGCTGCGATCCCGGGCAGTTTAATTTTGAAACAACAGAAGAGATCAGCGATACAACAGAAATTATCGGACAAGACCGGCTGTCTTCAGCTGTAGAATTTGGGATAGGGATCCAACATGAAGGGTTCAATATCTTTGCGCTGGGCCCCGAAAAAACGAATAAACAGGAACACATTAAACAATTCATACAAAGCAAAGCAAAGGACTTGCCCGTCCCCCCGGATATATGCTATGTAAACAACTTTGATGAAATTTCCAGGCCCCGTGCCCTGACGCTGCCCGCCGGGCGGGGCTGTAAGCTGCGGGACAGGATGGATGAGATTACAGAAGACCTGATACCTACCCTCACTTCGGCATTCGAAACTGAAGAATATCAAAACAGGCATCAGGCCCTGAAAGAAGAAATTCAGCAAGATCAGGAAAAAACCTTTGAGGATATCCGGCAAAAGGCTGAGCAAAAAGATCTGGCTCTCATACGAACTCCTACCGGATTCTCCATCGCCCCTACCCGCAACGGAGAACTGATGAAGCAGAGCGAATTACAGGGGCTGCCGGAAGAAGAGCGAGACCGGATAAAAGAAAATATCCAGCAGCTGCAAAAAGAATTGCAGCAGGTCATCCGACAGGCTCCATCGAACCAGCGGAAGATCAGAAAAAAAATTAAGGAACTGGATAATGAAATAGCGTCATATGCTATACATGAGCTTTTCAGGGATGCCCTCGAAGAGTTTTCCGATCTCGATAAAGTGCATCAATATCTTAATGACGTTAAAAAAGACATCGTAGAAAATGTTCAGCCTATACTGAGTAGCCAGGCCCCGGGTTCGCCGGGAGGTATGGGACTGATGCAGTTCATGGGCGCCGGAGCCCAGGCCGGCCAGCCGCCTGCTGAGGGTCCCGGCAGCAGTATATTAGATCGCTATAAAGTCAACTTACTGGTAGATCATTGCCAAACGGAAGGTGCACCCGTTATCTACGAAAATAATCCGAGCTATAAAAACCTGATCGGCCGGGTAGAATACCAATCCCATATGGGAGCCCTTACCACCAACTTCCATCTTATTAAAGCGGGTGCACTGCACAGGGCCAACGGAGGATATCTGATCATAGATGCCCGCCGCGTATTGATAGAACCTTTTTCATGGGAAGGGCTGAAACGCGTATTGAAATCCAATAAACTAAAGATCGAATCACTCGGAGAAACCTACAGTGTAATCAGTACCGTTTCGCTGGAGCCTGAACCCATAGATCTGGATATTAAAGTTGTTTTGCTCAGCGACCGCTTCCTCTACTATATGTTAAGCAGCCTCGATCCCGATGCCAAATCCCTGTTTAAAGTAGAGGCGGATTTCGAAGACGAAATTGACCGCAACAACGACAACCATCAGCTCTATGTAAAGTTACTGGCAGGGCTCATCCGCCAAAATAACCTGCGCCACTTCGACAAACAGGCCGTGATACGGGTTATCGAGCAGAGCGCACGGATGGTTGGCGACCGCCAGAAAATGTCTACAAGAACCGAAGAGATAAACGACTTGCTGATGGAAGCCAGCTACTGGGCCGGCGTGAAGGGCCATGACGTTGTGCAACGCGCCGATGTGCAAAAAGCCATAGACCAACAGGTTTACCGATCCGGCCGGCTGCGGGATAAGGTTCAGGAAGCCATTATCCGGGATTCCATTTTTATAGATACCGAAGGCAAAATTACCGGCCAGATAAACGGGCTCTCCGTCATGCAGATCGGCAACCTGATGTTTGGCCGCCCCAACCGCATCACCGCCAGAATTCAGCTGGGCAAAGGCGAGATCATCGACATCGAACGGGAAGTGAAGATGAGCGGCCCTCTTCATTCAAAAGGAGTGCTCATTCTTAAAGGCTTTCTGGGTGAACGCTACGCGCAGGATCGCCCCCTCTCACTTTCAGCCAGCCTCGTGTTCGAGCAATCGTATTCCAATATAGACGGCGACAGCGCCTCCTCTGCCGAGCTTTATGTGCTGCTTTCGGCTATTGGTGAAATTCCCCTCCGCCAGTCGTTTAGTGTTACCGGTTCCGTTAACCAGCACGGCAAAGTTCAGCCCATTGGCGGAGTTAATGAGAAGATTGAAGGGTTCTTTGATGTGTGCAACCAACGAGGGCTTACGGGAGAGCAGGGCGTAATTATCCCCCGGGCCAATGAAAAGAACCTGCTGCTGCGCCAGGATGTCGTCGACGCGGTGGAAGCCGGAAAATTTAATATCTATTCGGTAGAAACCATAGACGAAGGCATGGAACTGCTTACCGGCCTGAAGATGGGAGAAAAAGATGAAAAGGGTATCTACCCTGAAGGCACGGTCAATGCCCATATCGTCGACCGCCTGAACAGCATGGCCGATAAACGCAAAACATTCATCACTTCCAACGGAAAAAATCAATCATGACGGATAATGCAGCAGACCGGGTTTCGTTCCGTAGAATATTGGTTGCCGTAGACACTTCGGCGCACAGCCGCGCCGCTCTTGATGCCGCCATTACACTGGCACAGATCATGGAGGCTGACGTCAGAGGACTCTTTGTCCGCGATACCGAATGGTTTCACATCAGCCGCCTTCCCTTTATCTCTGAAGTAGGTGAACTTACCGGCGAAGTCCGCCCTATCCCCGAACAGGCAATGAAGGAACAGGTCCGCCTGCTTGAACGGCGCATCCAACATATGGCTGAGCTCATTAAAAAGCACAGTGATGTATCCTATTCATGGGAATCGGTCAGCGGCTCTGTTACAGATCAGATATTGGAGGCTTCTAAAGAAGCAGATCTGATCACGCTCGGCCGGATCAGCCACTCTTTCTTTGAAAAGAAAACACTGGGCAAGCTGGCTCAGGCTGTTATAGAGAAGTCAGACAAACCGGTATTGGTATTACAGGAGGGCCTCACCCTCGGCAAGGTGATCCTTGCGGTGTATGATGGGTCGGAGCAAAGCCAGCGGGGACTGAAAACGGCTCTTTCCCTTGCTGAAAAGACCGGTAGGGAACTTATAGTTCTGGCGCTGAGAAACGATCCGCAGGGCCTGGAAGAACGCGACAAAAGCGTTGAAGAGCTCCTGGAACAGACGGATATAGACGTCGGCATAACTTTTATCGATCAGCCTCAGCTGTGGAGTTTTATCCGTTTACTGAAACGCTTTGGCTATGGAATGTTAATCATTCCGGAGAACCAGCCCCTCGTCACCGAAAATTCCGTGGGTACATTGATTACGCTGTTAAACCGTCCTATTCTGCTTATGAATTGAGAAAAGGGTTATTGGTTAGTGGTTAGTGGTTATCTGAAACCAGCTCTGCCCTGCGTACAGAGTCTCCCCTCCCCCGGAGGGGAACAAGGGGT
>CALJMB010000162.1 GCA_937982515.1 uncultured Balneolaceae bacterium
TCCCCATCATTGTCAAAATCTGCAGCAACAACTACACCTCCGTTTTCATATACAGAGGGCAAGGCATCGGCGGTTCGTACAAAATTACCGTTTCCATTATTTAAATATAGTCGATCGCTCAATTCCTTTGCCTGTGATGGATATTCATTCCCGCCACTTACCACATACAAATCGAGTGCACCGTCGCCATTTGCATCAAACAATATGGCATCCACATCCTCAAACATAGCATCCTGTTCCAAAGCAGGTGACTTCTTCTGCGTAAAAGTACCATCTCCCTGTTGTAAGAATATGGCACCCGGTTGCCACTTCGCGCCACATAAAAAGAAATCTTCCAACCCGTCATTATTTATATCTCCGGTAGCAATGCAAGGACCTTGGGATGACAACATGAACGGAGTTAACTGCTGACGATTGAAACCAATGAATGAATCTTCTTTGTGGCTGTAATCCAGAGGCATATCTGCCGTCATATCCTTAAAGACGGGCACCGGTTTATTATCCTGGCGGTAGTCAAATTCCCCACTTGCATCAGACTGCTTGAGGGTGAGTGTTTGATTAGCCCTGATATTGTAGTGTGTTTGATACCTGTGGTCTGGCCATAGTACTGTTAAGGAGTCTACAGTTGTCTGCTTGCCCAAACCAATTACAGGCCTGGGATCGACAGAAGACTGGAATCCTCTTGTAGAAAAAACCTCATATAATTGAACTGAAGAGGAATCATACACCATAATTTTGCTTCCAATTCCCATGGTGTTTTTACCATCTCCCTTGAGATTTATACTGAGATAATTCCCCCCACCTCTTTCCCGCGTCATATTCTTATAAACTGTAGCGGCACTATTCACATTATTTATGACCAGATCGAGATCCCCATCATTGTCAAGATCGGCATAAGCAGCTCCACTGGAATAGCTCGGCTCATTGAATCCCAAGGAATGGGTTTGCTTAGAAAATGTTTTATTCCCTTGGTTTATGAACCCAACATTAGGAATCTTAACATGAGGCATTTTTTCAATAACTCGTATATATGCCTGATCATATTGCTCATTCAACAAATGCTGGGTTTTATCTTGTCTTACATATAAAAGATAATCAAGATTATTGGGACGTCTGTAAATTCCATTTGCAACAAACAGATCTTTATATCCATCGTTGTCCATATCAAAGAAGAGTGCAGCCCAGCTCCAGTCTGTTGCATCTACCCCGGCAAACTGTGCAATTTCTGAAAACAACAACTGCCCGTCAGAGTTTTTACCCAGGTTCAACTGAAGTGTATTTCGGATAAGCTGAGGATGATATCCGAATTTCCTTTGTATGGTGTAAACCTTATAAGATTCCGAACTAACTGCTGTCTTTAAACCCTTTTCAGACATGGGTAACATATCAGCTACGAAAATGTCCGTAAGGCCATCATTATTTATATCTGCAATATCATTACCCATAGAAGCTCTGCTGGTATGCCCTGTCGATGCTTCCAAAGATTCCGTGAACGTACCGTCACAATTATTCAAATACATATAATCATTTTCATGGAAATCGTTAGAAACATATATATCGGGACAGCCATCATTATTCAGGTCACTTATCCCTACTCCAAGTCCGTAACCCAACACGCTATTATATATCCCTGCCTCCTCTGTCACATTGGTAAAAATATCGCCGTCATTTCGATACAGTTGGTCACCTGCATAGGGATCACTGACTTTTCTATGCTCCGATCTGGCAAAAGACTCTTTGGAATGAATCCCATGATTTAGCAAAAACATATCTAAATCGCCGTCATTATCATAGTCAAAGAAAACAGCCTGTTTGGAATAACCCTGAAAATCAAGTCCATATTGACCTGCCATATCCGTAAAAGTCAAATCTCCGTTGTTTATAAAAAGCTGGTTTTTCCCCTCTTTAGAAAGGTAGCTGACATTGGATACATAAATATCCAATAAACCATCTCCGTTTACATCCGCCATCGTTGTCCCGGTAGTCCAATCCCCGGTGCCGCTTACTCCGGCCTGTTCTGTAATATCCTCAAATTGAAAATTTCCTTTATTCAGATAGAGCTTATTAGATTTCAAATTGGCTGTAAAATAAATGTCAGGTAATCCGTCGTTATTTATATCCCCAATTGACACCCCTCCTCCATCATAGAAATACAGATAATTGATGATGTTAAAGTCAGAAGTGCTCACTAAATCATTGGAAAAAGTTATTCCTGTTTTATCGGGTGAAAGTGATTCAAACCGGGGTGCTACATTTTGATTTGTACATGCAATAGTGAATAATAGTGGGGTACTTAAAATAAGCGCCTCAATCTGCACCTTATTATTAAGAGCTGTGAAGCAATCTATGAGATATTTTTTTATCATGAACAGTAAGGTTCAAAACATACAGTGGTCAATGCAGAATTTATTTCACTATGCCTTTATCGGTGCTTGATGTCTTTTCATTTATACCATTCTCCTCCCTCCATCACACTAAACTACAGAGAGCCGATTTAACCCTTTATATAAGCTCATAAAGCAAGTTCTGATACCGGATACAACATCACTCCCCGGTTATTAATCCAAGGCGTGTTGACAATCCCAGGCTGAATGTCAGTTCGCCCCAGATAGTAGATCTTATGTTTCATACTGCATCCGTTCTCCGTAGAAAACTTACCAACGTTTCAATACTTAAATGGCTACGGAAAAATATTACTCCCTCACTGTCATTACCCCCTGCATGATCTGCCAGTGTCCGGGGAAGGTACAGACGTAAGGGTACTCATCCGGCTGTTCGGGAGCGGTAAAGTAGATGGATTCCGATTCACCGACCCCTGTTAAGCCGGTATGGGCAAGAACATCGTCAGATGGCGGTACATACCCCCGCTCCGGGCCTTCCAGGCCCATATTAAGGGCGGCCTGTGCAACAGCTTCGAGAGATCCCGGCTGCACGATAAGCAGATTGTGCAGCAGGTCGCTCGGGTTATTGAATATAAGCCTGACTTTACTCCCGGCTTTAACCTCAAAACCGGTTAGGTCGAATTTCATATCCGGGGTGGCGGTTATGGTAATGATTTGATCAGGGCCATTGGTCCAGGAAGCCGGCTGTTCGGTTTGATGTTTGTGGCTTTCCAATACAGATGCAGAAGCATTTCTTTCAGACTTTGTTGCAGATTCACTTTGATCTCCGGATACGGCCAATGCCTCTCCTTCAGGGATATTATTCAGTGTGTAATAAGCAAATGAGTGAAGCAACGGATAACCCGTCTTTGCTTCCCGGACTCCCTCCGCCTTAATTTCATGGATATATCCATCCCGCAGGTCCTCTGCGACAAGACGGGCCGATAAACCATCCTCTGCAACCTCAACATGTGTGACCGGTGAAGATTTCCGGTTGATTATATCACTGCCGTAGGTGGAGTGGTAGCGGTAGGTAAATCCGGTAATGGAATATGAGGTTGGATCGGAAGCGGATTGTCTGTCCACCGGCTTGGTAAAGGTTAGCTCAAAACCATCCGGCATAGCGTGGATCTCTTTTATCTCGAAGGGAACAGTGCCATTCCATACCAACTGCTGAAGCCCGTATAGCTCTCCTCCTGTTGAGCTCCAGCCCCTGCTGGTCATTCCAACAAACATGGAGTTGTCTTCACCCCATACCATACGCAGAATACCCGATTTAAACCCTTCCACAAAGGGGAATACAGCCCCCTGGTAGGTTCCGTTCACCTGTTCCTGGAATACCCTCATAATTTTACTCTGCCCCTGATCGCC
>CALJMB010000163.1 GCA_937982515.1 uncultured Balneolaceae bacterium
CCGGACGGGCCACTCCGATCTGGATATCGCTGTTGTACATCAGGTATCTGCGCCCTGTTACAGGGTCTCCCCCCTCTTCCACACCTCTGGTTCTCAGATGATGATGCCGAAGCATCGGTTCATCCCACTTCTCCACCTGGTGTTCCGGCCCCTGCTCCACCTTGATAACCCGGGTAGGCGGGTTGTGATGATACAGCAGAGACGAGGATCCGTGAAACCCTTCCGCCCCAAATAACTCTTCCTGGTACAACTCGCCGTCGGGGCGCCGAAACTGTGTATGCCGTTTATGCGGGATATCTCCCAGTTGATGATAGATCATGGCTATTTTTTTAGTTGTGAGTCTTGAGTCATGAATCTTGAGCAAAACCATGAACCAACCCAACAACTCATGACTCACAACTCAAGACTCAAGACTCATGACTAAATATCAAAGATTTCCTCTTCGTTCCTGTTCGCGTTCTATGGCCTCAAACAGCGCTTTGAAATTTCCTTTCCCGAATCCCCGGGCGCCTTTGCGCTGAATGATCTCGTAAAAAAGCGTCGGGCGGTCTACCACCGGCTTTGAAAAGATCTGCAGCAGGTAGCCTTCGTCGTCCCGGTCGGCCAGTATTCCCAGTTCGGCCAGCTGGTCGGTGGACTCATCAATCTTTCCCACCCGGTCTTCCAGCATCTCGTAATACGCCGTCGGCACCGTCAGAAACTCCAGTCCCCGTTCCTGAAGCCGTGTAACCGTATCAATGATATCTCCCGTCAAGAGAGCAATGTGCTGTACACCGGGACCTTCATAAAACTCCAGATACTCATCTATTTGCGACTTCTTCTTTCCTTTGGCGGGCTCATTGATGGGAAATTTGATCATTCCCCGCCCACCGGCCATTACCTTGGACATCAGCGCCGAGTACTCGGTCGAGATATCATTATCGTCAAAATGGATATACTGGGTGAACCCCATCACATCGCGGTAAAAATCCACCCAGCGATTCATCTGTCCATCCTCTACATTACCCACACAGTGGTCCACATACTGTATGCCCACAGGTTCAACTTCGTTCAGCGGAGACTCCTTCGGCTCAAAGCCCGGCATGAACGGGCCTTCATAATCCGCCCTGTTGACAAACGTATGGATCGTATCGCCATAGGTAGCGATGGCAGCCTTACGGATAGTTCCGTACTCATCTTTTAAATCATGTGGTTCTGCAATACGTTCAGCGCCACGTTTTACCGTTTCCTGATAAGCTCTGTCTACATCCTCCACCTGCATGGCGATGTCGCGCACGCCGTCGCCATGCTTCGCTACATGCCGCGCAACGGGCGAATTACTTTTCAAAGAAGAAGTAAGAACAAGCCGCACATTTCCCTGTTCAAGGTAATACGACACCTGGTCCCGGTTCCCCGTTTCCAATCCGCTGAATGCTTTTAACTCAAATCCGAAAATCGTCTGATAGAAATGGCAGGCCTGCCGGGCGTTACCGACATAGTGCTCTATATAATCCACATCCTGCAGGCCGAGATGATCATCAAACTTTTCCTCTACAGGACGTTCCAGGGTGGCCGAATCTTGTATTGCTCTGCTCATGCTGTTTTCCTCTCTCTTTTATAACTCTTCTCTCTATTGGCGTCGGTCTCTTGTTCAATATAGTATCAAAGATAGTATGACTCAACTCCTTTTTAACCGCAGATAACGCAGGTTTTTGGATTTCTCTGGTTTTTGCACCAGGGGATCCGGCAATAGCATACATTTTCGGGATGCTTCTCTCAGGTAGATATACGCACTAAGTATATATGCGTTGAACGGTTAGAAAATTTTGCCCTTTCCTTCCATGCCTGAAGGTGGTGGGGTATGCCCGTGCTGCCAGCGCCGGGGGTGAGGCCAATTCACACTCCCATCCCTTTCTTCCACGCTTGAAGGATCGTTTGCACAACCGTCAAACGAACTCTTCAAGGTGGCCGGGAGTGCTTAGTTCCCGGCCTCGCATCCCGACGGCTGTCGGGAGAGCGTCGGAAGCGGGGCACTATGCCAGAAATGCGTTGCCTCAATTATTATACAGGATAATATTCACTGCAACATATACCTGCCATCGGTATCCCAACCGCTCATATCCCATCCGCGCCCTCTCCGTATTCCCGCCATACTTTTCTCATGCCTTCCTCCCGCCTTCTCCTTACCAACCCCGTACCTGCTACCGGCCTTCTTCGGGCCTCCTCCTGCAAATGTAGGAGAAGACAAGGAGAAGAGAGGGAGAAGAGTAGGAGAAGATATAGCCTTGGTACGGGGAGAATACAGTAATGGTATGGAGAAAGGCTGGACTGATTCTGCCGGAAACAACTATATTGTAGTAGGTATAATACTATTCATTAGCATGGTTATCCTCATGCTCTTACTAAGCGCCCGGGCCACAAATTTCTAATGCAATCATGGGTATGGGAGCCAAAATGATTTGTGATTGTTGGCATTCCTGTATATGTTAATTTATAGCAGCTCCTAACCAATCCTCACTTCTATGGAAGAGCAAATAAGCCATATTGAGTTCCAGCAAAGAATAGATAACGGAGAGAAGATCGAGCCTAAAGACCGGATGCCGGAGCGTTACCGTAAACAGCTTATCCGGATGATGTCGCAACACGCCCATTCAGAAATTGTGGGCATGCTTCCCGAGGGGAACTGGATTACCCGCGCCCCTTCTCTGAAACGGAAGATGATCCTGCTTTCGAAAGTTCAGGATGAGGCGGGCCATGGCCTTTATCTGTACAGCGCCACAGAAACCCTGGGCATCAGCCGGGATGAAATGATCAACCAGCTGTTGACAGGTCAGGCTAAATATTCCAGTATCTTCAACTATCCCACACTTAGCTGGGCAGATGTGATGGTGATCGGCTGGCTGGTGGATGGGGCTGCCATTATCAATCAGACCATGCTGGCGCGCAGTTCCTACGGACCCTATTCGCGGGCTATGATCCGCATCTGCAAGGAAGAGAGTTTCCATAAGAAGCAAGGCTATGAAATGGTGGCTACCATGGCCGGTGGCACGCCCGAGCAGCAGGAAATGGTACAGGATGCCGTAAACCGCTGGTGGTGGCCTACCCTGATGATGTTCGGTCCGCATGATAATGATTCTCCCAACAGTGCTGAACTTATCAAATGGGGTGTGAAGTCTAAGACCAATGATGAACTGAGACAGAGTTTCGTTGACCGCCACGTGGCTGAAGCCCATGCCGTCGGACTTGAAATTCCCGATCCCGACCTGAAGTTCAATAAAGAAACCGGACACTGGGATTTCGGAGAGATAGACTGGGATGAGTTTTGGAGTGTGGTGAAAGGGAATGGCCCGATGAACCGGGAACGCATGAAAGCCCGGCGCGAGGCTCACGAGAACGGCCGCTGGGTCCGCGAAGCCGCCGAAGCGTATGCCCGGAAACAGAGGTTAGAAGAGGAGAAAGCATTGTAGTTAGTTGTTAGTGGTCAGTAGTCTGTTGTTAGTTGCACCTTTGTG
>CALJMB010000164.1 GCA_937982515.1 uncultured Balneolaceae bacterium
GACGAGCAGGTTGAAACGGGGTTTGTAGAGGTGAATCTTTCTGTAAAAGACGGGCCGGGCTATGAAATAATAGAACCCGCCGCATGGGATTTTATTTCGCTTACCGATGAGGCAGAGACGTTGGCCACGAAAGCAGATATCGTCGTGTTCGGTACGCTGGGGCAACGCAACGACGTGAGCCGGAAGACGATTCAACAGTTTATAAAAAAGAGCGCACTGGTTATCTACGATGTAAATCTGCGTCCCCCCTATGATGATCCCTCCATTGTAGAGAATTCTCTGCAAGAAGCAGACATCGCTAAAATGAACGAAGACGAGCTTATGACCCTGGCAGGCTGGTTTGGATGGTCCGGGCAGAGAGAGCAGATCGTTGAGCAATTGGCCGATGCCTTTAATTGTCGGCAAGTATGTATTACTTGTGGAAGGGATGGCTCGGCTCTGTTTAATCAGGGCTCCTGGACCCGGCAGAAAGCAATCCCGGTGGAGGTGAGAGATACCGTGGGCGCGGGCGACGCATTTATGGCCGCTTTTATCTTTGGTTTGACTCGTTTCGAAACAGACAGAGAACGCCTTCGTTTCGCCGGTGTGCTCGGGGCATTTGTTGCAACAAAACAGGGCGCCAATCCCCCTTATTCGCTGGATGATCTGATAGCCTTTGCCAGCGATAGAGGTATTTCTTTAGGCTTTGCTTAAAACTTTGGAACACGGATGAGACGGTTGGTGCCGATAACCGCAGATATTGTTATAAGGTGGATTTCATTTCTTAATTCAGCACAATGGCCCCGACTTAAAAGCCGGGGCCATTGTGTGTGCTGATATAGTGAGATGGAATCTGTTATAAGACATCATTCCGGATGGAAAAATTAAAAGAACCCACGCGCAAAAATCAGCTGAACCCGCGTTAACAGTGTTCCATCCTTACGGTTTAAACTTAATTTCCACTTTCTCCGTTGGAGCCTGTTCATTGCGGATGGCCAGCTGCTGAATCACATTGTTAGACAACTCTACAAACGCCCGGGCTGACTGTGACTTCAGGTTTTCCTCCAGAACGATAGGCCTGCCGCTGTCGCCGCTTTCGCGAACCGACTGTTCCAGCGGAATTTCTCCCAAAAAGTGAGCCCCAATGCGTTTTGCCAGGTCGCGGGCCCCGTGTTTGCCGAAGATATGGTACTTTTTGTCTGGCATATCAGGCGGAATGAAGTAAGCCATATTCTCTACTATACCCAGTACGGGGACATTCACTTTCTTAAACATAGCCACGCCTTTACGGGCGTCATCCAATGCTACGGTCTGCGGAGTAGAGACAATAACGGCTCCGGTAAGCGGTACTGTTTGCACCAGCGTAAGCTGAATATCTCCGGTTCCGGGAGGAAGATCCAGCACCAGATAATCCAGCTCGCCCCATTCCACTTCCTGCATGAACTGTTTGACGGCACTGGTTACCATTGGCCCGCGCCAGATCATCGCCTGGTCGGGATCCACCAAAAGTCCTATAGAGAGAAATCGCACGCCGTATTTTTCGAGAGGTATCAGCTTTTTACGGGTGGTAATATTCGGGCGTTCGCGGGTGTCGAACATGGTGGGGATGCTGGGGCCGTAGATGTCTGTATCCAGCAGGCCCACTCTGGCACCGGTGCGGGCGAGGCCACAGGCCAGGTTTACTGCAACGGTAGATTTCCCTACCCCGCCTTTGCCTGATGCCACGGCAATAACATTCTGTACGCCCGGCAGAATTTCGCCGGATTCCTCTTCTTGTTGTTTTTTCCGGTATCCTTTGCCGGGAAAATCACCGCCTTCTTCCAGTTCGCGCCGTTTCGATATATTCACGGCTGTGGCGATATCCAGGACGGCATTCTTATCTACATACTTCAGGATCGCTTCCTCAGATAACTGCTTTAGCTTATTTTCAAGTTTCGGATCCTTTTCAGGCAGTTCAATAGTGAAAGTAATAAAAGTGTCCTGAATAATGAGATCTTCTATCATGTTCAGGGTAATAAGATCTTTGCCCAGTTCAGGATGTATGACGTGTGTAAGTGCGGTACGCACTTGTTGCTTGTTGATAGCCATTAAGAGAGTGGATCTTGCTTCAGTTTATTTTCATCGGTTAAAGATAAGGATTTAAAGCCACATGCTAAATGGTTAAAACGGAGACAGGAGGAAGGGAGACCGGAAAATCGTAGGGGCAGACCTGCGTGTCTGCCCAATGATGAAAGCGAAAAGGGATGACCGAATCTCAGAAAAGTTATTATCTCCTTCCATCCGCTCTGCGGTGGAAGGCCGCAGGGACGCTCTGCGTCCATTCATTCAGTGGGGACGCGGAGCGTCCGGGTGGGTTGCGACGCAGAGCATTGAAACGAGATGAACGGGTTTTCCGGTCTTCGGTGTCCGTGAATAATTCCTTCTTCATTCTAAGTAGAAATGGTTAACTTTCTGCCGTTATAAAAAGTGAATCAACGACTGTATTGTTCTTGCGCATGCTTCAGTATCAGGTTTGGCAGATCACACACTAACTGAAAACTTCGACATATATGTTAAAACGAACTCCATTCTATAGTATTCACTTACAGGCAGGGGCGAAGCTGATTGATTTTGGCGGTTTTGAAATGCCTGTTCAATATGAGAGCATAAAGAAAGAGCATAATGCCGTCCGAGAACACGTAGGGATGTTTGACGTATCTCATATGGGTGAGTTTTTTGTGGAGGGTCCCGAGGCACTGGATCTGATCCAGTATATAACCATTAATGATGCCTCAACGTTGAAGCCGGGGAAAATACAGTACTCAGCCATGTGCTATGAAAATGGCGGCATTGTAGACGATCTGTTGGTCTATATGCTGGAAGAAAACCGCTATATGTTGGTGGTTAATGCGTCAAATACAGAAAAAGATTTCAAATGGATTCAGGAGCACAACAGTTTTGACGCCACATTGAAAAATCGCTCGGACGAGTACTGTCTGCTGGCTGTACAAGGGCCGGAATCCATTAAAACATTACAGAAACTATCTGATGTAAATCTTTCAGAAATCGAGCCGTATACTTTTAAAACGGGTTCTTTTGCCGGGTATGACGATATCATCTTATCTGCAACCGGGTATTCCGGCGAGAAGGGATTTGAACTCTATTTCAGAGCCGCCGACGTCGATCTACCGATTGTATGGGAGCGTATCATGGAAGCCGGTGCAGAATTTGGCATTGAGCCCTGCGGTTTGGGCGCCCGTGATACCCTTCGGCTGGAAATGGGATTTGCCCTGTACGGAAACGACATTACTAAGGATACCAATCCGCTGGAAGGCCGGCTGGGCTGGCTCACCAAACTGAATAAAGAATCCTTTATCGGTAAAGAAGCCCTGACCAAAGCAAAAGAAACCGGTCTAAAACGCAAATTAGTGGGTTTTACTGTTGACGATAGCCGGTCTATACCGCGTTCGGGCTATGCCATCACTAATGAAAACAATGAAGAAATAGGATATGTCACCAGCGGTTCACGCTCCATAACTCTTGGAACGAACATCGGTATGGGTTATGTGGCTAAGGAATATGCCGGAGAGGGAACAAAGATCTATATTCAGATTAGAAATAAACAGGCGGAAGCAAGGGTTACGAATCCTCCCTTTGTAAAAAAAGATTGACAGGCGTTGCTGTAAAGGGATCTCCCCACCTAATTCTGCTCCAACTGTTAAGGATAGAACGAGGTAGAATTTCGGAACAGATACAGACTGGAGTAGTTGTTTATGCGGGTTCTTGTGTACAGTCCCGACACAAAAACAATTAACAATATTACGATTGATACGTTATCTTATCCCCCCACTCAATGGAGACACGTAGAATCATCACTTAAGCATATCTATGATAAAAGAGATAGAAGTATTTTCATCGGCCGGTTCTTTTCACGAAGAAGAACTTCGGGGAAAGACAGCCGTGGTAATCGACGTTTTAAGAGCAAGTTCAACCATTGCCACGGCCCTGCATAACGGTGCGAAAGGTATTATCCCTGTAGCGGATATGGCAGCTGCCACTAAGATTGCTCAAAATCTGGATTCTCCCTACTATTTGTTGTGCGGTGAAAAAAACGGTGAAAAAATAGAGGGATACGATCTGGGAAATTCACCTTTGGAATATACGCCAGAGACGGTAGAAGGAAAGACCATCATACTTAACACTACCAACGGGACCAAAGCGCTGATGCGTTGCTCGTTGGCGAAAGAAGTAATGACGGGCAGTTTTCTGAATATGGGCAGCCTGCTCGGGGAACTGAAGAAGAAAGAGGAAATTGTACTGGTCTGTGCCGGCTGGCGCGGGCGCCTGTCTCTCGAAGATTTACTTTGTGCTGGCCACATTATTTACGAACTTACAGAAGGAAGATTACCGGATAACGCCCGTGACGGGGCAAAAGTGGCCTTTGGCCTGTATGAAAAATTTGGTAATGATATAGAAGGGACAGTACAGAGTTCTAACCATGCAGTCCGCCTGAGGGGCATCGTTGGCGTTGACGATATTGCTTTTTGCTGTAATGTAAGCACCATGGATGTACTGCCTATTATGAACGAAGGAATTATTTCGGATTTTTATGGCAAAAAAAAGTAGCGCGGGAAGTTTAACGGGGGGAGTATCGGAGTCTCGCAAGATCGAGATACTCGGGATACTCATAATGACTATCGGAGTCCTGCTGGGCCTGAGTATTGTCACCTATCATTCTGCCGATTACGCTCTTATACAATCACTATCTACCGACAGTATTTTTACCATAGATGAGGGCCCTGCCCTGCGAATACAAAACGGGCTGGGTGTGGTAGGCGCCTATCTGTCTTATTTGTTTGTACACCTGCTGTTCGGGTATATCAGCATCATTGTACCTGTAATTATCATAAGCTATGGCTGGTATGTATTCCGGCACCGGGATGTAAAAGAGATGCTTTGGCCGACGGCCTACGGGATATGGGGGATGATTCTGGTAGCTACGATTCTGGGCTGGTTTTTTAATGAGTACGGGTGGTACTCGTCAGTCTGGAACGGTTCCGCCGGCATTGCTATAGCACGGGTACTTCAGAATATAACCGGCATAGGGTCCATTGTTATTCTTTCCGTTCTTTTTATCGTAACGTTATTGATGTTACTCGATCGGGACTTGCAGAAAACAGTCGATGCCTTCAAAGGGTGGATGGCGAGTCTGCAATATTCCAGAGAGCGAAAACGAGAGGAGCGCAGGCGCAAAAAACTGGAAAAAGCGCGGCAAAAAGAAGAAAAGAGGGCTTTAAAGGCACAACAGAAGGCAGAACAAAAAATGAAACAACAGGCCCTGGCCAGTCGTGAGGACGCCGAAGAGCAGACCGTCGATGAAATCGTGGAACGCTCGCAGGAAGAAGACCGTGAACGGCTGCAACAGCTGAATGAAGAAGTAAAAACACTGGATCAGCGTCCCAAAGCCATCATAGATAAGGAAGAAGCCGGAAAGTCAGCCGAAGACGGAGATGTGGATGAAGAGGACGATGTGGATATTTCGGTTTATGTGGGCAAAGGAGAAGAGGAGGCCGGCGCCCGGGAGCTGGACCGTCAAAACAAGGATAAAGCCAAAGAGGTACCGGTAATTAAATACAAATTCCCCACCGTTGATTTGCTGGACCCGCCGCCTGATGAGGGCAACGAAGTAGATCTGGAGGAGATCAAAGAGAACAAACGTATCATCCTCGACAAGCTGAAGCGGCACAAGATTGAAATAAGGAGCATTAACGCCATAGTGGGTCCCACTGTGACCTTGTACGAACTGGACCCCGCCCCGGATGTGAAGATCAGCAAAATTGAAAGCTACGCTAACGACCTGAAGATGGCTACAGCGGCTCACGGTTTACGCATTATTGCCCCGATTCCCGGACGTTCGGCTGTGGGCATTGAAGTGCCTAACGGATCACGCGAAACGGTATTCATCAAATCGGTTATCAATACCAAGAAGTTTGTAGAAACCGATTATGATTTGCCCGTAGCTTTTGGCAAGACCATAGAGAACGAGGTATTTCTTATCGATCTGGCAAAAATGCCTCACCTGCTCATTGCCGGGGCAACCGGTTCTGGTAAGTCTGTGGGTATCAACACCATCATTACCTGCCTTCTGTACAAGTGCAATCCGGAAGATCTGAAATTTGTGATGATCGACCCCAAAAAAATCGAACTGTCGTTATATATGAATATCGAGAGGCATTTTTTGGCCACGCTTCCCGGTGCAGAAGAACCGATCGTCACGGATACTTCCAAAGCTCAGGAAACGTTAGAAAGCCTGACAAAAGAGATGGACGAGCGGTATGACCTGCTCAAAATGGCCATGGTGCGCGATATCAAAGACTATAACAAAAAATTCAATGCCGGAGAATTAGACCAGGAGCTCGGCCACCGCCACCTGCCATACATTGTTGTCATTATTGACGAACTTGCCGACCTGATGATGACGGCCGGAAAACAGATCGAGGAGCCCATTGCCCGGCTGGCGCAACTGGCACGGGCTGTAGGCCTGCACCTGGTAGTGGCAACGCAACGCCCGTCCGTCAACGTTATAACAGGAACTATAAAAGCCAACTTTCCTGCCCGTATTGCGTATCAGGTGGCTTCGCGGGTAGACTCGCGAACCATTCTGGATACCGGAGGAGCCGATCAGCTGGTTGGCCGGGGCGATATGCTGTTTACCAATGGCGGCGGTATGACCCGTATACAAAACGCATTCGTATCCACCGAAGAAGTAGAACGGATAACGGCATTTATTGGAAATCAGGCCGGGTATAAACATCCATTTCACCTGCCCGTGTTGCAGGAGGACGGCGCGGACATTCCCGATCCCCTTGAGGATATCGACGATCTGTTTGAAGCAGCGGCCAAAGTGGTTGTACTGCACCAGCAGGGTTCCGTTTCTCTGTTGCAGCGCAAACTGAAGATTGGATATAACCGGGCAGGACGTATCATAGATCAGCTGTACAACGCCGGCATTGTAGGCCCCTACCAGGGGAGCACGGCCCGCGAGGTTTATGTAGAGGACGAAGATGAACTGGAACAACTGTTAGATGAACTGGATGAATTTGAGTAACAGCTTTTTACCAATTTTCTGCGCTATAATGTTCACACTTATACCGGCAGGTCCTCTCTCAGCACAACAGGGAACTCTTGACAAGCTAAGAGAAAAGTTTGAGGCAGGAGAAGTTTTCCGGGGCGGATTCATGCACCGGTATATAGATTCTTACACGCAGGATACCACCTCCAGTAGAGGAGAAATATGGGTAGGAGGAGACAAGTACAAAGTGCGTACCGCAAACCAGACCGTAGTTGTTGACGGAGAAACTTCTATGGTATATAATGAGAACAGAAAGCGTCTTATCATCAGTAACTATGAACCCTCGGAGGATGATTTTGCTCCTTCACGTATTTTAAGTGGTATCGATTCTACATTTACCGTTAACCGGCAAGAAAAGCAAGGTGGGAGTATATCTCTGGTGCTTGTCTCGGATGACCCTTTTGCGATATACCAAAGGGTTGAAGTTGTTCTTTCTCCATCATTAAATCCTCAGGAAATTGTTGCATTAGATCCGGCAGATAACACAATTGTTACCAGCTTTGAAAACGGACAGTTTATTAAAGCAGAGCAGGGGATGTTTCATCTGGATTATCCCGAAGGGACTGAAGTTATAGACATGCGGAATTAGCATGCTGGATTTTAAATAGGTGTTATTGTATGTAACCATCCAAACATTGAAGCACTTGTGGAGTTATTGGTTATCAGCTATCAGCCCTCTGCTTCTAAAAGAGAAAGCTCAATAACCAGTAACTAATAACATCTTTCCGAGTTAATCATTAATCACTTATATCCTACCGTTTTGTATAGAACGCGGATCCTGTGGATGACACGGATAAGCGCAGATAGAAGTAACTATCTGCGAAGACCGGCCCCATCCGCCGTATCTGCGTTCCCCTTACTGCGGCCGTTGATCATGCGCACAACACTGGTATGGAATCGGTAATTAAACTTCAATGCTGAAAAGAACACTCAAAATAACTATTGCACTTCTGATCGGAGGGGTGTTTTTGTGGCTGGCATTCCGGAATGTAAGCCTCAGTGAAGTGTTAAGCCATATCAAGGATATTCACTTAACCTGGATCTTCCCTTTTGCGCTGGTAGGGTTTCTCAGCCACATTTTACGGGCAGAGCGCTGGAGGCTTCTTATTGAGCAGGACAAAGAACATCTGAGCCGGATTACCCTTATTTCAGGGGTGATGACAGGCTATCTGCTAAATATTGTCGGGCCACGTCTGGGCGAGGTAGCCCGGCCGATGTACGTGGCGAGGCAGGAAGGGCTGAACGCATCAAAACTTATGGGCACCATTGTCCTGGAACGGATCATAGATGTGGTGACAATGGTGTTTTTTATGGTGATAGTATCTGTCTACCTGATCTCAGATTTTTCGCTGTTAAGCCAGATATTCGGAGATGAAACAGTCAGCTTGTTCACCGAAGGGATAACATTTGAAACGATACTATGGCTGGCTGCCGGAGCCGGGGGAGCTGCGCTGCTGCTGTATCTCCTCGTTAGAGCGGTACGTCTGGCGGGGCATCATTTCGAAGATGTTCAGTATTGGATCGATAAAATTGAAGGAGGGCTCAGAATGTTCAAAGACGGGGTTCTGTCGGTGCGCAGGGTAAAGCGGTGGTGGCTCTTCTTTACCTATACGTTTCTGATTTGGGTCTGCTATACCATGATGACATATATTCCTTTCTGGATGTTTGATATGCAGAATGTATTCAATCTCGGTATACTTGATGCGCTAACTATAACCGTCATATCGGCCATCGGCATTGCCATACCGTCGCCCGGCGGAATCGGTACTTATCATTATTTTGTAAAACAGTCTATGTTAGTACTGTTTGCAGTACCAGCTGTAACAGGACTAGCCTATGCCACCATCACACATGCGGCGATGATACTTATGGTTTCATTTTTCACCCCCTTCGTTCTAGCCATAGACAAGTTTTTGGTGAGTAAAGCGGGCCGACCGGTTATTTAGAGCAATAGCACAAAATTCTAACGCTCTAATTCCAGAACGTTTGGCCTGTCGGGTACTAAAGCACTCCTAAATCCCCTAAGGGACTTTGATGTGCTGGTTCAACAAATATAGACATGTTCGGATGTAGTACACCTTCAGGGTGTCCTGTATCTTTCCCTGACCGGATAACCAGCCCTAAAAGCTAACTTCCTTTAGGGGATTGAAGAGAGGGGGCAATCTTGGGAAGAGGGAAAATGGTTTTTGTGCCTGACTTGCCATCTGGCCTTGGATCTATTTTGAGAAAATACCATACAATGCTTTCCGGTACCATTCGTTAGGAGTTGGAAGCGGGGTGCAGTTAGCTGATTTTAGTCTGTTAATCGTTGTTGTTTTTTTAGTACATTTAAAGCTGGACGCATTCTGAAAATCTGGAGACATCGGAATATAGTAATGGCACGTTTTTTACCACTTATCTTTCTGCAGCTATTCGTATTGGCTTTTTCACATCAGGTTGTTGCGCAACAGCCTGATGAGGCAAACTCATTGCTGCCGGAGATTAACCCTCAGGATATTGAGATACGAAGCGAGTTCAGAGCCCGCTTTCCCGGCCTGAACCGTCAGCCAATTTTGGGTTTTGATCCCAAGCCCAGGGTGTATCAAATCGATCCGGCCCGGCGTCCGTTTATGGAAACGCAGGAACAGGTTGTTGCCAATCTGCCCATCAGCGAGCTTTCACGTCCGGCGCCCCCGCTCCAGCCCGCCCTCAGATATGCGCCACATATTAACGCTTACAGCCGCCTGGGAATAGGCTCCTATATGAGTCCCGAGGCACAGTTTTGGGGGGTACATCGGATCAATAAAAAGAGTTATATCGGTGGAGACTTCGACTATGCTTCGTCAGACGGCCATCTCGAAGGCCAGGAGAGTAGTTTCCGTTTTATGAATGCAAATGTAGATTTTGCTACTAAAGTGGCTGCCAGGACACAGTTACACTTTACTGGTGGTATTCAAAGCGATTTTAATCACTTTTTTGACCTGGTGCCAAATCTCAATGTCCCTGACAACTCAAAAAAGAACTATACCGGGTTTAACCTGGAAGGGGATGTCCGGCATCTTAAAAATACCATCGAAGGCTGGACAGGGCGGTTTGACTTCCGGTACTTCGGTGTAGAGGCAGACGCAGGAGATGTATCCGGACAAACCGATGAATCTATCTATTCAGGTATGTTTGCCAATCGATGGGCAGGACAGAATCTTAACGAAGTATTCACAGTGCAGGCCGGTGCTATAGGAGGCGTGTATACACTCGGTGGAGAAGAGCAACAGTGGTCTACCCTGCGGGGAGGAATGGAGTACAGCCGGCTGTTTAACTATACTACACAGCTTACAGGCCAGGCTAATATATATTATACCTCCGATGTAATGAATAACACTTTTTATTTCGGCCCTTATCTGAAGGTTGACCACTTCATCAGCAATAAGTTAAAGGTGACGGGGATTCTGGAGGGCAGGCCTTTCCTCAGAACCGTTGAGCAACACCATGAAACCAATCGTTTTTTGAATGCTGAAAATCACCTGCGGCACAGCTACCACCTGGATATTGCCGCAGAAGCGAGTTATGAGTATTTCAGCGGATCACAGTTGAGCGCGGGGATAAGTTTTCTATACGCTCACAATTACGCCTACTATTCCAGAACTTCTCTGAGTTCGCGCGGCACTACGTTTCCGGAATACGGATTTTACAGCATCAACTATATGGACGCACAGAATCTGCGGTTTTTTGCCGCTCTTACGCACCAGTTGCTGCCCGAGCGCTTCTGGCTGAGCGGGCAATTCTATGTGCAGGACCCTGCGCTGCACAGCGATGAACGTATACCTTTTAAGGAGACATGGGGTTTAAACTCATCCATGACCGTTCGCCCTTTGAACCGGCTTACTATTGAAGGGTGGGCCGACTATATCGGCAGACGCAAAACGGCAAGGGGAGATGATCTGGATGCCTTCTTGCTGATTGGTGGCCGGGCAGAGCTGGGGATAACAGACCGCATCGGTGCGTATGTCAAACTGGTAAACTTACTAAACCAGGACTACGAAATCTGGGAGGGATATACAGAGCGGCCTCTGCAGATATACGGAGGAGTAACCATTACTCTTCCTTAAACAAAACTAAGACGGTTTTAAAAGCATTGAATATTTTAGTTTGCGTGTTTTAGCTATAGTCAATTAACTTAAGTAATGGATCAAATATTCTTACAGGCATTTTCAGAAGTCATCCGCGAGCAAGTATCCAAAAAGAATAAAATCGACGTAAAGGGTCTGGGGGTTTTTGGATATCAGCATCGTAAACAGTATCAAAAACAATATGATGATGGGCGGGTAGTTATGATGCCTCCCAGAGATGTAATCACATTTATTCCGGAAGAAAACAGGTATGGCCATCGATAAAGAAAAACTCATAGAGCTGTTAATTGCCAGAACCGGATTAGAAAAGGAAAAGGTAGAAGAACAGTTATTACAACTGATAAGCCGAATAAAAGAGGCGGCAGAGGAGGGAAAAAGTTTTCAGATAGAAGGGCTGGGTACTTTTAATTTTAATGATGATGTGCTGCATTTTAGCCCATCCGATACCCTGGAGACGGAAATTAACCATAAGTATGCCGGCATGAGGCCGATAGAGCTGATCGGTGCTTTTAAGGAAGCACCTCCGCTTGAAGAGGATAAAGAACCGCAGCCGGAAGAAGAGCAGAACAGGGTGGAACCGGAAGAGCAGGAGGAAGAACCTGTATACACAGAATCGGAGCCGGTTTCGCAAGATGGGATATTCGGAGAAGTGGAACCGTCTCTTCAGGACCAGTTACATGAAGTATTTGGCGGAGAAGAGATCGTGGAAAGCCAGGAGCCTCCCGCCGATTCTTCGGACCTTGGGGAAGAGTTATTAGCTGCTACCGGTATGGAAGAGCCTTCTGAAGAGGAAAAGCCCAAAGCCTCTTTCGTTTTTGATGATGAAGGTTTTGAAGAGCAAAAATCCGGGCTGGAAACGCCACCGGCTACTCCATCCGCTAACGGAATAAAAGAGGAGAAAAAGAATAATGATCCTATCGGAACCGTTCTGACAGCATGTGTGGTTGTCCTTGCGATTGGAGTATCAGGCTGGCTGATTTACGACCTGGGCCTGTTCAGCACTTCGGGCTCAGTCAATAATCAGGCAGGCTTCGAAGAGGACCCAACCGTTCAGATGGCTACCGGGCAACCTGCAAGTAATGTGAGCCTGGAAGACGCAATGGTTTCGGATATATCGGAACCTGAACCTTCTGGTTCGGTTACAGCCGGAGACGCGCCTCCCCCGCCCCCTATGCCAGATTATGGATTAATGGGAGAGGCAACCTCGAGGGGTAATGACGGTTACACTATTGTAGTACACTCGTTGGCCAATAAAAGTACTTCCGAATCTATTAAAGACCGCCTGGGAGCCGAAGGTTATCGCACTGTTTTAAGCAGCGCCGTTGTAAACGGGAAAGTATTCTGGCGGATCGGGTTGGGTCAGTTCAGAACCATCGCCGATGCGCAGCAAGCAGTGCGTACACTTCCGGCGCAGTACCAAGACAATCACTTTATAAAACGAATTCAATAATAAACTTGTAACTTTTGATCTATGTTTCAGTTAACGACTTTTCTGTTTCAGCAACAGTCTGATACCTCAGCCGCAGCAGATACCTTAAGTCTGGCCGCCGGACAAGACAGCATGAGTATATTTAGTCTATTGGTTGAGGGCGGAGTCTTGATGATCCCACTTTTTGCACTTTCTATTCTGGCTGTGTATGTCATTGCCGAGAGGTGGCGCTTTCTAAACAATTCACGTATCGAAATCGACAGCTTTCTGCGCACAATTGAGAGTATGCTCAAAGACGGTGACCGCCAGCGGGCGCTGACGTACTGTGACGGCATTGACAAACCGCTTGCACGCATCCTTAAGGCCGGTATACGTCGTTTGGGCCGCCCCATACGCGACATTGAAGATGCTATCCGGAATGCCGGTAAGAAAGAGATTTTCTTCCTGGAAAACAGAATGAACTGGCTGGCAACCATTGCCGGTGTGGCGCCTCTCATTGGTTTTACAGGAACGGTTACCGGTATGATCGAGGCATTTATGGATATCCAGTCTCTTCAGGGCAACGTAAATCCAAGTGTACTTGCCGGGGGTATCTGGGAGGCTCTGATTACCACGGCTGCAGGATTAATTGTAGGTATCGTCGCATTGGGTTTTTACAACTTTCTGCTCGGTAAGATCAACCGAACAGTACATGAGCTGGAAAATGCTTCAGCCGACTTCATCGAGTTGCTCCAGACCCCCTCTAAAATAGAAAAAGAACGCCAGGGAGTTATATAGCCTATGGATTTCCGGAAAGATAACGAACGATTACAACCATTATCGCTGTTCTCACAATCCTCGTTGACGGATATCGTATTGCTCTTGCTGATATTCTTCCTGCTTACCTCCTCGTTTGTAACCAATTTTGGTATCAAGGTGAATATCCCGAAAGCTGAGACGGGGTCACAAACAGAAAGCCGGTACATATCGGTAGCTGTAACTGAGACGGGTGAGTTTTACGTTGATGGAAGCCTGACCAGCAGCGGTATGTTGCCTACAGCCATTCGAGAGGCGAGAAGAAATAAACCCGAAGGCACACTTGTTTTAAGGGCAGACAAAGATGCCATCGTTGACAATGCTGTGCGCGTAATGAACATAGCCAAAGCCCTTAACCTGAATATTATAATGGCAACAGAACAAAGCAGCAGGTAAAAGGCACTATGGCAGCGTATAAGTTTAAACTGAATGAAGAAAACCGATTTGCCCTGATGGTCACCGGCGGGGTGCACCTGGTGTTACTGGTGATCTTTATTCTGTATACGTTTACCATTGAACCTAACATCCGGCCGTCATTTATTGAGATACAATTTGGAGAGTTCAGGTCTGGAACCCCCACCGAGTATGCAGAGGAGAGAAATCAGGAGGTAGCCACGCGCCCCGATCCTTCGGAGGTTGAACCCGAAGAGCCTCAGCCCCAAAAACCCGTTCCGGTAACAGAGCAGCAAACAACTACGGAAGAAACAGCTAAACCGGTAGATGCGCCCGACCAGACAGAAGAAATCCAGGAAGAGGAGATTATAACCCCTGATACGGATAATATCGAGCCCGAAGAAATAGCAGACGTTCAGGAACAGGAAGACATTATTATTCCCCCCAAGGCCGAGCAGGCAGCTGAACAACAGGAGGGAGCTCAAACCAGCGGCGATGAGGCAGGCCAAACCGGACGGCTCAATTCCGATCAGGGTACGGGTAATGAAGTTGATAAATCGGCTCCTTACGAGTTGAAATGGGAAGGCGATCTGGAGCGCTCGCCTATGGTTCAACCTCTTCCGAGAAATAATGCAGGCATAGAGGCAACGCTCACCATTCGCTTCGAAGTAAAGCCCAATGGCACCATCGGACGCATTATTCCCCTCCGCAAAATGAATCCCGAACTGGAACGCGAAGTAATGCAGACTCTCCGAAACTGGCGTTTCTCCCGGCTTCCTTCCGGAGCTCCCCAGCAGTCTCAGTGGGGAACCATCACCTTCCGGTTCGTTCTGGAGTAGAAATTGCTCTTAAATCTCAATCTGTGCACCGACTTCTACTACCCGGTCAGGCGGCAGTCCAAAGTAATCTGTTGCATTTCGAGCATTTCTGGACATAAAAGCAAAAAGCTTATCTTTCCAGAGTGCCATATCTTTATTTTTGGTGGCCAGGATACGTTCTTTTCCCAGGAAAAAGGTGGTTCGCATCAGGTTTAAATCCAGCCCCGGTTCATTCACCAGTTCCAGTGCTTTGGGAATATTTACGGTCTCGGAAAAGCCGTACCGGATGATAATTCGGTAGATGTCATGCGTCAGCTTTTCCACCTGGACCCGCTCATTTTCATGCACATATGGCCCTTCGTCATCAGTTTTTACACCTAACAACACTATATTTTCATGAATTACTTTGTTATGCTTGATGTTATGCAATAGTGCTGGTGGGGTGGAGTTAGGATTGCTGTACATGAAAATGGCAGTGCCGGGCACTCTTGCGAGTTTCTCTTTTGCCAGGCTTTTCAAGAAGAGTTCAAACGGCAGCTCTCCGGCCTTCATCCGGCTGGCCAGAATTTTCCGGCCGCGCTTCCAGGTAGTCATTAGCGTAAAGATAAAAGTGGCAATAACCAATGGAAACCATCCCCCTTCGGGTACTTTGATGATATTCGCCCCCCAAAAGGCCAGGTCCATAATAAGGAATGCAGCGGCAAAGAATCCGGTTTTTACAAGGTTCCATTTCCATATCCGATGCATAACGACGGAAAACAGGAGTGTAGTGAATACCATATCGGTAGTAACCCCTACACCGTAGGCACTTGCAAGGTTACTGGATGAGCCAAATCCGGCAACGAGAGCTATACAAGCCAGCATAAGGGTCCAGTTAACAAAAGGTATATATATTTGCCCGTATTCTTTCTGTGAAGTTTGCCTGATATTTAATCGGGGGGCATACCCAAGCTGTATGGCTTGTCTGGTTAACGAAAAGGCTCCGGAAATAACGGCCTGAGACGCAATGATGGCGGCTGCGGTAGCCAGCCCTACTAAAGGATACAAAGCCCATTCGGGTGCCATAAGAAAAAACGGATTACGTACCGTAGCCGGCTCGCTATAGATTAGAGCACCTTGGCCAAAATAGTTTAGGAGCAGCCCGGGAAGAACCACCGTAAACCAAGAGAGGCGGATGGGCAGAAGGCCGAAATGCCCTATATCTGCGTACAAAGCTTCGCCACCGGTTACTACCAGGAAAACGGATCCTAAAACCAGGAAGCCGGTTGTTCCGTTATGAGCAAAGAATTCAAAGGCAGCCAGCGGATTAAGGGCGGTTAATACTTCCGGATGCCGGATGATTTGTAGCAGTCCCAGCAGGCTCATCACCGAGAACCATACCAGGATTATCGGGCCAAACACCTTTCCTATTCCTGCGGTCCCGTAGCTTTGGAAAAGAAATAAGCCAACCAGAATACCGATGGTGATCGGGATGATATAGGGTTCAAAAAATGGGGTGGCAACTTCCAGCCCCTCCACGGCGCTAAGTACCGAGATGGCCGGGGTAATCATGCTGTCGCCGTACAGCAGTGAAGCTCCGAATAGTCCCAGAAGTAACAGAAGTCGCTGCCGGGATCCGGAACGGTTCTGAGTAGTAAGCAAGGCCGTCAGAGCTATAATACCACCCTCCCCATGATTATCCGCTTTGAGTACGAATATCATATACTTAACAGAAATAATGAGAATCAGAGACCAGAAGATGAGCGAAAGGATACCCAATATATTGGTCTCAGACACCGCCAGCCCGTACCCCGCATGAAAGCTTTCTCTGAATGCGTAGAGCGGGCTGGTACCGATATCCCCAAAAACAATTCCGATGGTTATCAGTGATAATTCAGCCAGATAGATGCCGCGGGGAGTATCGCGTTTGTTTCTGTTGCTCATAAAATTTGCTATTCCTTAAGCACCCTCTGAATGGCAGTGCCTAAATAGAATTCATACCATATTATCGGTTTTCTTTTTTATATCAAATTCATTTCCTGTGTCGCGGTTCTTGTTTTAACACAGATTTTGGATTATTAATGGGAAGAAGCTATCCTTGGAGGAAACATAAAAGGTTTGAGACTCGATACTATTTATGAAGTTTCTTACTTCCCAACTTACCTACTTTCTTTCCAGCCGAAGTACCAGGCTGAATATTCGACGTCTCAGCCGCTTTGTGCTAATCCTTGCCGCAATCATTTTGGGTTTTAGTACCGCATTCCATTTCATTATGGAATACGAAGGGCAGGAGCATAGCTGGATTACCGGCTTCTATTGGACCCTGACCGTTATGAGCACGCTGGGTTTTGGAGATATCACCTTCCAGAGTGATCTGGGCCGGATCTTTTCGGTAATTGTACTTATATCCGGTGTGGTATGTTTGTTAATACTGCTCCCTTTCACCTTCATAGAGTTTTTCTACGCCCCCTGGCTGGAAGCACAGTCTAATGCCCGAGCCCCCAGAGAGCTGCCGCCGGACACCCGAAACCATGTGATTATTACACATTTCAACCCCATAACCCGCGCATTTATTAAGAGGTTGAATCATTATCAATACAGTTATGTGCTGCTGAATGATAATCTCAACAGGGCGCTGGAACTGTATGATGAAGGCTACCGGGTAGTAGTGGGAGAGCTGGACGATCCTGCAACCTACCAGAAATTGAGAATACACAACGCATCCCTGGTCATTACGTCCGGTACGGATATGGTTAACTCCAACATCTGTAATACGGTGCGGGAGCTTTCCGAAACTGTGCCGATCGTCTCTTCTGCAAACTCCGCCGCTTCAGTAGACCTGCTAAAACTGGCTGGGAGTACCTATGTGCTGCAGATGGGCAAGATGCTTGGGCGCTCTCTGGCACGCCGCACCATCGGCCAGGATACCCGCGTACATGTGGTAGGCCGCTTTGGTAAAATGATTATCGCCGAGGCCACGGTTGCCGGAACTCCACTGGTAGGTAAAACACTGAAAGAGAGCCAGCTTCGGGAAAAGCTCGGTATTAATGTGGTGGGTTTATGGGAACGGGGAACATTTTTAAATCCTGAGCCGGACACCCTCATTAATGCCAACAGCGTTCTGCTGATTGCCGGATCGATCAACCAGCTGAGAACGTACGATGCATTTATGGCTATTTACAAAGCATCGGGTGCCCCGGTAATTATTATCGGCGGCGGAAGAGTAGGGCGCGCCACAGCCGAAGCGTTTCAAAAAAGAGGGATGGATTACCGGCTGATTGAAAAGAACCCCGATAGGATCAAAGATCCCGAAAAGTACGTTCTGGGAGATGCCGCGGAGCTGGAGGTTCTGGAAAAGGCGGGAATCCGTGAAGCACCCTGCGTGATTACTACCACCCACGAAGACGATATGAATATCTACCTGACGATCTACTGCCGCCAGCTTCGCTCCGATATCCAAATCATCAGCCGGGCTAACCTGGAACGGAACGTTTCAACGCTGCATCGGTCGGGGGCAGATTTTGTGATGTCTTACGCCACAATGGGGGCTAACGCCCTGTTCAACTTTATGGAACGGAACGATGTTGTGATGATTGCGGAAGGCCTGAATGTGTTTAACACTCCAACGCCGGAAGATCTTGAAGGGAAGTCGCTGGCTGATACCGACATCCGCCAAAAGACGGGGTGCAGCGTACTGGCGATCCAAAACGGGGAGGATCTGATCATAAATCCCGACCCCGCGATAAAGATTCCTGCAGGTTCGGAACTGGTTATCATCGGTACAATAGAGGGAGAGCGCAGGTTTATGAAACAGTTTAAAAACGGAGATTGACAGGCAAAGTTCGGCCACCGATCTGCGCAGATCGTTTTTATTCGGAGAGCCTGTCCGCCTTACATTAAAACCATCTGCGCCTGTCTGGGTATGTCTGTGGCCAACTTATCAGTCAGATACGCTTTAGTCATTACCGGGCATGGTAAATGAAGGAGGATCACTGGCCGGAAACGTCTGTTCGAGTTCCTGATCTATTTCCGCTTCTCTCTTCTTTCTCTCCTCTTCTTTCTTCTCATCGCGTTCTGAATTCTTTTTTTCTTTTTCTTCCATAGCTCTTCTCCGAATTAAATAACTCTGTTATAATATTATTCATCATCTTCTGGTGTAACCTGTAAGCGGAAAACCGGCCTCTGCAACGGCTCCAGCCTAAAGGTAAACTGTCCTGCCAGGATTATTGAGTCCGCCTGCTGTTAACCAGAAGGCGAGATTTAAACATAGGATAAACTATGAAATAAACAACACCCGGATTGAACATTTAATTCAATCTGTTTGGCTTTTTGAGCCACTGGTGTTCGGCGCACCTTTGCATTTCTTTCTGGGAGAACTTCCGGAAGTTTGGAACCCGGAGAGGTTCATAAGAATGCGGCTTCACTTCCATTGTGATTAGCGACATTTTTTTTGTACAATGTTATGCAAAAGCGATTGATACGAATCGATTTCCGGGTATCTGTATTGTACCGGGAGATCGATGGCCATTGACCGCTATGGTTCCTGCGGTCTTCGGTCGCCCGTCATCGGTCGTTCATCGTCCGTTAGTGATCTGCATGAGGGAGAGTTGAGAGCTTCCCACAGTTTTAAAATACAGGAAAAGTAGTTTTATCAGCCAATGTTAACAAGTTGTGATACTTTATGAGCGATAAAACCAATAGAGTAACCTTTACGGTCGAGCCCCGTTCTCTGTCTAAAACGCCAACGAATATAAAAGGTCTGGATGAGGTATTGCACGGCGGGCTGCCAACAGGGCGCTTAACCATAATCAACGGTGGCCCCGGCGCGGGGAAAACGGTTCTTGCTCTGGAATTGCTGGTTCGCGGAGCGGTGTCAGGGCATTCTTCGGTATTTATCTCCTTCGAGGAAACGAGGGAGACGATGCGCGGCAATGCTCTGGCTATGGGATGGAACCTGGCCGGGATGGAAGAGGCCGGTACATTGGCTTTGATCAATCCTGAAATCAGATATGATGCCATTTCATCAGGAGACTTTAGTATAGACGGGCTGTGCGCCATTCTGGAGGGCAGGCCCGGAGAATCGGTGCTAAAATGATCGTCATCGACGCGGTTGATATGCTGATGCGCCTGTTCAAGGATCCTGTACGTGCACGCGACCAGCTGGTAACCTTGCACCGCTGGCTGAGCAGGCAAGAACTGACGGCTGTTATGACCGTGAAGGCCGCAGAGAGCCTCCGGCAGGAGTATGACTACCTCGATTTTATGGCCGATTGTGTTATCAATATAGACCAGCGGATTCAGGAACAGGTCTCCACGCGTCGGTTGAAAGTAATGAAGTACCGCGGCTCCGGATTTGCCAGCCGGGAGCATCCTTTTGTGATCTCCGGGCAGGGAGTTGTAGTTATGCCTCTTTCCTCTGTCGGCCTGGTGCAGCATACCATAGGCGGGTTTGTCTCAACCGCGGATCCCAAACTGGATGCCATGTTAGGCGGAGGTTATCGAAAAGGTTCATCCATCCTGGTCAGCGGACCGAGCGGAAGCGGAAAAACAACGTTCGCCTTTATGCTGGCCACAGCGGCGGCCCGTCGCGGGGAGCGGGTGCTCTATCTGAGCTTTGAACAATCCAGGCCGGCCATTGCCAGTGAAATGAAAACCGTGGGCTTTGATCTGGAGCCATTAATCGAAAACGGCGTCTTGCGCATTACATCGGTTATGCCAGAATCGATGGGTACGGAAGAACATCTGTATCGTATCATTCAGGAGATTGAGGAATACAAGCCGGAGCATCTGGTTCTGGACGCTATCTCGGCCACTCACCGTATCGGATCCTCTCAGGCGGCGATGGAGTTTTTAATTCGCCTGTACCATGCCGCCAAGAAGCGGGAGATTACCTGCATCTATACCAACCAGACCTTTGCCAATGTGGAAGAGAGCATCCAAATCAGCGGCCTCGGTATCTCTTCTCTTGTGGATACGGCCGTTATTTTAAACTATTTCAGAGAAAGAGATCGTGTTGGCCGCACCATGCTGGTGTTGAAATCACGCGGCACACGCCATTCAGACAGCTATCACGAATTTAAGATAACAGATAACGGAATCATCATTGAGGATTCTACAGGCAAATGAAAAAAGATGGATTCATTTGCAGAACAACAGGAAAAGGAGCCTTAAAGAATGCACTATTCATTTACTCTGTTCATAATCAGTGGCGGCGAAAACTCAGAGCGCGCCCGAGAAAACCTTGAACGCTTATGCCGGAAATGGCTGCCCGGGCGCCATAAAATAGAGGTTGTGGATGTACTTGAAGATTTCCAGGCTGCGCTGGATCACAACATCCTGTTAACACCCTCCGTGGTTGTTACAGGCCCGGCGCCCGGTGTTACCATTCACGGCGATCTTTCTGATACCCGTAAATTTCTAGATATTTTAAATCTTTATGAAAAAGAGAATGACGCCTGAAGTACCTACATACGCTGAATTGGAGAAGAGCCTGAGAGAGGCCGAAGAAATTCTCGATACCTTGCGCAACCATAAAGCAGACGCCGTTATCGGTACAGGACAGGTTGCACTGATGCGGCTGAAAGAAGTAGAGGATCGGCTTCAGGAGCGGATCCGGATTTCCGGCGATCGGCTCAGAGAGATCGAATCGATCTATCAGAATGTACCCGTAGGTTTGTGTATCCTGGACCGGGACCTGAAGTTCGTCCGCGTTAACAACTACCTGGCGGAGATGAACGGGATTCCCGCCGAAGAGCACAAAGGCCGTACCATAAGTGAACTCCTTCCCGGCCTGAACGGAGATATTGAGCAGGATCTGCGCCGGGTAATCGAAACGGGCGAACCGAAGATGAACGTGGAACTGAGAGGCGAGACACCCGCACGCCCCGGAGTTCAGCGCTGCTGGCTGGAACACTGGCTGCCGGTATACAACAGGCAGGAACAGATCATTGGTATTAACATGGTGATTGAAGAGATCACGGGCCGCAAGCAGTATGAGGATAAGCTCCGGGAGCTTAACATCATCCTCGAAAAGCGGGTTGCCGAGCGGACAAAGGTTGCTGAACAGCGCGCTGAAAAACTGCACGAAATGGCACTGCAAATGATTCAGATTGAAGAAAAAGAACGGCAACGAATGGCTCGCGTGCTTCATGACGGATTGCAACAGCTATTGATCGGCGCAAAATTTAATGCCAGTCTGATTGAAAAGCGTTTATCCGGCCAAAAGAATGAAGTCAGCAGGGAAGTTAAAAAGCTCAACGAGATTCTGGACCAGTCTATCGAATCGTCCCGGTCGCTCTCCTATGAACTGAGTCCTCCCATTCTGCACGATCAGGGGCTGCTGGCAGCCCTGCACTGGCTGGCCGGAATGCGCCATATGGAGGGCCTCGCCATAACCATTCACCAGGAAGGCGAAATACCCGAGCTCTCTCAGAACCTGAAGGTTTTCTTCTTCCAGTCTATCCGCGAGCTCCTCGTCAATATTATCAAACATGCGAATGCGGATGAAGCAGAGGTCCGGGTATCGGGCGACGGCGGGAATGTTATTGTGGAAGTGATCGACCGGGGGAAAGGGTTCGATCCCGTTGCGATGGAAAACAACGCCAACGTAAGCCAGGGGTTGAGAAATATACGCGAAAAGCTCGACTTGATGAACGGCCGGATGGAAATTGAGAGTAAACCGGGCCGGGGCAGTCGTTTTATGTTACGCGTACCGGTTGGCAGAGGCCTCGCCGCGGCTGCATCCGCGGAACCCGTGCTGGAAGACTCCGGCAAGGCCTATGACAGCACCTTGGGTCCGGGCCGCTCAACGCCCGGTAGTTCCGGCGGCATCAGGGTGCTGGTGGTCGATGATCATCAGGTTATGCGCAATGGGCTGGTGAGCCTGCTGAAGGAAGAGCCGGACATCCACATCATAGGCGAATCGAGCAGCGGCGTGGAAGCCGTTGAGTTCGTTCACAACGTTCAGCCGGATGTGATCATTATGGATATTACCATGCCGGAAATGGACGGCATCGAGGCCACCCGCCTCATTCATGAGAAGTTTCCCGGGATTCGGATTATCGGCCTCTCGATGCACGAAGAGAGTGAATATGACACGCAAATAAAACAGGCAGGCGCAACGGATCTGCTGAATAAAGCCGGCCCGGCGGAACAGCTTCTCGCAACGATCCGAAACGTGTGCCGAGAATGAAGAGGAAGGGTTAGCCACAGATGTACACAGATGGGATGGATGGGAATATGACAGT
>CALJMB010000165.1 GCA_937982515.1 uncultured Balneolaceae bacterium
TGTTACAGCCTGTACTGCCACCACCGGATCCCCCTCCACTTCCGCCTCCGACTGGAGGAGGAAGAATTTCCGTCTCCCGCTGCAGAGTTATCACTGTTGGATGGTTAT
Source organism: uncultured Balneolaceae bacterium (assembly GCA_937982515.1). Taxonomy (GTDB): domain Bacteria; phylum Bacteroidota; class Rhodothermia; order Balneolales; family Balneolaceae; genus CALJMB01. The sequence continues at coordinate 109 of CALJMB010000165.1, forward strand.
ATGCATAATCATCATCCACCTGAACTTTTTGCCAGTTTTCGATACTGGTGATAACAGGAGAATCTGCCTTGCCCTTTGGTCCGGCCGGCTCCCAACCCTCATTGACATGTTCGTTATCTATAGGATCATAAGAAAGCGTAGGAATCACATCCTCCCCTTCCCAGTTTTCAGAATAAGGGAAGTATAACTCTATATCTTCCTCAATAAGGAAGGCTTTAAGGTCAAATGATGAAGACGAAGAGCCTTTGCGTTTTTGAGCAGTGGCCTCGTGAAACGCTTCTGCAAAAGAAACTGAATGGTTAACAGCTTTCGCTTTTTCCCAAGAGCGTTTATAAGCTGCTTGCCCGTCAAACATGGCAGCGAATGCCACTCGCTCATCCAAGTTCCTGTTTTTCGTATAAAAGTCAATGGCAAATCTCAATTCACTGCGGGCCCCAGGCTGTGTAAGAACCTGTTGCATAAGCACTGCAGTATCTTTGAGTTTCTCTTTCATATTTGTTTGTTCAGGAGTGAGTTTCTGTTCTGGCTCACTTGGCTGAACATCGGTTTGCATATCGGTACAGGATGTTGCCAAGAGTAGTCCTGATGTCATAAGGAAAAGCAGAAAATGCTTTGTCCTCTGTACTATTGTTCCGTTTTTATTATATTTCATAGTTGTTGCCTGTTTATGTTAGAGTTTACAGGTGACGCTGTGTAAGCGTGGTTCTTTATCTTAGGGAGCCACGCTTTTTTTTGCAACTGCACAGGCGTCCTAATTTGTTTGATCTGTAACATAAACAAGCGTTTATATATACAAATCGTGCATCGTCACTGAGAAATTGCTTTTCCCTGCAGGTAATGAATCATTTTTCCTGGCAGAATCTGTGTTTCCTCAGGCATTCGAACGCTAAAAGACAGAAAAGCAGATGGAATCTGTACCAAGGCGTGTGAGCATTTGGAACAGGCCGAAAACTTATTCAATAGGATCAGGAAGCCCGAGACTCATCTCCCGAAACTGAGTCAGATTCATATGGTAGTTGTTCCTCAGAAATCGCCGAAGAGCCCTGGAGTTGGAAAAACCGGCACTCTGTGCAAGGTCTTTGCTTGAGATATCCGGACTCTTCTGCAGTATCTGCTGTGCCAGCTCAAACTTTGCCTGAATGAGCAGCCTGACAGCCTCTCTGCCAAATACTTCCCTGAACCGGATACTGAAATAACTGCGGCTGTATCCAAGATGCCATCCCCATTCCGTTACCGTACCAATGCTTGCAATATGTGCATCCAATACGTCAAGTGCCTGCTCTACAGGTATTTTGTTTATTTTCATGTATGCTCCCCTCTGATTAACCCATGATCTTGCACGCATTCCAACTCATAACGCCGGTATGATTGTGATGCAGACCGACAACGTTTGACCAGGGCGCCTGAACGAGCTTCGGTTGCCCTTACGCGGTCCTTGCGTTTTCGACATGGCAACATAGAATGTGTAGTATACCTACAAGAGACATCACCCATTAATTTGTTACAAAAAAGATCAGAGTTTTTCTGAAGGGCTTATCCGAAAGAAGGGCGTCGTTCCGCTTGAGGGTGATTTCAGCATCTCTTGAAGTGAGTGATAAGCAGCCTGCATTTTTTATAACCTTGGCGCTTCCGCAGAATACCGGTTTGGATGCCGGGCATTCGGCTGCCGGAGAGGTTACCAGGGAAAGCGGCCACAACAGCTGTTGTGGCCCTGTAGTGTGCCATTATTGCGCAAACGTGTGCGTCCCAAACAGGGACCAAGTCCCGGCCAAGTACTGTGCAAACCTTATGCAAACCCTGACCAACACCCCGCGGCTGCAGGCCTTGTATGGGACTTGAGTGGGAGTTGGGGGAACCGGGGCCCGGCTTTTAAAGGCTGTGGGGGGCGGTGAAAATGCAACCGTTTGCACAGGTAGCCTCGCGTTATGAGCTGTGGGCCTTAAGTGGGCGGGAAAAGGCAGAAGCAACAAGAAGTGAAAAGTAAGAAGGCAATGATCAACGAGCCACGATCAGGAACCGGGAAGCAGATCTGCAAAGTCTTTGGGACCTTTGCAGAGCTGAAAACCGGCCATTTCTTCGCTCTGCTTCAGGCAGAATAGTTCTTTTCCACACTGGCATTGATGGTATGCAGCGTCTCTTCCAGTAGTTCCGAATCAATAACGAGCGGCGGCGCCAGGCGTACCAGAGTGTCGGAGTGCAGGGTCCACCCCAGTATAATTCCCCGGCCGAAACAATCTGCCACTACGCTTTGGGTAAGTGTCCGGCTCTTCAGCTGCATGCCCAGCATGGCACCCCTGCCCCTCACCTCTGCGATGCCATCCGCCCTGAGAATTCTTCTGGTGGCAGATTCAATGGCTTGTGCCCGTGCTCCGTAGTCTCTGCTTAACAGTTCGGTAAGGGTTGCGTGGGCGGCGGCGCAGGATACGGGATGCCCCCCAAAGGTGGTGACGTGATTAAGGGGCGGGTCGTACATGAAGGATGTGAAAATATCACCGGAAGAGACGAATGCTCCCATTGGCATCCCACCCGCCATGGCTTTGGCCAGGCAGAGAATATCGGGTACTACGCCATACTGCTGAAAGGCAAACAGCGTTCCGGTTCGGTAAAATCCGGTCTGAATTTCATCGAAGATGAGCAGGGCTCCGGCTTCTGTGCAGCGGAACCGGATTTCCTCCAGCCACTCTTGTTCTGCGGGAATTATTCCGCCCTCCCCCTGAATGGGCTCCATGATAACAGCCGCTGTCTGTGAATCTATCTCGTTCAGGCCGTCGGGGCTGTTAAAGTCAAGGAAACAGACATCCGGAAGCAATGGCAGATAGGCGTTGCGGTACACATCGCGGCCGGTTACACTGAGCGAGCCTTGCGTATCACCGTGGTATCCATTCCGGAACGCTACAAATTTATGCCGGCCCGTGTGCTTCTTGGCCAGCTTCAGGGCGCCCTCGTTGGCTTCGGTGCCGCTGTTTACAAAGTATACGCGGTCTAGTGTGCCGGGCAGCCGGGACGTCAACAAAGCGGCATAATCAGATTGTGGTTTCTGAATAAACTCTCCATACACCATCACATGCAGATGCCGGTCAACCTGCTTCTTTATAGCTTCTGTTACGGCCGGATGGCGGTGGCCCAGACTGCTCACAGCTATACCTGATATGAAATCAACATATTTTTTGCCGTCTGTGGTGTGGATAAACGGCCCTTCTGCGTAGTCGATTTCCAGTCCCATAGGGGCATCGCTGGTCTGGGCGATGTGGCGGTAAAAGGCTTCTTTGCTATTCATGTGTGGCGCCCTGTTTCCGGATACTATTTTGCGGTTGGATGAAATGCGTACAAACTGTACGTTGGGTTATGTGAATGATCTGGCGGTTAATATAAGAATATAGCTGCTGTTTCACAGAGAGGACACCAAATGGTGCAAAGACTGCCCGAAAGACAATCCCGGCTTCCCCGTGATGAATCGCATGCATATATTATTATCTCTGATATCCCTGGTGATGATCGCCGGGTGCAGCGCCTCCGGGCATCACCGGAAAAATGATTCCGGAGAAACGGTTAGTTCTGATACCACTTCCATGAATGAAAACTTACGGCCACCTCCGCCTCAACCCGGCCCCGCGCCAGGACAAGCCCGCGTGCACGGCGAGATAAAAGATATACGAGAGGGTGAAAACAGCCGGGATTTTGCGATAGTAACTTTTTATTTGATCCGGGTTGATGCGTACGGGCCCTCCACTCCTTCTCTGGCTGTCGGGGATACCCTCCGGATTAAAGCAAAAGCATCCGTCATCCGCCAAGAGGAAGTTTCATCTGGGAAAATTGTAACAGCCATTATAAGTTACCGGCCGTACAGGCCCGAAAGCAGCGGGGCACCTTTATGGACTCTGGTTAAGCTGAAATAGATTATTCCGGGGGATGAAACCTCTTCCCCGCCTTTCAGTTATTACATTATGTCAATCTGAGATACCTTATTCCATTCGGGGATGGTTATATCCATTTATCAAATTCAACCTTCAATCCAAAAAGGCTAACTTACTCCCGGGGACATGAAATTCAATTCTTCACCAACATTTTTTTACTGGCTATTGGGCCTATTCCTTCTGTCGGCGGGATTCTGGTATTATTTTGATGCAGCCCCTGAACGTCGGTCAGCACGCTCAATCGTTTCATTAGCTGAAAAGCTGAGCGGCGGAGAAAAAAGTAAAGAGGATAAAAGGGTTGAACGGATCAAGACTAAAGTGGCCCGCTCCGAATACTTTTTCAGGTTGTTGAGAGATCCCGAAACCGGCCGTATCCCCCCGGATGTCCGCGCTAAAGAGTTAGATTATGCCGCCAGGCTCCCCAGCCGAAGCAACGTCAGGATGAAGTTACAGGGACAAGTAACCGCTGGTTTTGAATGGCGCTCTGCCGGGCCGTTCGATGTGGGCGGGAGAACAAGAGCCCTGGGAGTAGACCTGCGCAATTCTGATATTGTCATTGCAGGAGGCTCTTCGGGAGGCATCTGGAAGTCCGGCAACAGCGGTGGAGCCTGGACTTTTGCCACCGAAACCGATCAAAACCTCAGCGTCACTTCACTGGCCCAGGATCCTACAGAGCCGGATATCTGGTATTACACGTCGGGAGAATTCAGCGGAAACACAGCAGCAGACAAAGGCTTTACAGCGCCCTACTTTGGCAGTGGCCTGTTTAAATCCACAGATAACGGAACTTCCTGGCAGCGTATCATCAGCGGACCCGGAAACCCTACACAGTTTGACGGGCCGCTTGATTTCGTAAGTAAGGTGATCGTTAGCCCAATATCAGGATCGGTGTTTATTGCCAGCCATGGGTTCGGAATCTACCGTTCCACAGACGACGGTGCCTCTTTTGAACATATCGCGGGTACATTAGGCGGGCAGATGTACAGTGATATTGCCACCGGCGGCAACGGTGTTCTTATAGCCACCATTTCAGAAGCCTCTTTCGGTACAGGCAACCCCGGTTCCGATAATCCGGGTGTATTCGCCTCAACCGATGACGGCAATACCTGGAATGACATTACTCCCTCAACCTTTCCTTCCGTGCATCAGCGAAGTGTAATTGCTTTCGCGCCTTCCGATCCCGACGTCGCCTACATCCTTACCTATGTAGGCGGCACCGGCAAGGAGGAGGACGTCCGCTTCCACTATCTTAACCTGGGCACCGGAGAGAGTGAGGACCGTTCGGATAACCTGCCGTATTTTGGCGGGGAAGTCGGCTATATGTCTACCCAATCCAATTATAATATGGTGGTGGCCGTCAAGCCCGATGACCCCGACTTTGTACTGGTGGGTGGAATCAACCTGTTCCGGTCGCGCGACGGATTTGCCACAAGCCCGCCGGGCGGATACGACAACGGCAATCAAAACCAGAAAGATGAGTATTGGATTGGCGGCTATGATAACGAGAATGATATTTCCCAATATCCCGGCCAGCACGCCGATCAGCATGTAATTGCTTTTGATCCCGATAACCCCGGCCGCATGTGGGTGGGCCATGACGGCGGGGTGAGTGTTACGGATGATGTAGCGGCCACGCCGGTAGCCTGGTCCGGCCGGAATGCAGGATATGTTACCACTCAGTTTTACTCCGTTGGTATTCCCGGCATGCCGAACGACAACCGCATAGTAGGAGGCACACAGGATAACGGCACCCTGTTTTTCCGCAATGGAAGCGATGGCGTCCAAAGCGGTGTGGCGGGGGATATCTCATCCGGAGACGGCGGGTACGCCTTCTTCACGGACCGTCATATCTTTGTTTCCAGGCAAGAAGGAAGTATAGTCAGACACGATATCAACTCTTCGGGGAACCCGGCCGGGTTTGCTTTTGTACATCCGGCCGGTGCGGAGAATCAGTTTTTTATTCATCCCTACGCCCTGGATCCCAATAACGAATCTATTATGTATTATCCGGCGGGTAACACCATCTGGCGGAACCTGCAGGTAAATACAATAGACAACAGCGGCAGCAAAGGCGCCACAGCGGGCTGGGAAGAACTGACGAGGGTCAATGCCCCGCCGGGTTATGCCATTACGGCATTGGCGGTTTCTGCCAATCCGGCCAATGTTCTGTACTTCGGCGCCTATTCAGATAACGGCATGCCCAGGCTATACAAGCTGCTCAACGCCGACACCGCTTCAGATGATATAATCGATATCTCCATTGGCAATGCTGCCGGCGGAGCGTACATCCATGATATCGCTTTAAACCCCAATGACGGCAATGAAATTCTGGTTGTTCTTTCCAATTATAATGTTGAGAGCCTCTGGCACTCCGTTAACGGAGGCGTCGGCTGGTCGGCTGTTGAGGGCAACCTGGGCGATAACTCTCCCGAGAGCTACGGGCCTTCGGTACGGTCTGCCACCATTATTCCCGCCGAGGGGGGAACGGTATATGCGGTGGGAACCAGTACCGGACTCTATTCAACCACCGGGCTGGCGGGGGCGGCCACCGAATGGGTACAGGAATCGCCGGATGGAATTGGCTACGCGGTAACCGAGTATATTGCCAGCCGCCCGGGCGATGGCACCCTGGCTGCCGGCACTCACGGGCGGGGAGTATTCATAGGAACCTTTACAGGTTCAGCGATAGGCCCGGTGCCGGCTGAACGGTTTGCCCTCAATCCAAACTTTCCTAATCCCGCCAATGATATTACCAATATCAGCTTTGACCTGCCGGTGCGCAGCAGAGTAACCATTACGCTTTATGATGTCCAGGGGCGGAAGATAGCAGATGTGCTGAGTGGAGAGGAACGGCCGGCTTTTAAAGGGCTGGTGGAGCCGCTTAACCTGCAGGGGCTAAATCTGGCCAGTGGCGTGTATCTGTACCGCTTTGAAGCAGAACCGCTTGGGGAAGGCTACACGGGACCCTTCTGGGACACGGGAAAAATTACATATGTGAAGTAGAGGTGAAAGGTGAAGGGGAAGGTGAAAGGTGAAAGGACAAAAAGAGGCTTGATTCTAAATCTACCCTTAAAAAGGGGGGATTAAGGGGGTTGTTAAGATGAGGCACAAGCCGTTAATTAACCCAGGTTGCCAGCTATGAGTCATCAGCCGGTTTACCCCCTCAGCCCAGTCCCCTTCAGGATATTTAGGGGTGAACAAGCATCCGGAACTACGTATGAATGTTTTAACCGGCAACCTGGATTAATTAAGAATTTTCATCCAGCCTCTAACTTCCAGCTTCCAGCCTCTATTTCAGAAGTGATCCTATTCCAAGAGCGAACCCTGCCGTTGTGTGTTTCAGCAGCAGGGCTGCGATAAGAAAGCAGACGAAGGCCAGAGAGGTTCCGAATTTGATCTTCATCACTCTGTGGTAGCCGCTGCTCTCGCTGGTCAGCTGTTTTAACTGGCCCCTCACCCACAGGCCGACGGCAAGCCCTGTGACAAAGAAACCCTGCGCAAGCCAGAAGTTGTTGTTGAGCAGGGAAAGTGAAATCAACAGCAGGCCTCCGCCAAAGGCTATCTCAAAAAAGTGGAAGATGCCCTTGAAACCGAACCGAATAGCAAAGGTCAGGTCTCCCCGTTCCGAATCCTCCTCTCTCTGATAGATTTGGGAGACAGGGTATAGGCTCAATATAACGAGGCCCGATCCCGCCGCCGCATACACTATCGCGGCTGAGAGTTCTTCACCCCCGGAAGCCAGATAACCCATCAACAGGGAGTTGGTTCCTGTGCTGATGCCTATGGCAAGCAGGCTCTTTACAGGATGCCCTTTCCAGCGGGCCAGGGGGGTGGAATACAGCCAGAAGAGTAACATGCTTGCTGCATATACGGCTACAAAAAGATTGCCTGCCGGAAGCGCCAGCATCAACCCGAGGGCCTGCAACAGCAGCGAAGCGAACCACATCCACAGCTCCATCCGCGGCGGGTGTCTTAGCCCCCCTACCGGCCCCTTATCTCGATCCCAGTAGGAATTATAGGCCGTTGCGCCCCCGAACAACAGCAGGTGGACACTGGCAAATTGCAGAAAGAACATCTGCCAGTTCATCACATCACTCAGGAAACCTCCCAACAAAAAACCTCCCGATAAGATAAACAACTGGTAGTGCCACCGCAGGTGTACGATAAAATTCCACAACTGATTGACTGTAGAATGCCCGGATTTGACCTGTTTTTCCACAACAATGAATTAAGGAGTAACAAGTGATGAGCGAGGCAACCTTTAGTACTTGTTACTCTTACTTTTTACGATTAGTCATCCCATTTCAGACATCATAAGCAATGTATCCACTCTCTCGCTAACTATTATACTTATCAGTTTACAACTACTCCAGCTTACTAAATTTTATTTACCTATACAATAAAAATCGAGGTTGGGCTCTTATTAAAAACAAATGAATGGAATTCTTGCTTTCGTTTTCGCTTCTTATTAATAAGACCTTGAAAATATAAATCATAAAAACGTTTTAATTGAATAATAAAGACGTTTTAATCAGAGAAATTGAAGAACTTCCTGAAGAAAAACTCCGGAAGGTCATCGATTACGTGCGGCTTTTAAAATCCCGCCAACAGGAAAAAGAGCTTTGAGCGGCCATTATAAGTGAGCCCTCACTGGCGAAAGACCGGATGAAACCAGAAGAGGATGAGGCTTGGGACGATTTATAAAAGGAGATATTGTAGTTGTACCTTTTCCATTCCCTGATTTATCCCGTTCCAAACGCAGACCAGCCCGGGTTATTCAGCATTATGATGGAGAGGATTTACTCTTGGCTCAGATCACTAGTCAGACTATTCAGAATACATTTGCTATTGCTCTGGAAATATCATTCTCTATAAAGTTGGCTATCTAAAAGAACCAAAGATAGATGAGGTTATCGAAACCGTTAAGAAGATGATTGAGAAGTAAGTAATTTATACGATCTCACAAGCTTTTAAGATCTTCGCTTTTCTTCTCTTAAAATAATCTTTTAAAATCGAATCGTATCCCTGGAGTTTTCGCATCATTTAATTTAAAGCTACTTTTCAGGCCCTATGAATACAGCCAAGACTGATACAAAACCCTTTATCAGGCATAAGCTGCCGTTATCCGCGTGGCAGGCTCAGATGGACCGGCATGAACAGGAACTGGCAGCGATACTTGACGGATATCTGGCACACCGGGAACAGCAATATAAAGATCCGGTGATGGATTTCCTGTTTGAGTACTACACTTTCCGTCCCTCTCATCTCCGGCGATGGTCGCCGGGATTGGGGGTGCTGCTTCTGGATGCCGCCCCCGCTACTATTCCTGAAATCAGTGATCTCGTTTTGACCAACAGCGGAGCTTTCCTGGATCCTTCCCGCTTTCCCGATAACCGCAGGCGCGCCGTTCGGTGGATTTTAACGGTTTTAGAAAACTCCCGGGAGAAAAAGCCTTCCTTCGGCTGCTTCGGGATGCATGAATGGGCTATGGTCTACAAAAAAGACACGCCCCGCCACAATCAGCTTCCTCTGCGGATGGATAAGGATGAACTGGCCTGGTTTGTGGAATCCCGCCCGCTTGTGTGTACCCATTTTGATGCATTTCGTTTCTTTACAAAATCCGCCCGCCCCTTGAATAAGTACGGCCTTACCAAAGAAACGATCATAGACATGGAACAGCCCGGCTGCATCCACACCAATATGGACCTATATAAGTGGGCGTTCAAACTTTACCCGTGGATTTCCGGCAATACCATCCGGGAGGCCTTTAAACTGGCAGTGAACGCCCGGTTCATCGATATGCAGGCCAGCCCCTATGATTTGACGAGCCTGGGGCTGAAACCCATAAAAATAGAAACCCGCGAAGGAAGGATGGAATACCTGAATAAACAAAAGGAAGTCTACCGGAAGTCAGAGCCAATACGAGACAAGCTCATTGAGGAATACAGATATCTGGCCGAGGTTTTGGGCTGCTAGGGTGATAACCAACAGGATGACCGTTCCTTCCACATCAACCATCATCCATTCGTATTTGTGCCCATCTGTGGCTAAACCCTTCCGCATCCATGCGCGAAGATCCGCAGCCCAACCTATGCCGGCAGTGAAATCTTGCCGAGATTCGCCCTTTGCTCCGGCTGCTCGTCTGTGGTAATAAGAAACCCTTCTCCCGAAAGCGTCTCATTTGCCAGTACGGCAAAGCAGACCGCCTCTTTGGCATCGGGATCGAACCCTATCTCTTCAAATGATTTCAACCCGTGGCCTTCCATCTTCTCGCTTATCCACGCAACCATCTGCTTGTTGTGCATACCCCCGCCGCTCAGATAAATTTCAGGCAGAGGCAGGCCCGCAACTTCTTTAATACAATCGGCAATAGTCTCTGCAGAAAGCATCGTCAGAGTGGCGGCCAGGTCTTGTGGGGAGATGCCGGAGGTTCCCGATGTTTCCTGCTCACCGGAAACCCAATCCAGGTTAAACACTTCGGGGCCTGTGGTCTTGGGAATCGGTTCAGAGAAATAGGGGTGGCTTTTCAACTGCCTCAACAATTGCGTGCTTACCTTCCCCGCCGAGGCTATCTCACCGTCGCGGTCGAAGGGCCGGTTAAAGAAGCGCTGCATTACGGCATTGATAAGTGTGTTGCCCGGTCCTGTATCGGTCGTTTTCCATTCCTGTTCATCTGATGCGGGGAGGTACGTGAAGTTGGCTATGCCTCCGATATTCAGCAGCACCCGGTTCCGGCGGGAATCTTTGAAAAGCAGTTCGTCTACCAGTCCGGCCAGCGGGGCACCCTCTCCCCCCGCAGCAATGTGCTTTTGGCGGAAATCGCTGATCGTCACGATTCCCGTTCTCCTGGCAATATGGTCTCCGTCTCCAATCTGCAAGGTGGAATTAGGCATATCTGCCAGGCCATGCTGACTGGCGGGAGCATGGAAAATAGTCTGTCCGTGACTGGCAATGCAATCCACCTCGTCCGGTTCTATGTTCCACCGGCGCAGGGTATCCAGAATCAGATCGGCGTGATAGGTTCCCAGCCAGGCATTGGCCAGGCACACTTTTTCAAGAGAAACCGTGCCGACCGAGGAGATGGCGGCAAGTTTATGCGCTGCCTCTTTAGGATAAGGGATGGTAGTAAATTTCAGGAGGCTGAGTGTGGTATCTCGTCCGGATCCTCCGATCTCACACAGGGCGATGTCCAGGCCATCGAGCGAAGTTCCGGACATCAGCCCGATAATTATTTTGGATTCTTTGGATGCTATTTGCACCAACCGCCTAATACCCGAATTCATAGATTGATTGCGTATTTCGTATTGTGTATCGTTCACGCACTAATTTACTATGATATACACAATTCACAATACGAAATACCAGGCAAATCTATGGCTCCATTTACAGAATCGGACTACGAAGCTTATGAAGAAGATCTGAAACTGCTTACAGATACTCTCCGTGAATGTTTCGATGCGGAACACGCCCGTTACTATGTGGCTGGACACACAAACACGCTTTTCATAGAAATTGAAGGACTTGAACAGTTTTCACCAGAAGAAATAACGGAAGTGGCCGGGCCTGTACTCGATGAACTGGATATGGACTTTGATGAAATATCGCTTCTCCCACTCAGGAGATAGGATCAGTTATCAGTAAACCGGAAGAAGCAGAACGCTATGCCAAGGCTCGGGGAATTCCGAATTCAGGAGTCAGAATTCAGAAGGGGGTAGAAGCCTAGAACTGTAGAATTGTTGGGAAGAGTGCGCACAGCGGCGCGGCTGCATATATTCACTAAAAACTCAACATTCAACATTCCAAGTTAGCGCCCTCTCGAACCCACCCCTTGTTCCCCTCCCCCGGAGGGGAGACGCCTTACGTATGGTATAGCTGTTTACTGCTCACTGTTCACTGCTCATTGATCCCTGCCACAAGATCCGGGGCCCAAAGTTGTCTCAGTAACATACAGAATATAATTTGATGTAAAATATACGTATTATGATCCGATTTTTTGGGCATGACTTTAAGGTCATGAATCCTATTCGTATTTTGTACGAACCAAACCTGAAGTATATTAATGTCCATGGAGCGCATACATTCCGGTTATGAACTACGGTGTCTGGCGAATAACCACTTAAACTCTGAGAAAGAAACAACTACCTACTGTACGCAATGCGGCAGTGTTCTGCGAATTTATTACAACGAAGTTTCTGATACCATCCGGTATCCGTTAAAGAACATCCTTCCGGAGCCTCTGAAAACTCATCCAACCGCACTTAAAAGGCTGAACCGGCTCTCAGAAACCTATGGGGCAGAGCTTTACGCCAAGCTGGAGTTTGAACATCCAACCGGGTGTTTTAAAGACCGGGGCAGTTATATCGAAGTTCAGAAAGCGCTTGAGCTGGAGGCCGATGCTATCTGCCTGGCTTCCACGGGAAATATGGCGGCTTCCGTGGCAGCCTATGCCTGTTATTTCCGGCTTCCCTGTTTTGTCTTTGTGCCGGAAAAAACAACAGATGCTAAAATTGCCCAGGCAACCATCTATGATGCCAACATCATCCGGATAAAGGGTGATTTCAGTACCTGTGAAGCGCTCTGCAGGCAATTTGCCAAGTCGGGAAATTACTACCTTGCCGGAGACTATGTGTTTCGTGAAGAGGGTCAAAAATCCTTTAGCTATGAGATCGTGGAACAAGGGGGCGATGATTTCGATTTTATCTTTGTACCTGTTGGATGTGGTACCAATTTCGGCGCCATCTACAAGGGGTACAGCGAACTTAAGGCCGCGAAAAAGATTGAGCGTATCCCGCGTCTGGTGGCCATCCAGCCGGAACAGAGTTCGCCGGTAGTAGAGGGTATCTTCAAGAAGAAAAAAATTGTGAAAGAGCAGGTTAATACCATGGCACAGTCTGTCGCCGCTTCAGACCCTGTGGATTTTTATAAGGTATTACATGCTATTGAAGAGTCGGACGGACTGGCTTTTACAGTAACTGAAGATGAAATCCTCACTTCCCTCAAAGAGATGGCTATCGAGGAAGGGCATTTCACAGAGCCGGCTTGTGCGCTCCCACTCGCCGCCTTTAAGAATAATCTGGATATATTTAAAGACACAAAATGTTGTTTTATCCTTACCGGTGCCGGACTTAAAGACACCCAGGTAGTTGCCAAACATTCACTCTCCTCTCCCGTTTTATCCCCTGATCTGGATAAAGTCACCAATTATATCAACTCCGGATTTATTGACGTGCAAAAGAAATCTTGGGGAAGATCGCGCGATACATTAATGGCCAACTTTAAGATGGATAAAGATCACGAACAACTTTACAACAACTATCTGGCTACCATAAACAAAAAGGGCAAGACCTTAAGCAACAACGAGCTGGAAGTGCTCCAATCGCTGGTGTTTAACGAAGATATGAATGTGAAATGCCCTATCGAGGTTCTTGACTATAAGCTAATCATGCGGAAACACGGTCTTGTACATGCCACCGTAAAGCTGAACATACAAAACAAAGAAGTGGTCTCCGAAGCCAAGGGCGCGGGCCCTATCGACGCTATCCTCTCAGCTATAAAGCTGGAGAGCGATAACCTGTTCAGGCTGGAAGTAAAAAATCATGAAGTGGAAATTCTGAGTCCCGATACCGATTCGCTTGTTGTTGTTACGCTCACACTTACCAGCAATGGACAGGAATGGATCTCCAAAAGTGCCTCGCCCGATACCCTCGAAGCCGTTGTACTGGCCTTTACCAAGGGTATGGCCGTGGCAATGAAAGGAACAGCGGTGTGATACCTGCTATCAGACCGGGCTCTTAAATCTGAATAAAGTCAATGACCGCCCGGTTAATCATTACTGGTAGTTCTCCTTTAAGAATGCTTTCAGCGAAGAATAATCGGGTTTTATCTTGACGCTGTTCTTTTCCATCTGCATACACTCTGCAAGTTGGTCTGGCAGGGGTATTTCTTTGCCGATCAGCGGTTCTATTGAATCGCGGAACTTGGCTGGATGGGCAGTAGACAAAATGATTCGGGGAGCCTCTGCGTAGCCGTTGTATTGCTCTGCAGCCAGGTAGCCCACAGCGGTATGGGGATCCAGCAGATATCCCGTTTCACCATAGATTCGTTTGATGGCTTCGCGGGTTTGCTCATCTGTAAACGAAGCGCCCGACATTTGTTTCGTTATCTCCTCCCACGATCCGCCGAACAGGTGTTGGATACGCACAAAGTTACTCGGATTCCCGATATCCATTGCATTAGACATAGTTTGCAGGGAAGGACGCGACTGGAATTTTCCGGTGCGAAGATAAGCGGGAACCACATCATTAATATTTGTGGCGGCGATAAACTGCTTAACCGGCATGCCCATCTTATGAGCCAGCAGTCCCGCCGTCAGATTTCCGAAGTTGCCGCTGGGAATAGAAAAAACAGGCGCGCCCGTGTTGTTGAGCTGTCCCAAAGCATAGGCGTAGTAGAACGACTGAGGCAGCAGACGGGCTATATTGATGGAGTTGGCCGAGCTCAGAACCAGCGTTTCATTAAGGTCGGCATCCGTAAATGCCTGCTTGACCATATACTGGCAGTCATCAAACGTACCTTCTACTTCCAGCGCCAATACATTTTGTCCGGCTGTAGTTAACTGCTGCTCCTGGATTTTACTCACTTTTCCACTCGGATACAGCAGACACACTTTAAACCCTTCCACACCCAGAAACCCATGTGCCACGGCGCTGCCGGTATCGCCGGAAGTAGCGGCAAGAATGATAACGTCTCTGTCCGTCGTCTTTCTGAAAGCGGAGAAGATACGAGCCATAAAACGGGCGCCAAAATCCTTAAATGCCAGTGTAGGTCCGTGAAACAGCTCCAGGATATAGTAGTGGTCTTTAAGATGTACGAGCGGTGCCTCGAAATCGTAGGCATCTTCTATTAGCGCTTTCAATTGGTCCGGGCTGATGTCATCTATATACCGCCGGGCCATTTCAAGACCAATTTCCGCAAACGATTTCCCGTGCAGAGAGGCCCAAAAAGCATCCGGAAGCCTGGGGATGGATTCCGGCACATAGAGGCCTCCGTCTGGTGCAAGCCCACGAATCATAGCCTCAGAAAATGAAATTGGATCAGCGTCTTGCTGGGTACTAATAAAGTTCATGAAATAAGAATTTTATATAAACATAATAAGTAAAATACGGTAGCACAGAGGCACAGTGTGGAATAACCATTCCTCCTCTTTCAGATTTCTGCTCATTCAAACCAGAACAACATCTTAAAACTGTTGACAACTCAATCGGCTTTATGCCGGTTGTTCAGAGATAATCTGGCATCCCAGGGTATTTATTTTAGAGACGTAGGTATCACTTTTCAGTCCAAGCGAACTAAATACCCGCTGCATTGCTTTGGCGGCCTCTGTCGCTGTCTCATTAGTTTTAGACAATGCAAAAATAGACGGCCCCGAACCGGATATACCCCCACCGAGTGCACCGGCATTAATGGCCGCTTCTTTGACCTCTCCAAATCCGGGAATCAGCACAGACCGTATAGGTTCCAGTATGACATCTTCCAGTGACCGGCTGATTAAACCGTAATCTCCTTTAAGTAGCCCCGCCACCAGCCCCCCTACATTCGCCCACTGATGTACAGCTTTGCTCAGCAATACTTCTTTACGCAGTATCCTTCGCGTGTCTTCGGTGCGCACTTCTATGTGAGGGTAGATGACGGATGCAAAGAGCGGCTTCGGGCATTCAAGCCCGACGAGGTCGGGCGGATTCTGGCTCCGGATGAGTATGAAACCTCCCAGCAATGAGGGAGCGACATTATCCTGGTGAGGGCTTCCGCAGGCCACTCGTTCGCCTTCAGCAGCAAAAGGTAACAGCTCGTTTGGATTTAGCGGGCTGCCCAGCAGGTGGTTTACTGCAACTACGCCCCCGACTGAGCTGGCTGCACTGGAGCCTAATCCACTGCCCAGAGGCATCTTCTTATTGATTTCCAGTTCAATTCCCGTGTCAACCTTTAAATGCTCCAGCAGCTTTTGAACGGCAACACCTGCAGTGTTCTTTTCAATATCGGTGGGAAGCATACCCCCATCTCCCGTAATACTAGTGATCTGTAAACCTGGCTGTGTGCTGCGCCGGGCGATTACTTCATCGCCCGGCTTTTCGAGGGCAAAACCCATTACATCAAAGCCGCAGGTAACATTGGCTACCGTTGCGGGTGCAAATACTTTTACTTCTTTTAGCTGTGGTTCGTCATTCATAGATATAATCTAACAATATAAGAGCCTGAGGGAGCCAAAAACCTTTCCCGGGTTAAAGTAGTTAGTGTCAATATTACCTCCGTTTTATGCAGTCATTATTAAAATTCATTCCCAAAGGATGGAGAGCTGCTTATGCGCAGAATATCGGCTACAATTCCGCTGGCGGTAACGCCTGCACCGGCTCCCGGGCCTTTAACAACGAGGGGACTGTCCTCATAGTGCTGAGTGTGAAAGGAAATGATATTGTCGCTGCCCGACAGGTTGTAGAAGGGATGCTCCGGGCCAATGGCATCCAGCTGTACAGTCGCCTTTCCCTGACTGTACCGTGCAATATAACACAACTTCTTGTTCTGTTGTCTGGCGTCATCAAATCGTTTCTTGAATTCCTCATCAAACCGGGATAGTTCTTTAAAAAACTCCTCCACACCGGGAGCCTTTTGGGCCTGTTCTGGAACCAAATTTTCGATTTCAATATTTTCAAACTCCAGCTTTAGTCCGGCTTCCCGAGTAAGAATGAGTAACTTTCGACCCACATCCTGCCCATTCAAATCTTCCCGTGGATCGGGCTCCGTGTATCCCTTTTCTTTGGCGGTTCGTACAACCTGGCTGAACGGTACCGATCCATCATAGTTGTTAAAAATGTAGCTGAGTGTGCCTGATAGCACTCCTTCGATTTTGAGTATTTCATCTCCGGTGAGCATCTGCTCTTTAAGAGTAGCTACTACCGGCAGACCGGCGCCCACGTTGGTTTCGTAGAGATAGGCTACATTGTTTTTAAATGCCAGTGCCTGAAGCTTTTCGTAATTCTTCAGCGGACCCGAATTAGCCTTTTTATTGGCCGTCACGATAGAGACGCTAGACTCCAGTACCTTGTCGTATGCCGCGGATACCTCTTCACTGGCCGTACAGTCTATGAAAATACTGTTGGAAAGATTCAGGGTGTTCATCTCTTCAATAAAACGATTGATATCAGCCGTTTCACCCTTCTCCTCTAGTTCTTCTTCCCAGGCTTCCATTGTAATGCCATCTTCCCGGATCAAGAACTTCTTACTGTTCGATATTCCTGCCAGCTTCAGGTCAATCAGATAGTCATCATACAGCTTTTGGGCCTGTCTCTTTATGAGCTGCAGCAATGTGCCACCGATAAGGCCGACCCCTACGAGGAACAGATTGACAGTTTTAACTTTAGACAAGAAAAATGAATCATGGAGAGTATTCAGTGCTTTCGCATCATTTTTACGGTCAACCACAATAGAGATATTCCGCTCGGACGATCCCTGGGCAATGGCGACTACATTGATGCCATTTCTTCCAAGCGACTGGAACACACGCCCGGCTATACCCGGAATCTGTCGCATTTCATCACTCACAATAGCTACGATAGAGAGCTCTTCTTCAAGCTGCACCTCATCTATAATTCCATCCTTCAGTTCATATCTGAACTCCTGTTCCAGGGCTTTCTTTGCATCCGCAGCCTGATCCGGCATCACGGCAAAACAGACGGTGTGTTCGGAGGATGCCTGAGTAATGAGTATTATATTGACATTCGCCTTAGCCAAAGTACCGAAAATGCGCGAAGCCACACCAGACACCCCGATCATGCCACTGCCACGTACCGTTATCAAGGTGACATTGTCTATCGAGGAGATTCCCTTGATAATGGAATCTCCTTCTACCGCCTTTTTACTTATCTGTGTACCCTTCTGTTCTGGCTTGAATGTATTCTTTATCAGGATAGGTATCCCGGCTTTCATCACCGGCCGCATAGTAGGCGGGGAGATCACTTTTGCACCGAAGTGCGACAGTTCCATAGCTTCTTCGTAGGAAAGGTGAGGTATTGCAAAATAGCGTTTCACCTTACGCGGATCAGCAGTCATGATACCTTCTATATCAGTCCAAATTTCAACTGCATCGGCATTGAGAGCAGCTCCAAAGATGGTAGCGGTATAATCAGATCCGCCTCGCCCTAATGTAGTCGATTCACCACTCATGGCAGAGGCAATAAAACCGGTTATGACCTGTATCTTGTCACGGTTGGAAAAATATTCTTGGATTCTTCGGTTGGTTTCATCTGTAAGTACCCGGGCCAGCCCATACTGGTTATCCGTTTTAATGAGGCTGCGGGCATCCAGATACTCTGCGTCTATTCCCGCATCGCAAAGATATTCGCTGATTATGAAAGCGGAGAAGCGTTCGCCGAAACCCATAACAAAATCTTTGGTTCTTCCGGTCAGCTCCCTTACCAGTGTCACACCGTTGAGAACGTCTTCCAGCTCGTTCATCATCATCTTAAACCGGGCCAGTGTCTTGCTCTGGTTTTGAACACGGATCAGTTCCCGGATGGTATTGATATGACGTTCCTCAAGCTCCGTACGCAGTTTGATGTGCACATCAGATCCCCGGGCGGCTTCCTCAACCGTTTGCTGCAGAATATCGGTAACGCCCTGAAATGCAGACACCACAACCGCAATGGTGTGTTTTCTGCTATATTCTTCCAGTATATCTTTTACCTGCTTTATAGCATCGGGAGTCCCAACAGAGGATCCGCCAAACTTTAATACTCGCATATTTTATTACTTCGGTTATAATTTCAGATACAATAATTCCTTCACGTTAACCAGGACCTATCTGTTCATTCAGTTCTCATGCTGCCGAAGTATAGAATGTATAACGAGTGAAGAGCAATGAGTAAAGCCCTACTTGTTGCTCATGACTAGCGAAGAACATCTTCCAGAACGAGAGATGCATCGCTCTGCTCATCCCGGTATTTTACAATCAGCGGGCACGATACATTCAGGTTATGTTTTTCAGCCCATGTTCCCTGCATCGGCCGGGTTCCCGGCACCACAACCGCCCCTTCGGGAATAGGAGCTCCTTTTTCTAATCTTTTTTCATTAACACAGTCGTACACAGGAATAGACTTCGACAGTATCACACCGGGAGCGATCACCGCCCGGCGCTTTACCAGAATTCCTTCCACAATAACTGCTCCTGCTCCGATAAAGCATTCGTCTTCGATAATTACAGGCGTCAGGCCCACCGGTTCTAGCACACCGCCCAGCTGTACCCCTGCCGAAAGGTGTACGTTCTTGCCGACTTGTGCACATGAACCAACCAGGGCATGGCTATCTATCATAGATCCCGTATCAACGTATGCGCCCACATTTATATAGGCCGGGGGCATAATGATAACACCGGGAGCTACGTAGGCGCCACGGCGGACAGAAGATCCGCCCGGGACCAACCGGACATTATCTTCTTTTAAGAATTTTCTGGGTGGCAGGTTGTCCTTGTCTACAAAACCGTCATAGATTCCGGAGTATTCAGTATTTTTACCGGCTTTAAATGAAGCCAGAATGGCTTTCTTTACCTCTACATTTGCTTGCCAGCCCTCGCCATCGGGGTTAGCCGCGCGTATAATTCCCTGCTCCAGTTCTTCGAGAGTTGCCTCCCAGTTAATCTCACTCATTCTACAGCTTATATATTTTGCATTATGGTTTTAATTAGTGGAGGCAAACCAATCATTTATTCTCCGGTCTGCCTTTATCAGGCTCTCATGGTCTTCCAGGTCCTCTTCTGTAAGAGGGGGGCGTAGTGCAGAAGATTTAATCCAGCCTTTTTCTTTCAATAATACCTTTACAGGAATGGGGTTGGATGCAGAAAACATGAGGTCTGTGCATTCCTGCCACAGGGGCAACAGCTCAGCCCCGCGCCCTGCCAGACTCCATTCAACATAGCGATGTGTTGCCTCGGGCCAGACATTGGCAACTACAGAGATAAGCCCGTCACAACCAGCCACTGAAAAAAATGGAGTCAGGCTGTCATCTCCGCTGTAAAAAGTAAGCTCCGGAGCAGCCTTGCGAAACTCCTGATAGTCGGCTATGCTGCCGCTGGCTTCTTTTATGGCTACGAGGCTCGGGTGATCTTTAAGCTCCCGCAGAACTCCCGGCTGCAACTTTACCCCGGTTCTTGAAGGGATGTTATAGATCATACAGGGTTTTTCGGCCGCATCCAAAAGAGCTTTAAACCAGGCGATCTGCCCTCGCAAATCAGGCTTGGAGTAGAGCGGAGTAACAAGCAAAAAGCTGTCAATCCCATGTCCCTGGCAGTATTCGATCCATTCAATTTGTTGCCGGAGGTTAAACCCTCCCACACCTGCCATCAGAGGGACATCAATATCCAGAGTTACTGCTGTTTCAACAATTCTTCTTTTATCTTCCAGGCCCAGAGCGAGTCCTTCTCCTGTACTGCCCAGAATGAGCACCCCGTTGCCTGCCCTATCCTGCCGGTGAATAAGAGAAGCGAGGTCATCCAAATCAATATCCCCGTTATTCTTCATCGGGGTTATAAGCGCTGTCCAAAGTTGTGTGTCGTTCATATCTGATTCTTGTTAGTCGCCACTAAAGTACTAAAACGTGTAATAATTTTTTTTAATTAATTGATAAATACGAAGTGCCCGGCTTAAGACTTTTAAGATCCGCACCGGGCCGTTCTAAGCACAGAATTAGAGTCTTCTCCGGCTGTTATTCCGGGATTATCTACAGCCCTATCACCTGATCAAAAAACGTTTCAATATCATGCAATCCGGGCGGGATAGGCTTCCTTACTATCTGCTCAGCCGCCCATATGGCTCCTTCAGCAAAAACCGCACGGTCATGAGCTTCATGCCTAAGCTGAATCGATTCGTATGATGTTTTCATTTGCAGTTCATGCACTCCTTTAACATCGCCTTTTCTTTCGGAGGTGATTTCCGCCTGCTTATCCAGCCACTCTTTCCACGAAAGCGCCGTGCCGCTGGGAGCATCCTTCTTGTGCACATGATGAACTTCATGGATATGAAAAACCGGATTGCTCAGAATCTCTGAACCTTTAGAAATAATCTTGATACACTGGCGTACAATGTTCATACCCAAACTAAAATTTGAAGCCCTAAGCCACGTTGCATTCCCAGATTTTAGTCGTTCATTAAGATCCTCCGGCCATTCATACCCTGTACTTCCCCATACGGAGGGTATACCTGACTCCAGTACCACCTCCAGTATATCGTCCACCGCAGTACCGGGAACGAATATAATAGCTGCGTCGGCTTTACGGAGGCTTTCTACTGTAGGTTTATTCTTACTGTTAAAGGGCCCTACTATTTGCTCTTCTTCCAATAGTTTGGCAACTTCAGCTCCGGTTTTACCGGTTCCGATAACGGCTATCTTCATTATTTAAACGTCTAAAAAATTTGCCTTGCAAAAACGAAGCCTAAGTATAACCTTTTCATAAGGTTTTTTCACGCAAATTACTTAAAGATATATTCAGTATCGGAGGCAAAGTCTGTCTTTGCACAATTACCCGGGCAAGGGTTAGATTCCTCCGTCTAATTTTAATAAACGGGACTATATGACGTCATTTATCCTTGCCGCACCGGTATTCACCAACGATGCAATTGTGTTAGGTATTTTACTTCTGATATTAGCTGCTATTTTTGTTACTTCCGGCAGCACGCATCCATTCTGGCAGAAGTTTTACACTTTCGTACCCTCCCTGTTACTCTGTTACTTTATTCCGTCTGTTTTTAACTCTCTTGGCCTCATTTCGGGCGAAGAATCTAACCTCTACTTTGTTGCCTCCCGGTATCTCCTTCCTGCCAGTCTGGTGCTTTTAACGTTAAGCATTGACTTTAAGGGTATACTGGGGCTGGGGCCTAAAGCCATCATCATGTTTTTAACAGGAACGCTCGGGGTTATGATCGGCGGCCCGTTGGTACTCTTCCTGTTCTCTCAAATTGCTCCGGACTTAGTATCCGGCACCGGTGCCGATGCATTATGGCGCGGCATGTCTACAATTGCGGGTAGCTGGATTGGAGGAGGTGCCAACCAGGCAGCGATGTATGAAATATTTGAACCCACGGCCGATCTGTTTGCTGTTATGGTTACGGTAGATGTTATCGTGGCCAACATATGGCTGGCCTTCCTGCTATATGGCGCCGGTATTTCCGAACGCGTTGATCGGTGGTTTAAAGCCGATGCTACTAAAATTACTCAGCTCCGCCAAAAAATTGAAGATTTCAGAGCTAACATTATAAAGATTCCCACTCTGGCCGACCTGACTTCCATCTGTGCCGTAGCCTTCGCCGTAACAGCTGTGGGACATCTCGGGGCTGATACCATCGCCCCATTTATATCCACCCATGCGCCCGAGCTAAGTAAACTAAGCCTGGATTCTCCCTTCTTCTGGATCATCGTCATTGCTACCACGGGTGGACTACTTCTCTCTTTTACCAAAGTCCGAAATCTCGAAGGGGCGGGGGCGTCTAAAGTGGGTAGTCTGTTTCTCTACGTTCTGGTTGCAACAATCGGCATGCAGATGAATGTACTTTCTATCTTTGAACATCCGGGGTTCTTCCTCATCGGACTGCTATGGATTTTAATTCATGCCTCTATTCTGTTAATCGTGGCTAAAATTATCCGGGCTCCGTTCTTCTTCGTTGCTGTGGGTAGTCAGGCTAATATTGGCGGAGCTGCATCCGCCCCGATCGTTGCGGCCGCTTTTCATCCCGCCCTGGCGCCTGTCGGTGTCTTACTGGCTGTACTGGGATACGCTCTCGGAACATATGGCGCTTACCTTTGTGCTATTGTTATGCAATGGGTCAGCGGACTTTTTTAGTGGGAAGTGAAAAGTGAGAAGGCTGTGGAACTGTAAGATGTTAGAAAAGACATACAAAGCCAGGTAGTTGCATTCTAAACTCAACATTCAAGAGACTGTTCAGAAAAGTGTGTCAAAAGGGTTAAACTATAACTGAACGTAAAT
>CALJMB010000166.1 GCA_937982515.1 uncultured Balneolaceae bacterium
ATGCGGAAACAGGCAGCAGGGCAATGGCAAATGGAACGACGATCATAAGCGGTGGCACTACAAGAGCGTTTACTAAGGGAGCTGCTAAGGAGAATTCACCAAAATAATAACTCAACAGGGGGAAAAGTCCAACCTGCACCACCAAAGAAACCAGAATGATACTGACGGGCTGGCCGTACCAGCGATACTGTATCCAAACCGGCAGCCGGCTGGTGATCACAGGCATAGTCAGCAGAATGATGTACACGGCGCCGAATGAGAGCTGAAATCCAATATCAAACAAATCGTTCGGGTTGATGAGCAGAATTATGAGTGCGGCCAGAGCAGTCAGGTTTTTAGAGTCGCGCACTTTATGGAAGAGCCGGCCGTATGTAAGGAAACCGATCGTGATAGAAGCTCTGCTTACCGAAGCGGTAAAACCGGTAATCCCGGCATAGAAGAACAGAAGCAGTAGTAACAGAGCCAGGCCTATTTGCTTACCCCGCCGGAGCGTCCAGAAAAAGGGAATGAGCAGCCAGAAGGGAGCCACAATGAAACCGACATGCAATCCCGATACCGCCATGATGTGAGAAAGCCCCGCTCTTGAAAAGGCGCGTTTCATTTCGGGACTCAGTTCATTTTTATAGCCAATAAGCAGCGCCTTGGCCAGGGATGCGGTTTCTTCATCAAAGTTCTGTTCAATAAGATTCAATACATCCTGGCGAAGTGTTGTCCAGTTACGCCAATCATTCTGTAGACGTACACTATAAATGGAATCTGCTCCTATGTGGGTATAAATACCTTGCGTGGCCAGATACTGTCCATAGTCAAATTCATGTGGATTCCGCTTTCCTTCCAGCGGGTAAACTGTTCCCCGGAAGGAGAGGTAAGAGCCCAATTCAATCGCCTCGGGGAGTGAAGTTGATTCAGGATCCAGAACAACCCTTGCCTTGTAAGTATGCCGCCAGGTCAGGGTGTCGAAAAAGATTGTAGAGTCAATACGCAGGGTTAACTGGTAGGTACCGCTGCGTGAGCGGTTTATTTGCTTAAGCTCGCCATGGAAGTCCATCGATTCCCAGACAAAAGAAGAAGGAATGCGGGGGGATGATTGAGCCTGGCGGTTATGGATGGAGTGCCAGCAGGCGCCAAAGAGTACAACAGCCAACAAATAACTACTGATGATGCCCCGATAGATCCCTGTATTGAGAGAGGCGGAGTAGATAGATTCTAAATATCTGTAGCAGGCAGCAACACCCAGAAATGCTGCAGTCCATATCCACGGATCGTAACCCAGGTATCTGTTGAGCAGAATACCCGCAATAAAAAGAAGAACCAGACGAACGGCTGGATATTTGGCAAAGGGAAATCGATATGAATAATTTGGCTCCATATAAGTAAGACTGATATTCCGGCCATTCCTTACAATATTTTTTAATTATTACGAAAACCATTTATTTAGGGGT
>CALJMB010000167.1 GCA_937982515.1 uncultured Balneolaceae bacterium
GCCGGGCGCCATCCGCCTCCCCGTATCCTGCCCACTGCCCACTGCTTACCGTTCACTGTTCACTCCCTTTCAAAGAGGCATATTGAGTACTATATTCCCTCTCCTACTACTTTCTGCTTAAGACTTTCTGCTATTCACTTAATATTTGAAAAACAGACAGCTACATATTTACGAAGAAGAAACCCATCTGTTCTGGGCGCCGGTTATACTTGTAGCCGCCGCTGCCGCCACGTATCTGCTGTCAGGGGTCTCCTTTTCCGACATAACCGCCTTCGGGGGATTGACTCAGGTCGCCGCCCTGTTACTCCTCTTGCTGAGCTTCTACGGAATCATAAAGCTATCGGAGCCGCTGTATCACTTCGTGTTTCAGCTCAGTGATCGCAGCCTGATCATCCTGGTTAAAAAAGGAGAGCGGCATGTTACAACTATGGACATTGCCCTTAAGGACATCGAGGCGTTGAAGTTCTCACCCGGCGAGCCCCGGGCGCCGGGCGACGCCTTGTTTGATTTTTCCATTACCTACCACCTGATGTGGAAACCGAAACAGAGCAGCGAATACCGGCGCCTGCTCGATCTTGGTTCCGCCTCCTTTGTTTTGAAGGTAGATGACATTGCCAGGATTATCCGGTTCATCCGCACCCGAAATCCCGGTATTTATGTACCGCCTGAACAGGCATCGTTTTTTAATCTCTAGGGAGTGTGGTAACCACTAAATTCGGTTGCCCCGCCAGGAGGCCACTAAAACACAAAAACACGAATTATTTTGTGGTTTCGTGTTTTTGTGGCGATACACCCATACCGCTTTTTACCGGTCACCGCTAACTTCGTTTGGTAACATCTGTAACCACGGAAATACTACATACACAGGGGCAGGCCTGTACCCTCCTTAATACAACTTTTTTCGCACATATGCTTATAGACTATCTCTATCTGTGCGCTTGGCTATATCAATTTTTATTTGAACTGCACGGTTGTTAGCTTCTCCGGCGCCATGGGCCGGTACAACATCGGCCCGCTATTCCACTCAATTATTTTAAACCACAACTCAAAAAGTAATAGTTATATTAATGATCACAGTAGGTCAACGTTTCCCTGAGTTTCAAAAGAATGCATGTATTTCACTCGAAAAAGGAAAAGAATTCACAGAAATAAGTTCTGATATTCTGGACAATGACGCCGGACAATGGACCGTCATGTTCTGGTGGCCCAAAGATTTCACCTTCGTATGCCCCACAGAAATCGCCGCTTTCAATGAAAAGTTCGAAGAGTTCAGAGACCGCGACTGCACCCTGATAGGCGCCTCCACCGACTCAGAGTTTGTACACCTGGCCTGGCGCAATGACCATGAAGACCTGCGCGACCTGAAGTTCCCTATGCTGGCCGACACCTCCAAATCCCTGGCAGAGGAACTTGGAATTCTGGAGCCAGAAGAAAAAGTTGCTTACCGCGCCACTTTCATCATCGATCCCGATGGCATTATCCGGTGGGTATCTGTAAACGACCTCAATGTGGGCCGAAATGTAGATGAAGTGATTCGTGTACTGGACGCGCTGCAGACCGACGAGCTCTGCCCCTGCAACTGGGAAAAAGGAGAAGAAACGATAACCGTTTAATCCCCATAACCTCTATGTTTGGAACAGACACTACAGAAGACATTAAGAAAGACCTTCTGAACGATCTCGGGCTGGATGAGGACTACTCCTCATCCTCCCTCAATATGCTGGCGGAGGGTAACTCCCGCTACATTAAGGACCTCAGGGTCAATATCAAAAACACCCTGAAGTCCGATCATCTGAATGAAAAAGAAACGGCTCTGCTGGCCCTGGCTGTTGCCGTTAACAATAAGAATGAGCCGCTGAAAGCCCACTTCCGGCAGCTGGCGGAAGCACAGGAAGCCACCCCGGATGAGATCGGGGATGCTATTGCCTGCGCCTCGCTCCTGGCGGCCAATAATGTGTTTTACCGCTTCCGCCATTTTATGGAGAAGGAGAGCTACAACAAGATGCAGGCGCGCATCAGAATGAATATCATGGCCAGGCCCAAACTGGGAAAGGAGTTGTTCGAGCTGATCAGCCTGGCTGTTTCGGCGGTGAACGGATGCCAGATGTGCGTACAGTCTCACGAAGCCTCTCTTCTTAAAATAGGGAGCAGTGAAGAGCGGGTGTTCGATACTATCCGCCTGGCTGCGGTCGTAACCAGCCTGGATAAGATCATACACTAATCCTACCTGCCTCCCGTGCGGCTGGTTTTTTCATCGGATGGCTGGTTTTGCCATCCGATGAATGAACATACATGTACAGACACGTACGCTATGCGTATTTAGCAGCTGAACAAAGAGGCGGCATAAGCCTCTCCCCTCTTTGCCAAGAGCAGGGTTGCCTATCTCGTCCCGGTATCATCACCCTGGCAGGGTTTGGAACCCTGTCAGGGTGATGATACCGGAGGCACAGGCTATTCGCAGTGCCTTCTGAACCTGAGAACCCCTCCCGCTTACCGCCCACTGCTTACCGCTTACCGATCACACTGCCCCGCCGAACCCACCCCTTGTTCCCCTCCCCCGGAGGGGAGACGCCTTTCGGAGGACGCAGCTTGGTTCCGCCCACTGCTTACTGCCGCTGCCACTGCTTACTGCCACTGCTCACCGTTCACCGGAGGCGGGGAACCGCAGACCGCGTTTTGTCCTTTAAGCATGTGGCCCTTGTTGTAGCTGCAATTGAACATCGTGTGGTTTCATGAGCGATATTATGTACGATTTGGAATTTGATGACGATGAACTCCCCGCCAACGTCATCGCAGAGCCGAAACCTTTAAAAGGGGGCGGCGATATTAAAATCTGGAGATACATCGACCTGGGAAAATTTATATCCTTCCTGCAAACGGGGCAGCTGTTCTTAACCAATTCCCGCTTTTTTGATGATCCGTTTGAAGGCTCTCTCCCCAGAAAGTTCAGAGGTTCTAAAAAATTCCTTAAAGAGAAATACAACTTGCCTGATGCTACGGAAGAAGCGATGCATAGCAAACTACAAACGTGCAGAAAGCATACCTTTATCAGTTCCTGGCATATGAACAGATATGAGTCGGCGGCGATGTGGGGGATTTATACCAAATCGAACGAGTCTATAGCTATCCAGTCTACCTACAGAAAGCTGGTCGAAGCGGTTGGGGAGCAGGCGGTGATCGGGGGCGTCGGGTATATCGACTACGAAAAAGATCCCATTCCGATGGATGATCTGGCGATTCCATTCTTGTTCAAAAGAAAATCGTACATGTATGAACAGGAGCTGCGGGTCATACATATCGATTACGATGCCGTCGATAAGGATGAAAGCGGGGAGCTTCCCAAAGCCGGGCATCCGATAGACATCGACACAAACGGCCTGATTGAACGAGTCTACCTGTCGCCAAAATCGCATGACTATCTGTTGAATCTGCTTATCGAACTGGTGCCGGGCTATGGCGTTCAGGCCGAGCTGAAACGATCCGATCTGGACCGGGACCCACTATATTAAAGTGTTGCAGCGCCGGTAATTGTGTCAGGATACCCTTGCACTTCCCGCTATCTGTGCTAACTTATACCTGTTGTCATTAAAGGGCTCCAATCACACACAACATAATCTTTCTTACCCTGAACCAATACACACGCATAACTATGCATGACTATAGTTCCTGTGCCGGCCACCCCCGCAAAAGCCATCCATCCCGGATACTCGCAGCTCTGATCCTGATACTTACGTGTGCGGGCAGCCTCTTTGCCCAGGCTAATCCCGGCCGGGAAGAATGGATTCCGCTCTTCAACGGGAACAGCCTCGATGACTGGACCGTCAAAATTCACCACTATGAGCCGGGGGTAAACTACGGAGGCACCTTCCGGGCAGAAGACGGCCTGGTGAAAGTACGCTACGACCGGTACGAAGGCGACTTCAACGATCGGTTTGCTCACCTCTATTATAAGCAGCCCTTTTCGTACTATCGCCTGCGTCTGGAATACCGCTTTGTAGGGGAACTGCACCCCGGCGCTCCGGACTACACGCTCCGAAACAGCGGAGTGATGTTCCACTCGCAGGATCCCCGCACGATGCCCAAAGAACAGGACTGGCCCATCTCCGTCGAGATGCAATTCCTGGGCGGACTTGGCGACGGCAACGAGCGCCCCACCGGCAATATGTGTTCGCCCGGAACGGATGTAGTCTACAAGGGCAAGATCGACCCCAGACACTGCATAAATTCCGGCTCCGCTACCTACGACGGCGATCAGTGGGTACAGGCGGAACTCATCGTTCTGGGCGATTCGCTGATCACACACATCATCAACGGAAACACAGTCCTGCAGTACA
>CALJMB010000168.1 GCA_937982515.1 uncultured Balneolaceae bacterium
GCAGGATGGGTTGTCCGGATCCTGGGAGATGAATGGCGACCGGCCATAGAACGGTAGGGCGGGTGGCCTTTCCCAACGATTCTGCCCCCTCCTGAATTCTGACTCCTGAATTCAGAAGTCAGCACTCCCCTGCACTTGACATTGTGCTCCGCTCTGCCCAGCTTGCTAAAAGCTAAACCACTAACCACTAACCAATACCCAAAGCATGGCAGAGATTAAAAAGGTACTCATTGCAAACAGGGGGGAGATCGCACTTCGGGTAATACGAACCTGCAGGGAGTTGGGGAAGCAGGCGGTAGCCGTCTATTCAGAGCCGGACGCCTATGCGCCACACGTCTTGCATGCCGATGAGTCCGTATATATAGGCCCGGCCGAATCAGCCCAAAGCTATCTGCACATGGATAAGATCATCGAAGCTGCAAAGCAGACCGGAGCCGATGCCATACATCCCGGTTACGGATTTCTGAGTGAAAATGCGGCCTTTGCCGAACGTTGCAACCGGGAAGGTATTATTTTTATAGGCCCCGGCCCGAAAGCCATGCGTCTTATGGGAGATAAAACCGCCGCCCGGCAACTGATGAGCAAGGCCGGCGTGCCATTTCCGCCGGGTACTACCAAAGAGCTTGGGGATATCGCCGAAGCCAGGCGGGTAGCAAAAGAAATCGGATTCCCGGTGCTGATAAAAGCAGCGGCCGGCGGAGGCGGGAAAGGGATGAGAATTGTAGACAGGGAAGAAGAGTTTGAATCGGGTATCAGGGCCGCACGGTCGGAAGCCCGCAACGCCTTCGGCGACAACCGGGTCTACATAGAAAAATATCTTGCGGAGCCGCGCCACGTAGAGTTTCAGATCATAGCCGATACGCACGGTAACGTACTGCACTTATTCGACCGGGAGTGCTCTATCCAGCGGCGGCACCAGAAAGTGATTGAAGAAGCCCCGTGTACCATCCTCACACCGGCACTCAGAGCAGAGATGGCAGAGGCTGCCGTCTCTGCTGCCAGGGCATGCGATTATGTCGGCGCTGGTACCATTGAGTTTCTGGTAGATAACGACCGCAACTTCTACTTCCTGGAGATGAATACGAGACTGCAGGTAGAGCATCCGGTTACGGAACTGATTACGGGGTTTGATCTGGTGGCTTTGCAGATTTCCGTGGCTGAAGGCAAGCCGCTGCCTTTCCGTCAGGAGGAAGTGGAAATAAACGGCCACGCCATCGAGTGCCGGATCTATGCAGAGGACCCGCAAGACAGTTTTCTGCCGAGCACAGGTACGCTGGCAAAGCACCGGATCCCCTCGGGCAACGGCATCAGAGTGGATGCCGGTGTGGAAGAGGGACAAGAGGTGACCATCAACTACGATCCTATGATATCAAAACTGTGCGCTTTTGGCAGAGACCGCGAAGAAGCTATTGCCCGTATGTTAAGAGCACTTGACGAATACGAAATAGCCGGGTGCAGAACCACCATACCTTTTTGCAGGTACGTACTAAACCATGAGGCTTTCAGAACGGGAATGTACGATACCCATTTCGTACCGGATCATTTCTCACCCGCAGGGCTGGATTCAAAAGCAGAAGATGAATGGCTGAATGTTAAAGCTATTGCCGCATCTCTGCTAAAAATTCACAATGGACAGGAAGAGAAAAGCAGTGTACATTATGTGCCGGATGCATCCCTCCGCGTCTCCAACTGGTGGAAGAACCGGCGGTGATAAGATAACCGGTAGGCCGCCCTGGTGTTATGTCAGCTACATCCTGTCGTTTCTGTAGAACGCGGATGTCGCGGATAGGGCGGAGAGGCACGGATGATGCATTGTATATATATCATAGTCTGTGAAGATCAGCCCCATTCGCAACATCCGCGTTCTCCTTACACGCCCGTTGATCATGGACACGGCACCAGAAACAAAATCAGATCTGTACTCCACAATGAGCATACAAAGCGAAGAACAACTTTTCCGTCAATTAAAAAATCTGGATACCGAACAGCGGAATCCGGCCACCAAGGCGATAGACCTGGCTGATGCATTTGAAATAGCCCGCCTAATCAACGATGAGGACAAGCGGGTAGCCTATCAGGTAGAGAACAAGCTAAAAGAGATAGCTGAAGCTATTGATCTTGTTAAAGAGGCTTTGGAGAAGGGAGGCCGCCTGATCTACGCCGGCGCCGGTACGAGCGGACGCCTCGGGGTATTGGATGCGGCTGAATGCCCTCCCACATTCGGCACAAAACCCGGACAGGTGGTCGGACTGATAGCAGGAGGGCCGGACGCCATATTTGTTGCCCAGGAGGGGGCAGAAGACGACGAAGAGACCGGACGGAAGGCCGTGGATGAGATCGGCCTCAACGGAAATGACGTGGTTTGCGGGCTGGCGGCAAGCGGCCGTACCCCGTACGTACACGGAGCCTTAAAAGAGGCCCGGGAACGGGGCTGCAAGACTATATTCGTGACAACAGTCCCATCCACCCAAATTACCATTGAAGTGGATGTGTTAATAGATGTACCCGTAGGTCCCGAAGCTATCATGGGCAGCACACGCATGAAAAGTGCTACCGCACAGAAAATGGTGCTGAACATGATTACTACCGGGGCCATGATACGGCAGGGCAAGGTTTATGAAAACGTGATGGTAGATCTAATGCTGACCAATAAAAAACTCAAAGAACGAGCCAAACGCATTATTATGATGTTTACCGATCTCAGGTATGAGGAGGCTGCCGCTACATTGGAAGCAGCGGGGGGACATGTAAAAACGGCACTGCTCATGGCACTCGGCAATTTGAACAGAGAAGAAGCAGAGAACCTTCTCCTGCAGCATGATGGGTTCATAAGAAAGGCTTTTATAAGCCTTCAGGAGAATTAGCGGGCATTATTTATGCAGAGTATTCAGAGTGCAATCGTCTGGTTATATTGGATTGTCTGTTTTCTGATTTTTTTTGTTCTGGTTGCCGTGCTCTATGTGCTGACCCTGCCTTTTGACCGGTTTAACCGCATACCTAACAAAATACTCAAAGCACTGGGTTGGCTGATGCTGAAACCTGTACCTGGATGGAGCTTCGAGATTAAAGGCGCCGATATCAATAAATTGGAGAGGCCGGCCATTGTAGTGGCAAACCATCAGAGTTTTCTGGATATGCCCCTGCTCTATCTGCTTCCCTGGAGTATGAAGTGGGTTGCCAAGAAGAGCCTGTTTAAAATCCCTATTCTGGGATGGATCATCTTTATGACCGGGCATCTGGGCATTGACAGGGAAAGCCGGAAATCGGTGAAGAAGCTGGATAAATTGGTAAAGCCGATTAAGAATGGTATTCCGGGCATGATTTTCCCTGAAGGGACGAGAACCCGGGACGGAGAGTTGAAACCCTTCAAAAACGGAGCGTTCACGCTCGCAGAGCGCTATAATTTTCACATACTTCCCATCGTTCTAAATGGTGGCTTTGAAGCCATGCGGTCTGGATCATGGGTGATTAACTTCAGGCAGAAATTCACCATATCCGTTCTGGACCCGCTGAACCCGCAGGACTTTGAATCGGCCGGACAGCTGAAACAAACAACGTATCAGATTATTGAGAAGGAGCTTCAGGCGGTACGTAATTCATAATATCCAGCCAGGCCTCAACCGATTAATTAATTAACCAAATTACTTCAGCCGGCGCCACGTGAAACAATCCTTAAAGAACATAACTGAATCCGAAGCCAGGTACCGTATCCGGTGGATGACGTGCGTTGCCCTGGCTGAGGCGCTGGCGCTGATCATCGTACTGTTCTGGCCAGTACCCGCCCGGAAAAACATCCCCCAGGATATCGACTTCACCGACGGGGAGATTGCTTTTGAAGAGGTACTGATCACAAGGCAGGAGAGCGCGCCGCCTTCTCCGCCGAAACCGCAAATCCCCGTCCCGGTGCCGGATGACAGGATTATCGAAGAAGAGATTGTGGTATTGGAGGAGGATAACTTCATTGACTTTAGCGATTCCCTGTTGGTGGAAGGCCCGGGCGCCGGGGGCGGATCAGGCCGGGTGACCGCCAACCCTCAAACATCGCCGGGCGTAATACGCATTGTTGAGCCAACCGTGCCCGATGCCGCTAAAAAGGAAGGCGTCAGGGCAGAAATATGGGTCAGCTTTCTGGTAGATACCGATGGAGGGGTAGAAGAGGCCACCATTTCTAAGATATTGTTATACGATCCCAAAGAAGGCGAATTCAAGCCGGCAGAAAGTATAGGCTTTAATCTGGCCGAAGCAACCCTGAAGGCAGCGTTGCAGTGGAAATTCCGTCCCGCAAAAGACGGCGGCAGCCCGGTAAGGGCCTATACCACCCATATCTTTAC
>CALJMB010000169.1 GCA_937982515.1 uncultured Balneolaceae bacterium
TGAAGTGGCAAAAGTTTTACTCGTCAGAGCCCAGAAGCAGGAGATTACTCAGATTTGATGCGTTATTATTGCTAATGTTTCTTCCCTCCCTCTCCATATATACTCAGGTCAAACTCATTGTGGAAATGACACAAAGCTTAACATATTTTTGCATGGCTATTTGGATACATTGTTGTATAAGCTATATGTAACGCTTATCTTCGTTCGAGTGACAGGAGTTTCGGGAAAATAAACCAAAACAACTCTATTAAAAGACAGCGTCTTAGGGCGGCTACAATCCATATTGTCCGCTGTGTTCCAGCTTGAAATTACATGCCATCCGGGGTTTCTATATCATAAAGTTATAGAAATAATCCCGAGTGCGGATTGGTTGAACGTGCTCGATCTTTTATTGAATTATGAAAAATACGCTCTCATGATTAAATGAACGAATCTTCGTTCATTAAGTTGGCTAAAGGGGGAGGGGAAACAGATATCGAAACCATCCTCTCGATGGCACAGAAAGATACGAGCTAATGATGAAATCAAAGTTATGGTTTTAAAGGCCGGCAGTTTATCACCGCCGGCCTTTCATAAGTTGAACCGAATCTTCCTTGGTCAAGAAAAAGTGGCAAGTGTTACCCCTAACATAAAGTGACAGCCATTCTATTTAAGAATCCCGGAGGAGAAGGGTAGATTTTTCCCCGATTGTCAAATTAGTGGAATTGGTACAGATCGTTTTATCTACAGGATTTACGCTTTGTTCGTACCAACAGAATATTGGTATGCAGCAAGAAAATGCGGTACAAATAATACAAACAGACTGTAAGGCAAAGAAAACTACTCGTCTGTCGGACGATTCAACAGATTTCTTTACTGCAAGATTTTGCCTGTCTTATGTACAACATGGGCTATTTCAACTCATCAAGCGACTCCATTTAGCAGGGAAGGCATTTTTTTTGATTCTACCTGGAAAGTCAATCAGGTATTCAAGGTATGTTGCGAGAATGGCTGAGGGTACGTTGTCCGCTCAAGCTTTAAAGTTACTCTGGAAGTAAGATAAATGAATAAAAAGAACATGGCAGTTAAAAGTTTCAGGCGTAAGTTATTCTTAATTGTTTTGATCGCTTTTGGTTATTTCTTACCAAACGCCCAGGCTAAATACAAATCCATACCTTATAATATTAGCTTTTCAGAGTACTCCGCTGGCTTCAATCAATATAAAGTGCATGGAACGGTGATTGATGCAAGTACGGATGAAACCATGCCGGGCGTAAATGTGGTAATAAAAGGTACCACCAGAGGCACATCTACCGATCAAAACGGAAACTATGAATTGGTGGTGCCGTCGATGCAAGACACGTTGTTATTTTCATTTATTGGTTATCGAACTCAGGAGATTCCCTTAGTTACTTTGAGCGGCACCAGGGAGCTTAATATACGTATGCAAGCAATTACCTCAGAAATGTCTGAAGTGATCGTAACCAGCTCGTACGGCACCATTCAAAAAAGGAGCGAACTTGTCAGCAGTGCTTATCAAATAACGGCTAAAGATATAGCAAACCTGCCTCCCCAGCGTGTAGATCAATTACTCGATGGCATTGTGCCCGGCCTTCAATATAACCCGCAAAGTGATGATGCTTCCAGCTCAAGACCTCGTTATTCTGTTACAATTCGGGGCGAGGCATCTTTATCAGCATCAAATGAGCCACTTTGGATAGTAGATGGAATACGGCTGAATACAGGGGGCAGGACAAATATGATCAGCGGAATGCAGACGAGTGTTAGCCCACTCTCTTATTTAAACCCTGAAGATATTGAGTCAATTACCGTTTTAAAGGATGCCTCTGCTACCTCTCTGTATGGCGCAGACGGTGCCAACGGAGTAGTGCTTATCACTACAAAGAGAGGGACAAAAGGCAGCACAAATTTTGATGTATCTGTTCGGCATGGAGTTTCAAGAATAAATGAGAGTACCCGTTTTAAAGTGCTAAACGGACAAGAGTATCTGGCTCTGGCAAAAGAGGCTTATATAAATGCCGGGCATGATCTGGCCTTATTCCCGTTTACTGATAACGAACTAAATGAATATAGCATCACAGATACCGATTGGTATGATGTGTTTTATGATTGGGGTAACAATTCGCAAGTAAACTTATCGGCATCGGGAGGGAAAGAAAACTACAGATATTATGTATCGGGATCTTATTTCAGGGATGAAAAAACGGTGAGAGGGAACCTTCAGGAACGATTGTCTCTGCGGACAAACAATACCGTAAATGTAACGGAAAAGCTAGATTTAGATTTCTCTTTATCAACTTCTTATAACATAAACTCCCTCTTTACACCCGGTCATTCTTTTTATGAAACACTGCCAATCATCTCTCCTTACGATTCTCAGGGAGATTTCAGGCAGTACTATCGGATTATTGAGGGTGCATTGCCCGATGGGGAAGCGAATTGGGTGGATAAAAAATTCTTTAACAGAGTTTCTGAAAGAGAACAAAATGATAATGACCAGAGGGCTCTGGCATTACAGGCTAATCTCCAGCTAAGTTATGAATTCTTGCCAGGGTTTCACTATACCGGGCAAGCAGGAGCAGATTACCAGGGCAGCGATGAAGATATTTATAGTTCTATGAAGAACTGGTCGGGTTATAACCTGGATGGAGAGCCGGTAGGCTATGCCCGCTGGAATCACTCGAAGTATTTAGAATGGAATACGATTCACAGAATTAACTTCAGGAGGGACTTCCGAAGGCACGTTTTCAGCGGCGTGGCCGGATTTGAGATGTCATCGAAAAACAATACGCTGATCGGTTCCTATGGTTCCGGGTTCATTAATGACCACATCAGAGTGATTAGTTACGCTTCTTATAGTACCGGCTCGAGTAATAAATATTTAGATAGAAAAATGTCCTACCTGGGGCAGTTAAGCTACTCCTTCGATTCTCGCTACAATTTAAAGGTGAATGTGCGAAAAGATGGCAATTCTAATTTTGGGCGAGATGTTAGATGGGCCAATTTCGCTTCCGCAGGTGCTTCCTGGAATATCCACAACGAATCATTCTTTAGCAGTGAATGGATTAATGTTCTAAGGTTAAAAGCTAGCTATGGCAGTAATGGTAACTCCCGTATAGGAACACAAGAAGCGTTAGGTGTCTATTCTATAAGCGATAACGATCAATATGCGGGTAACCCCGGTGCTTCAATGTCGAAAGGAGCGAATCCAAGGCTTAGCTGGGAAACCACCTATATGACCAATGTAGGCCTGAGGATAGACTTATTAGACAGCCGCTTAAGTCTGGATGTTGAAGCGTATAGAAATAAAACTGAAAATCTGCTTAGCAACCTCGACGTTTCCAGAACTACAGGAAATACCAGAGTTTATAGAAATGTTGGCGCCATAGAAAATAAAGGTATCGAAGCCACAATCAACTCTGTAAATATACGGACCAAGAATTTTCAGTGGGGAACTACCCTTCTTGCTTCCAGGAACAGAAATAAAATTCTCGAGCTGTATAATCATATCCCGAAGAATTTTAACCATACAAGATGGGAGGAGGG
Organism: uncultured Balneolaceae bacterium; assembly: GCA_937982515.1. GTDB lineage: Bacteria > Bacteroidota > Rhodothermia > Balneolales > Balneolaceae > CALJMB01. The sequence continues at coordinate 3,547 of CALJMB010000169.1, forward strand.
CAAGGATATAAACACCTATTATTTGGTCCGCTGGGCCGGGGTAGACCCCAGGGATGGAGCTCCTTTATGGTATGATGTCAACGGCAATGTAACCAGGCAATACAGTACTTTAAATCGCGTGCCATATAAAAATTCATCGCCCGATCTACATGGCAGTATCACCAATACCTTTGAATATAAAAACATAAGCCTGCGCGTATTAGCCAATTATACGATCGGCGGTTATGCGTTTAGTTCCTACGGGAGGAACGTATCATCCGATGGGCTTAATATTATGAGTGAGAACCAGTCTAAAAATCAATTAGACAGATGGCAGCAGCCGGGTGATTTAGCGCATACCCCTAAATTGCTCTGGGGAATTAGCACCATGTCCGTGATGAATTCAACCCGGTATCTATACAATAAAACGAATATAAAGCTCCAGAACATCGCCTTAACATACAGTTTAAGCAGTGATTATGCGGACAGATTAGGCTTAAAAGGGATGTCGGTTTCATTGATAGGAAATAATCTGGCAGTTTGGACTCCCTACGATAAAAAGGACAGAAATTCTTATAGAAATAATATGAGCGGTTATCCTATGGTAACCAGTTTCTCAATGGCAGTAAATATTTCATTCTAATATTAATGATATGAAAAGGGCTAAGTGGTTAGGCGTTGTTTTATTATTAGTTACGGCAATAAGTTGTGAGAACTTCCTGACGGTAGAGGAGGTAGGCAGAAGCTCCATCCCGAAATACTTTTCTGACATGGATGGCATAAGAGCCGCCGTGCCTGGTGCTTATAGTGCGGTCTATAAGTACTACGATTCGGAATTCTTGCTCTATCCTGATGTAGCCGGAGACATGGTCAACCTAAATGCGGTAGGTGAAAGCGTAAAAATGCTTTCCCAGTTCAATTTCATATCAACGCCTGAAGATGAGCCCATGGCTGTTGGCCATATCTGGACTTATGGTTACGAAGCGCTTGCGAACGTAAATAACATTTTAGAGTACCTGCCACAGTTAAAACAAAAGTTTAGACAGCATCAAGAGGAGTTAGAAAAAATAAAGGGCGAAGCCTTATTTCTAAGGGCTTTAATTCATTTTGATTTAGTGAGAGTGTATGCCCAGCCTTATAACTATACCGCCGATGCCAGCCATATGGGAATTCCTGTTGTATTGGTTACGCCCGGGCCGGATGATAACAAGCCGCGGAATACTGTCTTTGAAACTTACCGTCAAATCATTGATGATTTAACATCTGCAGAGGAAATATTCCGTGATCTACCTCTTCGTGACCGCTATCACGTTTCACTAGAAGCCATTCAGGCTTTACTTGCCAAAGTCTATTTAAATAAAGAAGACTGGAAGAACGCCATGGAATATGCCGATAAAGTAATTGGCAAAATGAGCCTTTCTGAGGGTGTGGATTATGTAAATATGTTTCAAACCCTGGAAGAAGGTAAAGAGGCTATTTTCAGGCTGAACGGTAAGCTGAAAAAATCAGCTATAGCCAAATTCTACTCTCCCGATGATCCCGTTGGTTATGCATCTCAAAAGCTGATCGATTTATTTGATGATCCGCAAGATATTCGTCTTCAACTTTTAGAATCTGATGCCGGGGGATCGAGATATAGCACTCTTAAATATTCACAACCTTCGATAAGTGAAGGGGAAAAACAGATAGATATTTTCGTATTACGTCTTTCCGAGATCTACTTATTAAGAGCCGAAGCCAGGCTTAATCTCGATTTATTAACCGAAGCAACAGATGATATCAAAGTAATACAGGCGAGGGCGCTTCAGAAAAATAGTTCTGAGATCACTATAGCAGCTACAACTAAAGAAGAGCTGGCTGCAATTATCCAGGATGAGAGGGCCAGGGAACTTAGTTTCGAAGGTAACAGGCTGTTTGATATTATACGCCGAAAGCAATCTCTGGAGAGACACTCCTCAACAACCTCTACTGTGAAGACGATTGAATACCCCGACTATCGTTTTGTTTTACCCCTTCCCATAACGGAAGTAGAAGCGAACAAAAATGTTAAACAAAATCCCGGCTATTAATCAGAACTATAATTTTGCCAAGTAATGATGAATAAAATTGTATATGTCGTCTTCATCGCATCAGTGCTTATTTCTTGCAGCAAAGACGCTTTCCCCCTTTTTGACGAACCTTTCGTTCACATTATGCAAAATGATCTGGCGGCCGTTGAAGTAAGCACGAGCCGCAGGGATGTGGTACAATATTATATCTATTTTAGTCCTGCCAATATACATAGTGAATTACGGGTGGAATACACAATAACAGCTGGTGATGGCTTACAAGAAGGCCGTGATTACGAGATCATTACCCAAGAAAACCCACTGGCTTTTCCTCCCGGTATCACTCAAAGGCCTATCCAAATCAGGTGGATCGATCATGCCGTCGATCCGGATAAAGACAATACTCTGAGAATCACTCTAACCGGAGTTAATCTGGACGTTAATATTGGTCTGCCGGGACCGGATAACAATCAAAGAGAATTTTTAATCACAAAGGTCAATAATTAGATGCGTTTTTTTGTTCTGCTTTTTTCTGCTTTATTCTTTTCCTCTTCTGCAGTATCTGCTCAGGAATTAATCCCGGATCCGGCCTTAATACAACGGCAATTACCCAACGGATTAACCTACTATATATACCAAACAGACAGAACTAAGGATGAGGCCTATTTCAGGTTATTTGTCAAGGTGGGTTCCGTGCAAGAAACAGAGGATCAGCGAGGTCTTGCCCATTTCCTCGAGCATATGGCGTTTAACGGTATTAAAGGCTTTAAGGGAAATGAGCTGATTAACTTTTTAGAAACAAAGGGCGCGCAGTTTGGACACGATATTAACGCGCATACGAGCTTTAGTGAAACAATCTACAAATTAAAAGTACCAACAAGCAGCAAAGGAACTGTCGATTCTACTCTCTCCATTTTAGCTGGCTGGGCGGATGGAATATTACTGGATAGCTTAGAAATAGAAAAAGAGCGGGGGGTGGTACTATCGGAATGGCTCACTAAGCAAAATCCGCAACTGAAAGCACAAAAAGCATTTCTCGAAAAGCTGTTAAATGGGTCGCATTATTCCCGGCGCGAGGTTATCGGTGACACGTTAATTCTGAAAACATTTAAACCTGAAGACCTCGAAAGTTTTTATAACCAATGGTATGACCCTTCTTTAATGGCTGTGGCTGTGGCCGGAGATATCAATGTTGAAGAAGTAGAACGGTTAATTATCGAGAAGTTTTCACCTATTAAAAGTTCTAATCCTTCTATAAAAACCTATGAAATTGCAGGCTATGAAGACATCGGGGTAAAGGTTTTAACGGATAAGCATATTAAAAATCCGGAACTGAATATTATTCAGCTAATCGATCCCTTAAAAGACATCAATAATGAGAAAACGTATAAGGCATATTTGTTGAGAAGTATAGCTAATAAATTATTTGCCGAACGTTTTTCCAGTTCTCTATTCGATAATGCGCCTTATAAGAAAGCCAGTATAAGTACAGGCAATTTTCTTCCGGTAAAAGGCGCTCATATAGCTACTGTTTATTTATCTCCCGATTCAATTCAAGCCGGTATAAATAGTTTTCTAACTCAGTTAAATCAAATTTATAGGCATGGTTTTACCACTCTTGAAATTGAAAAGGTAAAGAAGGAGTACTTAAATGCTTTTGAGAAAAAGATCAACAGTAAAGATCCTCCCTCTGGCAACCTGCTTGTCGAAGAGATGCATAGAAATTTCTTTTACAATAACAGTATTATTACTGTTGAAGAAGAGTACAAATTAGCTCAAAAGTATCTGGCTGCTCTCGATTCAGTAGCTATAGCAGATTTTGTATCATCTTTCGACAATCCTGAAAAAAGTCATTATCTGCTTACGGCTAATGAAAATATAAAGGAAGAGCTGCCAGATAGCCTGCAATTGCTGAATAAGGTAGAGAGGATTCGGGATAAAGAAATTGCCCGCTTTGCTAATCAGTTCCACGTACCTCAAAAACTGTTAAAGAGAGATCCGGTACCGGGCAAAATTATTTCCCGGGACTCCATTCCCGAAATTGAGGCCACCTCTTTTACCCTCTCCAATGGGATGACTATAATTTACAAACAAACGGATTTTGATAAAGATAAGATCATTTTAAGTGGTTTTAGAAAAGGTGGACTGTATGCATTAGACTCAACAGACTATATAAGCGGTATTTATACCAGTCCGGTTATCTCTGCAAGTGGATACGGAGATTTCTCACGAGAGGCTTTAAGCTATTATTTGGCAGGTAACAGCGCAAAAGCAGTGATGCTTATAGACAACTCCCGCACAGGCTTTTATGCTACATCATCCGTGCGCGATATAGATACACTGTTTGAACTGCTTTATCTAAAATGGAAGCGGCCCAGAGTAGATTCATTGGTATTCAATGAAATAAAAAGCAGAACGATAAGTGATTTAAAAAATAAAAATTACTCGGCGTCTGAGAATTTTAGCCACGATTTAAAGAAAGTGATAAGGGGAGATAACTATGTAACCCGCAGGATGACGCCTGAGGTTATTGAAGAGCAGCTCAGTGAAGAAAACATATCAACACTTTACAACAAGTTTTTTGGCTCGGCTAACGGATTTACAGTATCCATTCTCTCAGATCAACCCTTCAGTACCCTTAAGCCGTATATACTAAAATATTTAGGAGGGCTGCCTGCGGGTCCCGCTGATACCCGGTTTAGATTTAACCCATCTAAACCTATTGAAAGTGATATCGATTTTATAAAGCGAACCGGTGACTCACCCAGAGCCATTGTTTCGCTCGTGTTTCAGCAAAATGAAACAATTGATAACCTGCAAGAACAGGGATTCAAGAACGATCTTGCCGAGCGCGTTCTAAGGGCTAAGCTGTTAAAAAGGCTTCGTGAGGAGTTAGGGGGTGTTTATAGTGTTAGTGTCTCGATAAGCTCAACCAATGTTCCTAATTCCTTAAGCAGGCAAACAATTGGTTTTGTCTGTGATCCTGAAAGAGTAGATGAACTTGTTGCAGAAACCCGGCAAATCCTTGCTCATGTTGCCGCCGGCGAAGTAGACTTCTCATCAGAAGTAGAAAAGGTTAAAACAAACTTTATAAAAAAGTATGAGGATAGTATAGAGCGTAACAGCCACTGGACGAAATCGATCAGAGATTATTATTACTACGATTATAAAAACTGGGATCATGCCGTTGGTTTTGAAGAGAGAATGGAAGGAATTACCCACCATGATGTCTCACAGATAGTGGAAAAATACTTTATTCAATCACCCATGATAAAGGCTGTGCTTTATCCCCGTGAAGGAGTAAAACAAAAAAACAACTAACAATAAATAATCATTACTATGCTTTCATATTTTAAAACTATAATGCCAGCTTTTGTTATAGTGGCTATGTTGGCTTCTTGTAGCAGTAAAAGTGATCCGATTGGGCCTGATACATCAGAGCCGGCAGAGGTCGGAATCGAATCTTTCGGTTTTTTTGAGGAAGATAACCAGAATATACTTTTCGGTGACTACGTGATTGACGAAGTTACAGGCACCGAAATACTTATTAAGCTTCCGGCCGAAACAGATCTCACGGAGCTGGTAGCTCGATTTACAACTACCGAAAATGATACGGTGAAAATTCAAAATGTAATACAAGAAAGTGGGGTTACAGCAAACGACTTTACAAATGCCGTTGAATATTTGGTTACAGAAGGCGATGCTAATGAAATATATACTGTAACAGTAGTTAAAATGGCGCGTGCCCAATGGAGCGAAATGCCCGCCTTTACCGATGACGAGCTGAGAGATATCTCACTGGCTATTAACCCTGTATCATCAACTCCTTCTGTCGCTTTTATCTCAAATCGGGATGCCGCCGCAGACAGGAAGCTTAACCTGATTTCTTTCGAAGGTGGTAGCTGGAAAATGATAGGTAAAGCTGATTTCACCCCGGCGCAGGCCCGAACGGTTTACCTGGCCTATGATGACGAGGGTGTACCCTACGTATCTTTTAGCGATGAGAACCATGAAAGGCATTCGTCTGTAATGAGCTATAGCAATGGCTCATGGAGCTATGTGGGTGGAAGCGCTTTCTCAGGAGTCCGGTCAAATGATGATGCCGTTGCTGTAGGAGAAGATGGCACCGTGTATGGATTTTATATTGACAGAGACGATAGAGGCACCAAACTAAAAACATTTGACGGAAGTTGGGTGGATGTCACTATCACCGGACGTACAGGTGATTCAAGAGTAATTCAAGCGAAACAGGTAAATGGTGATATTTATCTTGCGGTACTGGACTTTGGCAATAGCCAGTCGGTTTCCGTTTATAAATATAGTGATGGAAGCTGGAAGGTATTGGCTGACGGGATGAAAGAATCACCAGATAATGTCATCTATTACTACGACCTCGGTATGGACGTGGATCACGAAGGAAACGTCTATTTAGCGTATGCGGAAAATGCCGGAAGCGGAACAGATTATGAGCTGAGGGTAAAAAAATACTCCGATAAAAATGACTCCTGGAGCACTGTTGGAAGCACGATTGCCACCTCAAATACACGTGTTTTCGATGTTGCGGTTGATGCTTATGGTGTTCCAATGTTGTTCTACCAAGACGATTCGAAGAACCCCACAGTAGTTCGTCTGGATGAGGAGACAAACAACTGGGCTGCTGCCGATAATTTGGCCAATGGAGAAGCCGATGAGTTGCATATAGAAGCAGCTTCTAATGGCGTTGTTTATGCTT
>CALJMB010000170.1 GCA_937982515.1 uncultured Balneolaceae bacterium
TGGAAGACATAAACCACAGCTTTGCACAGATCAGACAGGGCGCCGTGTGTGGGACAAATGCCCCTTCGACATCCCCACGGGGCGCTGGCGCGAGCGGACGCTTGCGCCGCTGTATCATTCGGGTTTCCGTAAATCCACTTTACAATAAGCTATCCGTTTTGTGGGCAGGACGAGCGAGATGTTCGTCGTGCATAGGAAGGCCGGTGATTTTCCGGCTTTCGCTCTTCTCTTCACTCATCTCCAGGCCCGTTAGGAGTTTTTTAAAAATGATGTATTTTTCATACAGGCAGTTCTTCCCGCAATCAGATTTCAACCACCCATTTTACAGACGTGACTATATTCACCAAAGCCTTAGGTACACTTAACGGTATCAACAAGCCAAACCTGAACCCACTGCTGCTGTTGTTTGCAGTGTTTACTGTATTCATGCTTCCGGGGCGGGCTAAGAGCCAGAACACAACCTACAAAGTACGCACAGGTATTTACGCAGGCACGGCCGGAGAGCTCCCCTTCTGGTTTTATTCAAATATAAACGGGAAAATCGATCCTTCCGGAACCAATTTCCTGAACGAGCTTTCCTTTCATCATCTCTTTATGGATAACGGGACACTGTTGCTCAGCGGCGGCGTTAATACGGTGCTCCGGTTTTCGGATGACAAGAGTGTACACCTTTCAGAACTATATATACAGGCCCGGGCCTATGGTCTGCAGCTGGATGCGGGCCGGTTCCGGCAGCCCATTGGCCTGAATAACCATCAGTTGTCGGTGGGATCCATGATGGTCAGCGACAACGCTATACCGATACCCAAAATCAGTATTTCTACTCCTGAGTTTATGGAGGTGCCTTTTACAGATGGCTTCCTTCAATATAAAGGCATGTTCAGCCACGGCTGGCTAGAGGGCAGCCGCTACGTCAGCAACGCCTTCCTGCACCAGAAGTACTTCTATTTACGTGTGAATGCCGGATCGTTTTCCGGTACGGGAGGGATTATTCACAATGCGCAGTGGGGAGGGGAGAGCCCGCAATTCGGCCGGCTGCCCCAGTCGTTTGGCGATTATCTGAGATTGATCAGCGGAATGGGAGCCAACCCGGAGAGCAATGCACCCGGAGGAGAGATATCCAATGTGATGGGAAATTCTGTTGCGGCGTATGAGTTCGGGCTGGCCTACCGCCATGATCAATACCGGATTTCCGTTACGCGGCTTTTTTATCTAGAAGACAAAGTATCCACCCGATTCCGAAGTCCCTGGGATGGTGTCTGGGGCGCCAACCTGACTTTTGATAACAACAACGGCCTGTTACATGCCATCACCTACGAACATATCAATACGAAAAACCAGGATGCCAAAAGCTGGGAGTTAATCGGACGAAGAGATTATTACGACAACTTTGTATACCGCAGCGGGTGGACCTATGAAAACAGAACTCTAGGTATTCCGCTCATTCTTTTTGACGGAACCACCATAACCAATAATGTGCTGATTGGCCATCATGTGGGGTTTAAAGGAAAAGGTACGGATAACCTTGCCTACCGAATCTTGTTCACCTATAGTAGAAACTACGGCGTCAGAGATGACTGGGTGAGCCGGGGCGGCGACTCCATACCGAATGACCGTGATGACATCATACCCAGAGAACAGTTCCGGCAGGATCAGTACTCCTGGCTGGTACAGTTCAAATATACACTCCAAAATCTGGAAGGATTGCAGGTTGATTTGAGTATAGGGTCAGACACCGGCAAACTATATGCAAATAATCTGGGTGTTATGGCAGGCGTTTCTTATACCGGGTGGTAGCAGTTGATCTTGCCCGAAAATGTTCACCCTTTTTGTCCTCTCCACCGTTTGACAGAGGGTTGAGGCATCGCGTACGCTTCAGGAGCACATAGGAAGTAAAAGATTATAAACAACGGTTTTTAGGCCTGAGAACATTTTTTCGGGTAATTTCAGGTGGCAACAGAGACGGAGAGAGGCGGAAAAGCCAGACGCAAGAAGCCGGAAGGGGGCGGCATCCGTGATAAGACGCCCGCTCAACACGATGCATTACATGGAGCAGATAGCATTCTGAATGCTGAATATTTCTGTCATCCCGATTCTCCGCTCTTTCCTTTCGGGGCCGGTGGAGGGATCAGTACACCGGGGGCAGACCCGTTATCCATCCATTTTCTCTGCCGGTGAAGCATGGGTGTATAGCCTGCATTGAGCGGGCGGAATCCTCTTTTATATTTTATGACGGCAGTTCCGCTTTTGTGAGTAACTGTTTTTTTTATGCTGTTCATGATGTTAGGGTCTGGTTAAATGTATACCTTTTTTGTTCAAATAGGTTATTAAAAGGCCAGCCTTTCATTCGTCATTTGTTGTTGGGTGATGGCGGTGCTCCCATAGTCTTGTTTGTGTTTTTGTGTTTTGGTGGCCACACATTATCCCTGCGGCACATGAAAAATCTCTATATACTTATATTGGTCACGGGTTAACAGAAGGCCGTGTGAGTCTTCGATGACGTTGCCGAAGGTGCCGTCTTCCTCAACCTGGTATACCCTTTCCAGATAGATATCTCCTTCGTTCGGGAATGAAGTTGCATAGGAATGGGTGCCATAATAGCCGCCGATCAACCGGCCGCTGTTCAAATGTATCAGTAAAAAGCACGGCTCACGGAGATCGAAAAAGTAATCCCAGGCTGTCGGATAAGGGAGGTTTAACACTTCAGAAAGCCTGGTTTTGGTCAACGCATGCTTAAGTAAAAATGGCAGTGCTATAGATGTAAAAAGAATCAATACGGAACAGAGAACAATTTTTGTACTGTCGGAATATCCTGCCGAGAGTATCGGCCAAATGGCCGGAAAGAGTATCAGGAGTGTCACACTGCTAAAGAATAACCCCTCTGTAAGCGCCGTTTTCCAGTCGATGTCCGCTGAAGGAAGAATCAGCCGGTAAATTTTCATCGATATAAGCCCCGGCAGGACAAAGATTAAAAATAAAACCAGATGAAAATCTTGCAGGCTCATGGTGTTGTTTGGTTGCTTTATAAATAGTTTAGCAGACAAGAAGTACCGACTGATCAACCTGCAGGTGAACAGGCGTCGGTTTTAAATAAAGGCACCCCTCCCGACAGTTATCGGGACAGGCTCTTTTCTAAGAGAGAGAAAACCCCAGATGCCACAATGTGATTTCTCATTCTCCTTTTCTCGGGTCTCCATTTTATAAGGATCGCTCCCCGGGTAGGGGAGCGATCGTCAGCGGATGGATTGGTTACCATCTCTGCCGTGCATCAGGGTTCGGCCACCGTAACGGTACCCAGGTACTGACTGTCCGAAGCTTCATCTCCGCCGGCGGAGGTAAAGGCGATATAAGCCTCCACCTGTTGGCTGATGAAACTGTCCGGCAGGTCGAGCGTGAACGTACCCTCCTGCCTTTCCGGTCCGCTTTCAGCAATATAGACCGCAGTTTCCAGCTCCGGGCTGTAGACCAGCAGTAAGGCGGTATCGTCTGCTTTGGCACTGCCCGCGCCCGTGTTATCGGTCCAGTTGAAGGTTACCTGTCCCGGCGTGGTGGACTCCACTGCCGGGTTCTGTGGCGGCGTCAGGTCGCCCCGGGCCACCAGTACCGACGGAAAGTCGATCTCCAGGTCTGGGTATGTACCTGCAACCCCATTTTTCAGGTTATACGAAGACGCAAGGTTCATCGAAGTCAGCTTGCGGCCTTTGCTTGTAAACCCCCGTTGTATCAGGGGCTTCACTTTGCGAAGGAACTCCATAATTATAGAGAACTTGCTTCGCTGCGCCAGTTGTGGCTGTGTATTCGGCTGGTTAACCTGGCTGGGCCTTGAACGCATGTAGTCAATGCCTCGCCAGGAACTACCGACCACGTTACCTATGGTTCCTGAGAATCCACCGAGGATTCCCTTGTTATATGTAGCCATGGTTATAGTGATTTTAGTTGTGGTTATACTCCTCTGCCAAAACCGTTAAGCCTTCCGGCAGGGAGCGTTCGGCGCCAATGTATTACCCGGAAACCCGCATCACAATCGCTGTGGGCGAATCTGCGGGAATCTGCGGAGATCTGCGGGAATTTTCGGGAATCTGCGGGAATCCGTTTCCGGGAGAAAGGGAAGAAAGGAGGCGTAAAACCGGAAGGGGCTAGCCGCAAAATCCCGCTGATAGGATGGATGGGGCTGTCGCAGAATGGCCTGTTACCTATTTAACTGTTCCATCTGTGGGGATCTGTGGCGCCACCCCTCTCTCTGTCTACTCAACCCACCCCCCGGGCAGTTCCGGGCCTGCTAAGCAGAACAGCACGATAGGTGGTATAGGGGACTCCCGAAGTGTTTTTCCTTCAGTTGCGCAAACGGTTGCACTAAAACAGGGAGCAAACAGAGGCCAAGTACCTACCAAGTTCTGTGCAAATACTGTGCAACTTTTGCGGGTTGCAGCACCTGGCAAGGACCTGGCCGGGTTTTGGCAGTGAGCACTGAACAGTGAACAGTGATCAAAAATCAGCTATGAGGGAGCGTAAGGGGCCATCCCTGCCACCTGCCCGCAGCGGAACAAGGGGGGTATTGGAAAGGGCGATGAACTGTAATTCTGCGTCCATCCGGCGTTTAGCCGAAGCTCCGGAACGAGAGAAAACCGCAGAGCTGTGGAGCGGGCTGCTTTTTCTGCGATTCTACACTTGTCCAGTTCTACAAAAAACATAAATGTCTGATATTGCAGAATCGTAGAACTGTAAAACTGTGGAACAACTAACTTGAACAATTCCAAGCTTCTATAACAACAAACCACCGGAAACTAACAGGCTCACACCTCACCGGGTTCTGTCTCTCAGAAAGGCTTCTACATCCTCACGATAGTAAAGCCTGACATTACTAGAGAGTTCCACCCATCGTATATCCATATCTTTTAAATATTCTTCCAGCGTTCTTTCACTTATTCCGAACGCTTCCAACAGTTCCTGTTTGAATACGAACCGCCTTCTGACAGATTGTACAAAGTCGGAATAGGGCACGGAATGGCCCGCAGCATGGTTGCCGGAAGGGAGGCCATGCCTGTTTTGTCCCGGAGGATCTGTTTCAAGTTGCCACACGTACTCCGTCAGGCGTACTGCTTCCGAGCGGATGATCGTATCCGGCAGTTGTACAACGCCCCGGTAGACGGGAATCAGCTTTCGCGCTGCCTCCCTCAGGTCACGGAGCAGAGCGCCCGCGCGCCGGTGATCTTCCTCGATAACAAATTCATGCCGGATACCTGTCACCCACTCCCGGCAAAAATCGGGATCGGTCAGCCGGCGCCTCTCTCTTTTTATAAACGATGGTTTCAGTGTAATGAGCAGATAAGCATTTTCCAGGTGTGCCAGGAGGTTACATAGCTCGATCATATCCCGTCCGGTATGAGGAGAAGCTGTTGTTCCGGTCAGATCGCAGAGTTTGCTTCGTATTTCCGTCAGCAGTTCTGCCAGACGTTTGAGATCGGTACGGTTGTTGATACAGCGTATAGCGGCGGCATGTAAGCAGGCGGGGCTCTTCTCAAAAAGAGGTTCATCCGGCACAGGCTCGTCAAGCACGCCTGTAAAAAGTATCTGTTCCGTATATCTCTTGACCCCACCGACAGAAGCCGACCGCTCACTCAGTTCCAGCAGAAGCTCTGTCAGCGTTAATTTGAGCAGCTGCAGGATCCAAATGCCTGTGTGTTCCGGGCCTGAGCTTTTTTCTGATTCATAGCTCTTCAGTAACCGCCGGACTTCTCTCAGAAGATCCACCAGCGCTTCCTGCGCCATATGATACTGCTGCCTCCGATCTTCGTCTGTGTTATCGGGATGAATGGTTTCTCCCCAGAACTCACTCAGGAATCGTTTGGCCTCATAACGGATCAGCGTATGATAAAAGCCGGTTTCCCGGTTGAAAGGCACCGGCAGCCGGGACCGGATATAAGGTTCCGGTTCGTCTATCCGCTCCGGACAGATATGCCTATTGGCTGATGCGGCCTCTGTTTCTATGGCTGCTCTCGTTGCGGGGAAAGCCTGCAGCAACTCTGCCAGATAGCTTAGATAAGCATGACGCTCTGATGGTACCTCCCCGGGTATGGGGTACATGCTCTCTCTGGCAAGCTGTTTCCCCTTCTGCTCTCTTTTGGGTTTCAGCTCTCCGGATACCACACTTTTGTATAATGCAAGTACCATACATATATGGTCTGGTTGCCAGTATCAGAGCGTGAAAACCGTTAGCTGATCCCCCGGGGGCCAAACCTCCGGAGAGTCGCATACAAGCATACGATCCTCATGCTCTAAGCCAACGTATTACTCCCTGTACTGCAACCCGCCGGTATTATACTTCGGCTGCATTGTTCGCACTCGATCTCTCCTGACAGCTTATATGTGGGTTACTTACTTTTATAAACAGTTATCTCTATTCGTTTATTTTTTATCTATTTATAAGAATAACAATTTTGAGTGATATGCGTTCATTTTTTTGGGTGGAGAGGAGGGGAAACCGGCAGGCTGTAGCCGCGGGCCGCGGGGCCGGCGCTTCATCCGCCATGAGCCGTGAGCAGGCAGAGCGCCGGGCAAAGGGATAAAAACCCAACGTATTGTCATGCCCTTTCGCCGCTTTCCATCCGCTCTGCGGCGGAAGGCCTCCCGGACTCTCTGCCTCCATTTAGGCAGGAGGGCACCGGGCGTTGCAATGAGATACATTGTCTGACTCCTGAATTCAGAATGCTGTATTCTCCGTTCTCCCGAAATTATCCTTTATCCCAATACCAAAATTCCTTATCATAATTCGTTGCAGACGGCGTTAAATGGCCGCAGAGATCGGTACAGCTTTCATTTAGCCGACTGATGAATAAAGGCCGCTAAGGCACGAAAGTGCCAAAGGATTCACCGGTTATTGGGAGGGTATGCGCCTGATACTAAATATCAATTACGAATAACCATTAACCATTAATCATTTCTAATTCTGAGCAGCGAAGATATACATAACACTTCGGGAGATAAGCCCCTGAGAAAAAAAAACAATGGCGAAGAGTTTCCCCTGCAGGAATATCGCCTGGTACCTGTGGAAGAGTGGGAGGAACAGCAGAATAAAGAGGATGAAGTAGATCTCGTAGGATTGGTTGCCGGCGTTTGGGATCAGCGCAGGTTTGTTGCCAAAGTTACCGGGGCGTTTGTATTGTTTGGGCTTATTGTTGCACTTTTATCTCCGGTAGAGTATCAGGTAAGTGCCACCTTACTGCCTGAATCCCAGTCATCACAGAGTCTTGCAGGCAGCCTGTTACAGCAGTACGGAGGGTTGTTGGGAGGAGGATCTATAAATCTTGGGCAAGATGGAAGCATTTCTCCACAGTTTTATCCTACTATAGTTCAAAGCCTGCCTTTTCAGCTGGAGTTACTCAAGGAGGAGGTACACTTCTCGGAGCTTGATACCACCATGTCTGTATATACTTATTTTGATGAGATATATACTCCGTCTGTTTTTTACTATATACGAGCCTATACCTTAGGGTTGCCCCGGAAAATAATGAATCTTTTTTCTACCAAGCAGCAATCGGATCAAGAGGTGCAGTTAAGCAGAGGGCAAGGAGTGGAAGGATTCAAGACAGAATCCATTTATTTCGTTACCGGGCGCCAAATGAGCGTTATATCAAAAATGAGAGAACGGATTTCGGCCAATATGGATCGGGAGACCGGAACCTTGCAATTAGTTGTTGAAATGCAGGATCCCCGGGCGGCGGCAGAAATCGGGCAAGCCAGTATAAAACTATTAAAAGAGCATGTAATCAGCTATCGTACGGAAAAAGCCATGCAGAATCTGGAGTTTGCCAAGGAACAGAAAAGCAGAGCCGAGGCCCGGTTTACCAATGCTCAGAACAGATTGGCAGAATTTCGAGACAGTAATATGAATCTGGCGACGGCTAAAGCACAGACTCAGGAAGAGCGGTTACAGTCGGAGTATGAGCTGGCTTTTAATTTATTTAATTCTCTGGCGCAGCAGGTTGAGCAAGCTGAGCTGAGAGTTCAGGAGGAAACACCGGTTGTCAATGTATTGCAGCCTATTCAGGTTCCACTTTCAAACAGTAAGCCTAATACTCCGCTCATTGTTATTCTGTCTCTGTTTCTTGGCTTTTTTGCAAGTCTGGCTATTCTGTTCAGCCGGCGGATCTTGGATACTTTTAAACATCCACCAACTCCTTCTCTTTAATTTATCAAAGGAACCTTTGTATGAAAGGGATTATTCTGGCAGGGGGCAGCGGTACCCGGTTATATCCTATAACGAAAAGTATATCTAAGCAGTTGCTCCCGGTGTACGATAAGCCTATGATTTACTATCCTTTGTCAGTGCTTATGCTTGCCGGTATCAGGGATATACTTATCATCTCCACCCCTCAGGATATACCCCGCTTTAAAGAGCTATTAGCAGACGGCAGCCAATGGGGTATTGAACTTTCCTATGCGGTGCAGCCTTCTCCCGACGGGCTGGCTCAGGCCTTTCTGATAGGAGAGGATTTTATCGGTGGCGATAACGTCGCCCTTATTTTGGGAGATAACATCTTCTACGGGCAGGGGTTTATCCGTTTACTTACTGAAGCCTCTTCACGCAGAACAGGAGCCACGGTGTTTGGTTATCAGGTGCAAGATCCCGAGCGGTTTGGCGTGGTAGAATTTGATAACGACCAGAATGTTTTATCCATAGAGGAGAAACCAAATCATCCCAAAAGTAACTACGCGGTAACCGGTCTCTATTTTTATGATAACGATGTTATTGAGATAGCTAAAAACCTTGAACCGTCAGACCGGGGGGAGCTGGAGATAACCGACGTCAATAAATCGTATTTAGAAAAGGGCAAGTTACAGGTACAGTTGCTGGGAAGGGGATTTGCCTGGCTGGACACCGGAACCCATGATGCCTTATTAGAGGCAGGACAATTTGTTGAAATTATTGAGCGTCGCCAGGGGCTAAAAATAGCCTGCCTGGAAGAGATCGCCTTTAGGAATAAATGGATTAGCAGAGAGGATCTCCTGACAATTGCAGAGAATATGAATCATAATTCCTATGGAGCATATCTGAGGAAAATTTCCGAGAATAAGTAAAATGTGTGCATTAGCCAGATGAAAGAAATTCCGTTTAATAAACCATTTGTTGGAAAAGAAGAGGAACAGGCTGTTATAGAAGCTCTGCGTGGGGGCCATCTTCGTGGTGATGGCCTTTATACCAAACGCGTCCAGGAACAGATGGAAGAGTGGTTGGGAGTTAAACATGTTTTACTGACAACCTCTTGTACCCATGCATTGGAAATGGCCATGATGGTACTGAATATAGGTACAGGGGATGAGGTTATTATGCCTTCCTTTAACTTTGTTTCTTCAGCCAATGCTGCGGTTCTGAGAGGGGCCATACCGGTTTTTGCAGATATTACACCAGGCACTATGAACATAGACCCTGAGGATATCAGACGTAAAATCACGGAACGTACAAAAGCCATTGTACCGGTGCACTATGCCGGGGTAGGATGTGATATGGATAGCATTATGAAAATTGCCGCAGATCACGATTTGTACGTGGTGGAAGACGCTGCTCAGGGAGTAGACGCTTATTATAGGAACAAACCATTAGGTACAATCGGAGATATAGGCTGTTACAGTTTTCATGATACCAAAAATATTACTTGTGGTGAAGGCGGTGCTTTCTTAACGAATAATGATAAATTTGCGCAAAAGGCTGAAATCATCCGCGAGAAAGGAACCAACAGGGCGGCCTTTTTTCGGGGAGAAATTGACAAATATTCGTGGGTGAGTGAGGGTAGTAGTTACATTCCTTCTGATTTGCTGGCAGCTTTGTTAGAAGTTCAGCTTGACAAAAAAGATGAAATTAAAGACAAACGCCGGCGGGTATGGGAGACTTACCATAAAGCGTTACAGCCTCTTGCAGAAGCTGGTAAACTCTCCCTGCCATGTATTCCTGATGAATGCGATTCTAATTACCATATTTTCTTTTTTCATGTTAACAGCCCGGAGTTGCAGCAGCCGGCTATTAATGCCCTTAAAACCAAAAATATTAAGGCTTCATTTCATTACGTACCCTTGCATTCCGCTCCGTTTAGTAAGCATAGCATTAATGAACCATCCATTCTTAACAATACATCAATATACAGCGAAACTTTAATTCGCTTGCCGGTTTACCCAGAGTTATCTAAGAATGTTGATGCGATAGCTGATAAAATATCTTCTGTTTTGAATAATATGTCATTTGAGTAGTATCATGAAAGGCAAGTAAGGGAAGAATTGCTGAACTTGCCTTTTATTGTGAGTTTTGAAAAGGGAATGTTGTCAGAGCTGTCTCTGCAACAAAATGTATTTTAATTCTGATGTCTCTAAAACTGCTATTAAAAGAAATTTTAGCAAAGCAGAAAATAAATGTTAAAAATTTTCTGCATTATCGGACACTCTATTTTTCACATCATTCTTCCAGGACTTTGGGAAAAGATGATGTTCGACTGGCAAAAAAATGGTTAAAACAGAAAGATAAGTGGCTGGATGACAGCTATGTGAAGAAATATGAAACGGAATTTGCAGAATGGAATGGCTCAAAACATGCATTTGCCTATATGTCCGGAAGAGAAGCTTTAAGCGCGAGTATTTACGCTTTGGATTTGCAACCAGGGGATGAGGTTATTTTGCCGGCCTATACCTGTGTTGTAGTACCAAATGCATTTAAGTTTGCCGGTGTTAAGATACAGTATGCTGATATAGAACTGGACACCTATGGATTAGATATAGAAAGTGTCAAAGATGCCATAGGTCCTGATACAAAGGCTATTCTTGTCCATCACCTTTATGGATTAGTCAGCAGGGATTTTGAGAAGATTATAAAGCTGGCACAATCTTCAGGGATTAAAATTATAGAAGACTGTGCTCATACTACTGGTGCTTTTTACCAAGGTAGAAGAGTAGGAAACTTTGGTGATGTAGCCTTTTATTCAAGTGAACAGTCAAAAGTTTTTAATACTGTACAGGGGGGGCTCGTAACTACTAACGATGAAGAAATAAGAACCAGGTTAGAAGAGCACTATAGCAAGGCGGCGGTTCCCGATGATGAATGGGTTGAAAGGCAGCTCTTCACTCTGATCTTATACTACTACAAATTTAAGCACCCTCAAAGATACTGGTTAGAACCTCTATATGAACATTCGTTGGGGGAGAAGAAACTTATATCAACAACAAAAGGTGAGTTGAAACAGCAGAAACCACTTTACTATGGTCGCAGAATGACTACACCGGTTGCGGCTATCGGAAGTAATCAACTCAAGAAAATAGACAAACTTAACAGAGAGAGAAGGAGCAATGCCCAGCATTGGAAAGTATGGTGTGCAGAGAATGGGTATCCATCCCCTATCGTTATAGAAGATTCTGTACCTGTATGGCTCAGATTTCCGGTACTGGTGGAACCCGAAAAGAAACAAAACACCGAATGGGCCAGGAAAGCATTAGGTGTTGAGCTGGGAGTTTGGTTTGTCAGTCATTTACATCCCTCCAATATTGATATTGAAGGAAGCTATCCTAACTCAAAGAAAGCCATAAATCAATGTGTAAATCTGCCAACTTTATAATAGTACGACAGGAGAATTAAATAGAACCTAATGGATAGCAATCCCCCCTTTTTTATTATTGGAAATCCTAGATCGGGCACCACTTTGCTCAGGTTAATGTTAACCTGCCATCCTAATATTTGTGTGCCTCCGGAGGGTGGATTCGTTATCAGGTTTTTAAACTCGTTCGGCAATTTCTCGGGTAGCAAAGCTGAGACAGAAGCTTTTGTTAAAGAATTGAGTCGCGTTCCCAAAATGGAGTACTGGAATTTAGACAGTGAAGCGCTGGAAGAGTTCATACTTAAAGAAAAGGCCTCAAATTATGCTAATCTATGTTCATGTGTTTACAGGTGGTATGCAACACAGATGGGAAAGAAAAACGCTGTAATATGGGGTGATAAAAATAATTACTATCTAAACCATATAGATAAGCTTGCGGACTTGTTTCCAAAAGGAAAATTTTTACATATCGTCAGAGATGGAAGAGACATTGCCTGTTCTTATCGTAAGTTGAGAAATGTAAAAGGAAAGTATGCTCCGGAACTTCCCACATCATTGGTAACAGCGGCTAAACACTGGAAGAATAACATTAAAGTTATTCGCAACAGTCTTAAAAAGATTAACTCTTCCCTCGTATTTGAGTTAAAGTATGAAGATTTGGTTACTAAACCTCAGCCCGTGCTTTCGAAAGTATGTGATTTTCTCGGTGTTGCTTATGACAGCTCAATGCTTAACTATAGCAAGAAAAATAAAGATAAAGCTCTTGAACCCGAGGATTTTGATGACTGGAAGAAGCTAAATAAAAAGGAGCTAACCAATTCCCGTATTAATCTATGGAAGACGGAAATGTTTGATGAGGATATATATCATTTCCAGCGTATTTGTGGACAAATACTGAGCACATACGGCTATGATTTAATCCCATTTGAGTTAAAAGATAAAGTCAGATTTAACTTTACAACCCTGCTTAAATAAATTTTATATGAGCTATCGCAGCTTTACTGAAAGGATGAAAATAAAGATAAATGGTTTCTTCGGGCCATTACCCGACCCGGATAAATGGGTATTCATTGTAGGGTGTTACAATTCAGGAACTACTTTACTGCATGATTTACTTTCTCTTCAATCGGATGTAGGAGTTTTACCCGATGAAGGACAGTTTTTTACAGATCAGTTTCTACTACCGAAAGAGCAAAACCTGCCAAGACTGTGGGCTATAGAACCGGATAAGTTTTATTTAGATGAGTATGATCAAAATGGTCCAAATCCTGTAAAATTAAAAAAACAGTGGGGTAGTTTATACACGGATATCGATAAAAAAGTGTTGCTGGAAAAATCACCGACTAATGCAGCACGAACAAGATGGCTGCAGAAACATTTCAAAAATGCTTATTTCATTGGGATAATCCGGAACGGCTATGCCGTTGCAGAGGGTATAAGGCGTAAAGCCGGGCATTCAATCGACGTATGTGCCAGGCAATGGTATGAATCAAACAAGATAATGATAAATGATTTCAAGCATCTGGATAACAAGATGCTGATAAGGTATGAGGAGTTAACAGGTAATTTGCAGGCTCAATATGATAAGATATTAAAATTTATAGGCTTGAAAAATCATAGTGTAGAGTTAGAAAACCTCAAGCTGAGTATTCATGAGCGGTTTTCAGAAGTCAGGGATATGAATCCTCATTCATTCAAAAATTTGGATAATGATGATATTAAAATCATTAATGCTATTGCAGGTAATCTAATGGAAGAGTTCGGTTATCCAGTAGTTAAGGGTGTTTAATATATGCAGCATTCTTTTAAAGATACCACGGTTTCTGGTGTCAAATGGAGTGTTATAGGGCGTATTGGGCAGAATATTATAGTCTTTGTAATAGGTGTGGTATTAGCCCGCCTTTTGTCGCCTGCTGAATTTGGCTTATTGGGTATGATCGGTGTAATAGTAGGCTTTGCCAAGATTTTCACAGAGTTGGGATTTGGGGCGGCTCTTATACAAAAAAAAGAGATCTCACAAGAGGAGTTATCTTCCGTGTTCTGGCTTAACCTGGCAGGTGGCACATTGCTTACGGTTCTTTTTATTGTGCTTGCTCCTGCCATCGCACGGTTTTATCAGACGCCAGAATTGCGACTTATTACCGCGTTTATTTCTTTTAATTTCTTGATCAGCTCTGTCGTGATTATCCAGAATACCCTTCTTACAAAGGAGATTAACTTTAAGTATATCTCATATATAGAGATTTTGGCAAATCTTATATCAGGAAGGGTTGCTATTTACATGGCCGCTGTTGGATATGGTGTATGGAGCTTGGTTGCACAATCCTTACTTATTTCGGTAACAACGGCTGCTTTAATGTGGTTTTTTAGTTCCTGGAGGCCTTCATTTACATTCAGGATAGGCGCCATTAAGGCCTTGCTGAAATTCAGCTTAAATCATTTGGGGAATCGCTCCATGAACTATTGGGCTCGAAATTTGGACAATCTTCTCATTGGTAAATTTTTAGGTTCAGGCTCCTTGGGCGTTTACAGCAAATCTTACGCAATTATGTTGTTGCCTCTTCAGAATGTTTCGCATGTATTATCACGAGTAATGTTTCCGGCGCTTTCAAAAATCCAGGATGACAGAGAGAAGGTTCGACAGGTTTTTCTGAGAATAACCCGTGTCATAGCCTTGATTACTTTTCCTATGATGACCGGGCTTTTCGTAGTAGTAGAGCCATTTGTACTAGTAGTATTCGGAGAGCAGTGGTCGGGAATGATTCCAATCCTTCAGGTACTGTGTCTCGTCGGCATGATTCAATCAATTGGTACATTGAATGGTAATCTCTATTTATCGCAGGGCAGAGCTGATTTACAATTCCGTGTAGGAATTGTACTAAAAGCAGTAGTTTTCATTGGAATAGTGACAGGTATTAAATGGGGAGTTTTGGGTGTAGCTATTGGATATGCTACAGCATCCGCTATAAATTCCTACCCCAGTTTCAAGTTTGCCGGGAGGCTTGTCGGTCTTACTTATCGGGATCTGTTAAAAAACCTGAAAAGTACGTTTTTTATCTCAGTTGTAATGGCCGTAATAGTTTGGGGAGTTGGCTATTTCATTCCTGTTTCCTGGCCTTTATGGTTGCTTTTAGTACTACAGGTTTTACTTGGAATTATCCTATACAGCGCATTTGTCTATTTTTTAAAACCACCCTCCTATGTTGATCTCAGAGGATTGATTTTTGAACAGATCAATAAAAGAAAGGTCGAAGTTCAATAATCAGGGTTTGTTGTCATCGAAAACATTCTGCCGGATAAGATAGAAATTAAAAGTAGTTAACGGGTTAACATGTTTTCTATCATTAAAGATACTCAAAAGCTTAACAATACCTTTTTATGCCTGATTCAATAAGTCTGGTCCACTATATGGGGACTTATTTAAATAAGTCTGAGACTTTTATCGGTCGTTTTGTCAACCAATCGACGGCCTGGGGCAGGGCCGTTGTTATAGCAGAAAAATTTAACCATCTACCCAATATTTCCTTAGATAATGAGACTTTAACGAGATACCAGATACCACAGTTTAATTATTCCAGGGGTTCTGTTAAAGGCTTTGGTCGCTATATAAGAGAGCGTATTCAAGGGGCAAACAAGCATACTCTTTTTTTAAAGGCCTACCTCGATGTGTTAAAGCCGAGCATAGTACATTGTCATTTCGGAAGACTAGGGATCCGTTATGCTAAGGCTTGCCAGTCTTCAAACCTTGATATTCCATTTGTAGTCAGCTTTTATGGCTATGATGCTACAAAATTACCTCAAAAAGATTTACAATATAAAAAGGAATTAGCACTCATTTTTGAACAGGCTGCCGGAGTTTTTGTAGAGGGTCCACAGCTTAAAAATGAAGTCACAGCTTTAGGAGCTAATCCTGATAAAGTTCTTATCAATCCATTGCTTATTCCGGTTTCAGAATATCCGGAAAAGACAAATTGGTATCAAAATGGCAGGCCTTGCACATTTCTGTGTGCAGGTCGTTTTGTAGAAAAAAAAGGGTTTCATCTTTTTTTTGAAGCTATAGGAA
>CALJMB010000171.1 GCA_937982515.1 uncultured Balneolaceae bacterium
TACTTAATACTTAATACTTAATACTTAATACTTAATACTTAATACTTAATACTTAATACTCCTCATTACTCCTCCTTCCAGTGATATTTCTCTTCCCTGGATTCCACCCGCTCTTCACGTATCAGATAAGAGAGCGTCTTTTTTATGCGGTTTTTGTTCCAGCGGGTCAGCTGCTGAATCTCTGCCAGGCTCTTGTCTCCCTTTTTTAACAACTGTTTTAATTCTATTAGCTCTTTGTCAGAAACACCAGATGAATCATCCCTGTGAATGTTCAGGCAGTTATCACAATGTCCGCAACGCCCGACACCACACTCTCCAAAATAGTTGCGGATGTACACCTCCCGGCAGTTGGTTGTTTTTATATACCCCTTAATGTATTCCAGCTTCTTCAAAAGGCTGTTACGATGCTTTTCCAGCTCATGTTTAGAAAATGGCAGTGAGGCCATACGCCTGTCTGTGAGCCGAACCAGTGGTAATTCTCCAATCGCCTCATACAGCAGCAGATGATCATGTTTATGTAATACCTGCAACCCCTTAATAATGCTATTGGCGGATGTATTGAGCTTCTTTTTGAGATAATCCAGTTCCAGGTATTTCATTTCGCCAAATGCTTCCGCTCCGAACTGGCGATATAACATATCTACAAACTCGGCTTTCTGCCTGTTGGAGTATGTATTGATTTTATCCCGCACATAGGATTCATGCACCAGGAATTGCAAGCCGATTTGGGGTAAGACATGCTCCGTTAACTGTATAATACCCAGTTGATTAAGAACTTTCAGGGACGCTTTTACAATAGAACGTGACAGCCGCGCACGCCTGGCCAGCAATACCAGCGATGCTTCTTCGGCTTTATCCATCTCTGAGCCTACGGCCAGGTTGTACGTGTCACACAATGCATCGTAAACCTGTTGCAGTTGCTCCCTTTCGGGATAAGAATCCTTTAAACGCTTTCCTGCCCGGATAAAATCCGAAGGCTTATACAACAATATAGGAAAGCTCTCTTTGCCGTCGCGCCCGGCCCGGCCCGCCTCCTGATAGTAAGCCTCCAGAGTAAATGGCATGTCGTAGTGAATTACGTACCGGCAATTTGCTTTGTCAATACCCATCCCAAACGCATTGGTGGCAACTACCAGTGGAATTTCACCGCTTACCCACTTCTGCTGGATCTCTTTACGCCGGTCCTTGTCAACTCCTGCATGATACGCCCTTGCTGTTATGCCCAGCTGCCGCCCAATCAATGATGCCAGTTCTTCACAGTTACGTCGGGTTCCCCCATAGATAAGTCCTGAGCCGTTTCTGTGCGCTTTAGCAACACATCTCAACAGCTTTTCTTCCTTCTTTGGAGCCTCCAGCACCCACCATTTAAGGTTGGGCCGGCCGAATCCCCTTGAGATAACCCGTGCCTTCTGAAAAGACAGATTGTCGATAATATCTTTCCGTACCTCTGGGGTGGCGGTTGCTGTAAGGGCTATCCAGGTTACGGACCCTGCTATGGATTCGAGTGAGGTACGGATCTCCCGGTAACCCGGACGGAAATCATGCCCCCATTCAGAAATACAGTGGGCCTCGTCTATGGCTACCAGTTCGATATTTAGCTTTGGCAGTTCAGCTTCCCAGAGAGAAGTCTTTAGCCGTTCCGGCGCACAATACAACAGCTTATACATCCCGTTTCGTGCATTCACAAGCCGCTGTTCCACCTCCCGGGAAGAGAGTGTGCTGTTGATAAAGGTAGCGGGGATATCACGCTCGTTCAGCTGCTGTACCTGATCCTGCATCAGCGCTATCAGAGGCGAAATAACCAGTGTCATCCCTTCAAGCACGGTAGCCGGCACCTGGTAGCACAGCGATTTCCCCCCTCCCGTCGGGAACAGCACAAGGGTGTCCTTTCCCTCAAGTACAGACCGGATAGCCTCTTCCTGCCCGGGGCGGAACGAGTGGTAACCCCAAAATTGCCGCAAATGCCGGGTCGCCCTGTCAAATTGCCGATCGTATCCAACTTTTTCCATTAATGGGATAATAAAAAATTTGTTAGCAAGCTTCTTATTTTTATATTTGGTCCATGATGACAACTAAGGCACATAGAAACCTATCTAACGGCAATCGTGCTCCGATTGCTGTCCCGTCTATTTCTGTGCCGCAGCCACGCCGTCCGCGGGTCTCCCCGCGATCATAATCTCCTTATGCAGGAGACGCCGCCGAGGCTTCGGGACGTTTTCTGCGCTTACCGAACTTACTACTCTTTTTAATTTATCCTCAAGCACATACTCGTACAGACGCGATTAATCGCGTCCCAACCGGTGCCTGGGAATTATACGGAAAACGTCATCTTTCTATAAACATAATGAATACTACGATCACTGTAGCTCACAGAAACCATGCAAAGTATGCCCGTGAAGTATGCACGCTCATAGAAGAAGCTGCAAAGATAAGAGGCACAGGTATCGCTAAACGGGATGTGCAGTATATCCGCAATAAAATGATTCAGGGTAATGCCGTAATTGCACTCTCTGGCGATAAACTGGCGGGGTTCTGCTACATCGAAACCTGGGAGCATGAACGGTATATCGCCTTCTCGGGACTCATCGTTCATTCCGATTTTCGCAAGCTGGGCATTGCACGGCAGATCAAACGCCAGGCTTTTGAGCTTGCCAGAAAAAAATTCCCCGCGTCCAAAATATTTTTGATCACAACCAGCCTGGCCGTAATGAAGATCGCTTCGGAACTGGGCTATGAGCCGGTGACCTTCTCTGAACTACCTCAGGAAGAGATGTTCTGGAAAGGATGCCAGAGCTGCCCCAATTACGATATTCTCACTCGTACCAACAGGGCATTCTGTCTCTGCACCGGCATGCTCTTCGAGCCGACGGAAGGTGAACCCATCAGAAAGATGACTACTGATGATCATTTAACATCTGATCTAAGCAATATGAGTACAAGCCAGGAGGCTTAGGGCCTTAAAAATGAGGACGTAGAAAACTCACTCCCTGAGGGAAGAAAATTTAACATCATAAAACTTAACTAGTTTAAAAGCTACAATGAAAACCAACCTGACCATCTTAGGCGGAGGCAACCTGGGTACAGCTATAGCGCAGGGCCTTGCCACTTCTGACGTATCGGATCAATATAAAATTACCATTACCCGACGTCACGTCTCTCTCATCAAACACCTGGAAGAACATGGAATTTGTGTCACAAATGATAACCGTGCGGCCGTCCGGGAAGCCAACCTTGTAATCCTGGCGGTTCAGCCGCAACAACTAAATGGGCTTCTCTCAGAGATAAGCGATCAACTGGATGCCAATCAACATACGCTGATCTCTGTGATAACGGGCGTAAAGGCAGAAGATATCACCAGCCAGATTGGCAGTACATTCAAAGTGGTTCGGGCCATGCCCAATACGGCCATTGCCATAAGCCAGTCTATGACCTGCATTACCTCAAGCCCTCATAAGGAAGCGCTCGAACAGACCATTCGCCTTTTTGATGCACTGGGTGAAACGCTTGTCATTGACGATCACCTTATGGAAGCAGCTACGGTGCTTGGCGCATGTGGCATCGCTTTCTTCCTGCGGTTTATACGCGCGGCCTCACAGGGAGGTATTGAGGTAGGTTTTCATGCCGATGAAGCACAGCTGATTGCCTCACAGACAGCGTTGGGTGCTGCTTCGCTGTTGCTTAATTCCGAGGATCACCCCGAACAGGCCATCGACCGCGTTACCACTCCCCGCGGCTGTACCATTGCAGGGCTGAATGAGATGGAACACAATGGGCTGAGTTCTGCCCTTATTAAGGGTATCAAGACTTCGTATGAGAAGATTGAGAAGATACGGTAGGTTATTAGTTATGGGTGTAATGGTTATTGGGGAAATAAAGAAACAGAACACAGATCGTGCCTTTCCCCGATAACCAATAACTAATAACCAAAAACAAACAACCTATGCCTCTTCGCCGGCCACCAACGCTTTCATATAGTCCCGACGCATTTCGGCAATGGCTGAAATGGAAATACCTACGGGACATACAGCCTCACATTCGGCAAAGTTGGAGCAGTCGCCGAACCCTTCGGCATCCATCTGTTCAACCATAGCAACCGTTCGCTTACGGCGTTCCGGTTCACCCTGGGGAAAACGGTTAAGATGCGCAAGCTTCGCTCCGGTAAATAGCGAAGCCGATGAGTTGGGACAGGCTGCCACACAGGCGCCGCAGCCGATACAGGTGGCGTAGTCAAATGCTTTGTCCGAAACAGCTTTGTCGACAGGTATGGAATTCGCTTCAGGGGCTGATCCGGTCTTGACAGAAATATACCCCCCTGCCTGAATAATACGATCTAAAGCGCTGCGATCTACTACCAGGTCTTTAATTACGGGAAAAGCCCTGGCCCGGAATGGCTCAACTACAATAGTATCGCCGTCGCTGTAGTTGCGCATGTGCAGCTGGCAGGTACAGGTCAGAGCTTTTGGCCCGTGTGCCTGCCCGTTGATCATCAGGTTGCAGGAACCGCATATGCCTTCGCGGCAGTCGTAATCAAACTCGACAGGTTCCTTGCCTTCAGCAACAAGCTGCTCGTTGAGTACGTCCAGCATCTCCAGGAAAGACATGTGCTCGTTTACATTATCCAGAGTATAGTCAACCAGTTTACCGGGTTGATCGGGACCAGCCTGCCGCCAAATTTTTAAGTGGATGGTAAATGTATCAGCCATAATTCAAGAATTTTTTAATGCCACAAAAACACGAAAGCACAAAAGAGTATTTTCCGTGTTTTTGTGTTTTCGTGGCCTGTATCACTTATAACTTCGTTGTTTTAGTTCGACGAACTCAAATTCGAGGTTCTCTTTGTGCAGCTGCTCCTGCAACTGTCCATTTACCCCCTGGTACTCCCAGGCAGATACAAAGGAGTACTCTTCATCGTTTCGCAGCGCTTCTCCTTCGCTGGTCTGGTGTTCCTCACGCAGATGGCATCCGGCTGACTCATCACGGTTCAGTGCGTCCTGCGCCATCAACTCGCCCAGTTCGAGGAAATCGGCAACCCGCCCGGCAAACTCCAGGTACTTATTGTAGTTGGCCTGGTCGCCTGGTACGCGTACATTCTGCCAGAACTCATCCCGCAGGGCCCGAATCTGTACAATCGCCTCTTTCAAGCCTTCTGCATTACGGGCAATGCCGACTTTATCCCACATAATCTTCCCCAGCTCCCTGTGGAATTCGACGACACTCTTTTCTCCTTTCACATTCAGCAACTTGTCTATATGCTGCTGCGCGTTCTGAGCCGCTTCATCAAACGCTTCATGGTTCGTCTTCACCTCAGGGAGTTCATTACCGGCAATATAATCTCCAATCGTGTAGGGAATGATAAAGTAACCGTCGGCAAGCCCCTGCATCAGAGCGCTGGCCCCCAGGCGGTTGGCGCCGTGATCGGAGAAGTTCGCTTCGCCGGCAACAAACAGGCCGGGGATGTTGCTCATCAGGTTGTAGTCCACCCAGAGCCCGCCCATGGTGTAGTGAACAGCCGGGAATATGCGCATCGGCACCTCATAGGGATTATCTCCGGTGATATTTTCATACATATCGAAGAGGTTGCCATACTTCTCGGAGATGGTTTTCACCCCCTGACGCTTTATGGCATCACGGAAATCGAGGTAAACGGCATACCCCGTAGGTCCAACACCCATGCCTTCATCGCACACAATCTTGGCATTTCTGGACGCTACGTCTCGCGGTACCAGGTTACCGAAGCTGGGATATTTCTCCTCGAGATAATAATACCGCTCATCATCAGGAATCTGGTTGGGCGGACGATTGTCTCCTTTCTTCCGGGGTACCCACACACGGCCGTCGTTACGCAGACTCTCACTCATCAGCGTCAGCTTGGACTGGTAATCTCCGGATACAGGAATACAGGTGGGATGAATCTGTACGTAGCACGGATTGGCAAACAGAGCCCCGCGTTTGTGACAGCGCCACGCGGCCGTCACATTTGAATTTTTTGCATTGGTGGAGAGATAAAATATGTTGCCGTAACCACCGGTACACAACACAACAGCATCGGCCATCCACCGTTTAATTTCACCGGAAACCAGATCGCGTGTAATAATACCCCTCGCCTTTCCGTCAATTAACACCAGATCGAGCATCTCATGGCGTGGGTAGTATTCAATTTTTCCTTCATGAACCTGCCGCATCATAGCCTGGTATGCGCCTAGCAGAAGCTGCTGGCCTGTCTGTCCCCTGGCATAGAAGGTTCGGGAAACCTGAGCCCCACCGAACGAACGGTTAGCCAGCAGGCCTCCGTATTCCCGGGCAAAAGGCACGCCCTGCGCCACAGCCTGATCGATGATTTCGTTCGAAATCTGCGCCAGGCGGTAGACATTGGCTTCCCGGGAGCGGTAGTCCCCTCCTTTAATCGTGTCGTAAAAGAGCCTCCAGATATTGTCGCCGTCATTGGGATAGTTCTTGGCGGCGTTGATCCCCCCCTGGGCGGCAATACTGTGAGCCCGGCGGGCGGAATCCTGAATGCAAAAACTCTTTACGTTGTAGCCCAGTTCGGCCAGGCTTGCAGCGGCAGACCCTCCCGCCAGACCCGTACCTACAACGATGACATTATGTTTGCGCTTATTGTTAGGCGCAACCAGTTTAATATCGTTAAGATGTTTGGACCATTTTTCTTCTAACGGCCCGGAAGGAACTTTTGAATCTAAATTCATTGCCTTTTTCTTTTTGCCACTAAAACACAAAAACACAAAAAATTGTGTTTTGTGTAGTTTGAAATTAAAAACTACAAGACAAAGCGCTTAATGCCTTTGCCAATGTTTCGGACATTAAAATTAATTAAAAATCCTAATCGCCTGTCCAATAGTTTAAGATGACTCAAAATCTGAGCCTCCCAAACCCTGTTGACCTCATCAACTGCCTTTAATTCACAAATTACTTCATTTTCAACAAGTACATCCAGTCTTAACCCCTCATCAAAAACTAATCCGTCATATTTGACCGGAAACTCAACCTGCCTGGCACTTTTCAAACCTTTCTTTGATAATTCGTAACAGAAACAAGTTTCGTAAATTCTTTCGAGTAACCCTGGCCCTAACTCTTTATGAACTTTGAATGCGGCATCAACTATTTCCCTCCCTATCCGATTAAGCTCATCAGAAACAGGAGCAAACTTTTTGTGCCTTTCAAATTTGTTCAAAGTTTCGTGTTTTTGTGTTTTAGTGGCCTTCTCTGCCTTTCATCAATAAGAGATTAAAGCTCCCTGGCCGCCGGTGAAGTAGATGTACAGCGGTATAAATATAAATCCGATGGCCAATAATATGGCGAAAACGACCCCTATGGTATAGACGATACCAGATAGCTTGTTATGCCTCATCGTAAGACTGGTGAAAGCACTCCAGAAACCATGCCTGAGGTGAAGGCCAAGTAAAATCATCACAAAGGTGTATCCGAATGCATACAACGGCGTTTGGAATTTCTCCATGACAAGCGCTTTCAGGTCGCGCACCTGTTCTCCGTTCAGCGTAGTCATTTCAGTATCGGCAAACTTGAAAGAATCCAGGTGAATAACTAAAAACACCAGCAGTACAATTCCTGTGAAAATCATACTTTTGGAAGACCAGGTCATATGGCTGGGTCCCCCTTTGCTTTCATACTTCTCATATCCCTCAGGCCGGTTCTTTCTGCGCCTCCACCATATGGAAATACCTACATAGGCGTGCAGAATGAATCCCAGCACCAGAACAAACTCTATGATGTAGAGTATCCAGCCCAGGCTTTCGAGGTTAAACGTGTAGGCGTTGAATGCATTAGCTTCACCGAAAAGTGTGAGGTTTCCCGCCAGGTGACCGATAAGAAAAATGATCAGCCCTATACCGGTAATGCTAGACAGAATCTTTCTGCCAACCTGTGATTGAAGCGCTTTTAGAAGTGATGGCATCGCTTATCTTTAAATTAATTTGATCTGACTTATTTAGTTAGATCAATACTATTAATTTTATCAACAAATGTTTTTGTTCTATGATTGGGAAGATGAGGCGAAATCGTAAAAAAGGCAAGATGGTTTAACATGATATAACCTGTCTGCCGCAATTAAGAAAAGTTCTAAATTGCCGGATCTACTTGCTAAAGTTATCCAATAGTTACATACACAGTTTTAATATACATTAAAATATACTGAAATTACCATAAACCACGCTGAAACAAACGCCCATCCCCTTCACCGATCCGACCACATCGGGCGATCGGATCGGTGAAGAGAATCCGGTGTATCATCTGCGTGTATCGGCTCCATCCGCCGTATCCGCGTTCTATGGAAGCGATAGAACAGAGTTGGCATAACCATAGTGAATATTTTATGAAAGTCATTAAAAAACCGGTCTCAGACACGTATCGCGATAAAGGCTCAAAATTCCTTGGGTACTTATTCCCCATAACAGATAAAGATTCGTTCGACGATCAACTTCAGGACATCAAATCCAGGCATCCCGATGCCACACACCACTGCTACGCCTGGCGGTACGATCCCATCAGGGTTGAAGAATTCGCTCAGGATGATGGAGAGCCCGGAGGCACGGCGGGCATGCCCATCTTAAATCAGATGAAATCCTTCGATGTTATCAATGCAGGGCTGGTGGTGGTAAGATACTTTGGCGGCACCAAGCTGGGAAAACCGGGACTGATAGAAGCCTATGGGCATACGGCCGCTCTCTGCCTGGAAAAAGCCGAAGCGGAACCTATACGCCTGGTCTGGAAAGTGGAAATCAACTATCCATACTCCGAACAGAATACTGTAGAAAAACTGATCCGTCAGTATGAACTGTCAGAGCTAAGCTCTGAGTACATGGAAGATGTAACACTTATTCTGGCCTGCCCTGTACAGCATGCTGAATCTCTGAAGAAAAGCCTTGAACAGCTCACCCACCTTGGTATTGAAGCCGAATTTTTAGAAAAGAGTTTTATCTGAATTACAGCCTGCCCGTGTACCCTATGAGAACGCCCGCTCCTGCCATCGGCAGCAGATTGCTCCATTCTTCTACTTAACGTGAGTTCGGGATCAGAATGCTACATTAAAGTCCCCGGTAAAAGACCTGCATCGGCTAACCACTCCGAAGGAGTTGGCAGGGCTGTTACGTTCTGCTTGAGGCACTCAATTCTGTTATCCAGGTTATAAGCGCGAACGTCCGTTCGTGCTCTTGGCCGAAGGGGCACGAGCGGCTGCCCGCGCCATTCAATAAGTCCCCTTCAGGGGATTTAGGGGTGAACCCGCCTCCGGAACGGCGTGCGGACGCGTGACCCGGCAACCCGGGTTCATCCACCCAAGTGGCCGGTTCTG
>CALJMB010000172.1 GCA_937982515.1 uncultured Balneolaceae bacterium
GCTCGCCTGGAAAGCGTGTGTACCCTAACGGGTACCGAGGGTTCGAATCCCTCCCTCTCCGCATTATACGAATTCTACTCACCCTGTCGGAATTGCAAAGGCCGAAGAGGAACCACCGAAGGCTGTAGAAGCCGCTCCGGCCATCCGTCGCCGAATCATACCCATCTTCCCTGTTCTGCACCTCACAGGTTTCTCTCCATACCCCGCTGCTATAAGTAATACATCTGCAGCAAGTTCGTCAGGCAGAGAAGGCCTTTTGCCCCAGTCCCGAACAGGCAACCCCCGAAAAGATTTTGGGTATTACCCCTCCCGGATTATTCTGTGAACACCTCCAAAAACTGAAGGAGCGGGCAGGCAATGATATCTGTAAGGCCGCAAACACCAGATACTGTACCATATTCTGCTGCAGGGCAACGAACTCAAAAGTCGGGCTCTCCGTCAGCAGGGATTGCTGGTTATGCCTGAACAGCCTTGAGGGGTTTGATATGCCTGTCTGGACGATGGGATGATAAATCGTGCATAGACTGCAAATTCAGCCAGAATTCAGGAGACGTATCGAACGCCCCGGACAGCAACCAGGCAGTGTCTGGAGAAATTCCTCTTTTGCCTTTTACAATTTCGTTAATCCGCTGAATGGGTATGTCCAAATGATCTGACAACTCTTTTTGGGTTAGTCCCATCGGCTCAAGAAACTCTTTCAGCAATATGGTACCGGGATGTGTGGTAACTCTGTTTTCTGGAATCATATAGATTCACCTATTTCTGTTCATTAATGATAATCTACAATAGCAACCTCATATGCACTGGAATCCTGCCAGCGGAATACAATTCTCCATTGTGTGTTAATTCGAATACTATGAAAATCTTTATAATCACCCCGCAACACTTCAAGCCTGTTGCCAGGCGGTGATCTCAAATCATCAAGAGGACCCCGTTGTGTCAAAACCTTAACAACCCTCCATGTTGTTTCCCGGCTATCGTATGGCCTGTCATGTTGGTGTATCATATGTGGCCCCGGTTCTGTGCCGGATACGACTATTCAACAGAGCTACACAGGGAAAGCACAGAGTCGTACAAAGGAATGTTCTGTGATCCTCTATCCTCATAGCACTATCCGGAGATAGGTTTCCTGCCACTGCCGGCGCCGCTGCTTACTCCCATGAATGTCTATTCGCGCAAATCTGTGGACGGTTTTTAGTCACCGAAATTTTAACTTAGGTAACTCTTCCTCCGGCCACTTCTGTACAATCCTTTCACCGCTCGCCCAGGTATATACTGTTGGAGGCCATGGTACCGGCTTTATCCAGGGTGCAGATGTACATGTGGAACGTGTAACGATCGATTTGCGGACCGATGGCCAATACCGCTTCCTCATCGGTGCGGGTAAATGAATCCAGGTCAAAAACGGGATAATGGTTCCGGCGGTGCTTCATCAGCCCCATTATCAGCACCCGGTCGGTTGCCTGGGCCATGGCCTCTCCGCTGTTGTCGGTCCAGCTCAGGCGGATCTCCTGTTTATGGGTTCGAACAGCAGCCGGCTGCTCCACATTCTTCAGGGCGCCCGTAGAAACCATCAGCCCCTCATAATCCAATTCATTGCCTTCTTCGGTAACCTTGACGGCCGATTTCAAATTGACCGACATAAACGGGTCGCGCGGGCGGTGGGCTTTAATTGTTCCATAGGTGTGCCGTATAAACGCATCCAGGCTGCCGGCGAGGGGAGATACCAGCTCCATGCGGTTGCGCTGCAGCAGCTGTTTCGGGGATTTCGGGTCTTTTATGGATGAGGGCTGAGAACGGATATAGTACTTCCCATGCCGTTTTGAGCCTACAATAGGGCCGATTTTTCCCCTGAAGCCCGATAAAATTCCATCCGGTATCTTAGCCATAACGCATTCCTTGTCTTAAAGTTGAGGGGTGCGGAATACAACGCATCTTCAGGATAAAAGCGGCCGGTGTAGCCCGGCTGCTCCGCTACCATTCCCGCAGCCACGTTACTGTTCATACTGTTAAAGTATATATATAATGTAAAATTATGATAAAATCACTTTAAAAACTCTGATTCAT
Organism: uncultured Balneolaceae bacterium; assembly: GCA_937982515.1. GTDB lineage: Bacteria > Bacteroidota > Rhodothermia > Balneolales > Balneolaceae > CALJMB01. The sequence goes on from CALJMB010000172.1 coordinate 2,068, forward strand.
CTCCGGGCCATCTCCGGTACTGCTCCGGGCCCGGGCCGGGGCATGGCCGGGTTACCGCCACAACAGAGACGCTACCGGGTGGGTACAACTTCGATGAGATTACCTGCTTGTATCGAAGG
>CALJMB010000173.1 GCA_937982515.1 uncultured Balneolaceae bacterium
TGTTAGTCTTACTATAAAAGAATTCAGAATTCTGAATTCAGAAATCAGAATAAACGGAGGCTGTGATGAGCGAACCTGCAAAAACATTTAAAGATTTGGTTGTTTGGCAAAAGGCTCATGAGTTTGTACTTGGTGTTTATAAGTACTCTGGTAGCTTTCCAAAAGCTGAGTTGTATGGCTTAACCTCGCAGTTCAGGCGCTCAGCTGTATCGATTGCGGCCAATATTGCTGAAGGCTTTAAGAAAAGAGGTCAAAAAGACAAGTTAAGATTCCTCAACATGGCTCAAGGCTCGCTGGAAGAGTGCCGGTATTACCTGATTCTGGCTAAGGATTTAGGTTATGGTAATACCAAGACCCTTAATGTAAAGCTTCAGGACGTCAGCAAACTTATCAATGCCTATTCAAAGGCTATTCTGAATTCTGAATCTTTCTACCACAAATCTTAAATCAGATTCTATGTCCATACATGTCCACCCCCTCTACGAAGGGACTTTCTCCGTTGGACTCGACAAAAAGTTCAATCGTATCGGCCGGGAAGATCCTCCGGCCAGAGGAGCGTTAAAGATATCGATCAACCCTTTTCTGATTCAAACACCGGAGAGAAACTACCTGTTTGATGCTGGAATAGGAGATTTTGGCGAAGATACCAGTACCGAAACCATCAAAGAAAATCTGGGCCGGCTGGGACTGACCGAATATGATATCACCGATATTTTTACCAGCCATCTCCATTACGACCATATTGGCGGACTTGCCGGAAAGGGTTCGGGCTATTGGGAGTTGACGTTTCCGGATGCCAGAGTGTGGGTCTCCAAAAGGGAGTGGAACAAGATTCAGGAAATGGAAGACTACAGCGATGCGACACGGGCTGAATTCGCCAGCTTTCTGGATGCCCGGGCCGATCTCCATTTTTATGAAGAAGAAGACCGGCCCTATCCTGATATTGAGGTCAGGCATATCGGAGGCCATACCGAGTTTTCTTACCTGCTTCTTTTTCAAAATGAAACTGAAAGATATCTGATGGCCGGAGATGTGCTGGCCCTGCGGAGTGAAGTTAACCGCACGTTTGCCGCCAAGTACGATTACGACCCTAAAGAGAGCATGAACATACGCAGGGAACTCACCCACAAGGCGCACCGGGAGGGATTTACCATTATGGGCTATCACGACAGCCATCAACCCCTGTTTAATCTCACAGACTACGACGAAAACCAAGGCTTCACGATCAAAAAAGCCGGGCCGGAAACGTTGGTTTAAGCCGCGGATCTACGCGGATTTAAATGGATTTTACCTGTGCCCATCTGTGGCTAACCTTATTGGCATTTGGCTTTATGATTGGCTTGTTATTCTGAACGCTTTTGCATATACATAGGCATTGACAGGTTCAGGGTTCAAAATCTAACCGGGGTTGTACATTCTTTATTACAGGGGCATTAAATCAGATGAGTGATATGGCAGGTTTGTTAACAATTATTCGGGATAATCTTCTTTGTTATTTACAGCACCGTAACAGATTGCCTTTACTGCTGTTATGTATGGGGCTGATGGCCGGCCGGGCCCATGCCCAGAATGGGAGCGTGCCCATTCACGATCCGGTCATGATACAACAGGATGGAATCTACTATCTGTTCGGCACCGGAAGAGGTATCACTGCCTACGCCTCCACAGATATGAAGGAGTGGAAGCGGCTGGATCCCGTACTGGAATCGGTTCCGGAATGGGTGCATGAGGTGGTGCCGGGCTTCCGCGGCTCCTTCTGGGCTCCCGATATCGTTCATCATAATGGAATGTATTACCTCTACTACTCGGTTTCGGCCTTCGGGCGCAACACATCCGCCATAGGCGTAGCCACCAATACTACTCTGCATCCCGATGACCCGGATTTCAAATGGGTAGACCGCGGTAAGGTAGTTGAATCCGTACCCGGCAGAGATATGTGGAACGCCATCGACCCCAACCTGGCCTTTGATGAAGAGGGCACGCCCTGGATGGCGTTCGGTTCTTACTGGATGGGTATTAAGCTGGTAAAGATGGCTGAAAACCTTACCGGCATTGCCGGTCCTCCTGAAGAATGGCATACCATCGCCTCCAGATACCGCTACTGGAAAATCGATGAACGGGACGCGGGCGATACGGAGAACAGCGACATCGAAGCCCCGTTTATCTTTAAAAGGAATGGTTATTACTACCTGTTTGCATCGTGGGACCGTTGCTGCAGCGGCGAAAATAGCACGTATAAAGTAGTAGTGGGCCGCTCCAGAGCCATCACCGGACCTTACCTGGATCGCTCAGAACAGAAAATGATTCACGGAGGGGGCACGCTGGTAGCCAGGGGCAATGAACACTATGCCGGTATCGGGCACAACGCCGTATACACATTTGACGGAACCGACTATCTGATAGCTCACGGATACGATCTCTCCGATGAAGGCCGCTCAAAGCTCCTTATCCTGAAAATAGAATGGGATGCGGAAGGGTGGCCGCACGCCTCCCCCCTCCCCGCTACTTTTAATTCGAATTCTTAGCGCATACTTTGTACATTCAACTGGTTTAAACGCTATCAGATCTCTTCAATAAATCAATACGTACAGGAAATTATGGCTGACGACACAAAAGGCAGGGAACTTCGCAGCAGGGAATGGTTCGGGAGAACAGGTAAAGATGGCTTCATCTACAGAGCGTGGATGAAGAAGCAGGGAATCCCCAATCACAAATTCAAAGACAAGCCGGTTATCGGAATCTGTAATACCTGGTCGGAACTCACACCCTGTAACTCGCACTTCCGGGATCTGGCACAGTCTGTCAGGGAAGGCATTATAGAAGCGGGAGGATTTCCCGTAGAGTTTCCCGTCACCTCCCTGGGCGAGACATTGATGAAGCCGACGGCTATGCTCTACCGTAACCTGGCCAGCATGGATACCGAAGAGTCGATCCGCGCCAACCCATTGGATGGCGTAGTGCTGCTCTGCGGATGCGACAAGACCACCCCCAGCCTGGTAATGGGCGCCTGTAGTGTAGACCTGCCTACCATCGTAGTATCGGGCGGACCTATGCTGACCGGCAAGTTCCGGGGCCGGGACGTCAGTATCAGCGATGTGTGGCGTTTCGGCGATCAGGTAAAGACAGGCCAAATATCGCAGGAAAGCCTGGAAGAAGCCGAAGGCTGTACCTGCCGCAGCGACGGGCACTGCGCCGTTATGGGCACGGCCAGCACCATGGCCTGCATGGTAGAATCGCTGGGCCTCTCTTTACCCGGCAATGCCGCCATACCCGCCCCCGACGCCCGCCGGAAAGTCATCGCCCATATGTCTGGCATGCGGGCGGTGCAGATGGTGGAAGAAGATCTGCGGCTGTCGGACATCCTCACGCGCGAGGCTTTTGAGAATGCCATTAAAGTGAACACCGCTATAGGGGGATCTACCAACTTTGTCATTCACCTGTTAGCCATTGCAGGGCGTATCGGTGTGGATCTGGCAATCGACGACTTTGATGAACTCTCCCAGGACGTGCCGCTGATTGTCAACCTCCAGCCCTCCGGAGATTATTTCATGGAAGACTTTTACTATGCCGGAGGATTGCCTGCCGTGATTAAGGAATTGCTGCCGATGCTCAATACGGAGGTTGTCACAGCCGCCGGCGAAACCGTTAACGACTTGTATGAGCAGGCCCCCTGTTACAACGAAGCGGTTATCTCCACCCGGGAAAAACCCTTCAAAAGCGAAGTAGGGCTGGCCATTGTGAAAGGCAACCTGAGTGAAAACGGAGCGGTTATGAAACCCTCTGCCGCCTCGCCGGAGTTGCTGGTTCACAAAGGCAGAGCAGTCGTTTTCGAGGATATAGAAGACTACAAAGCCCGCATCAACGATCCCGATCTTGATGTGGAAAAGGACGATGTACTGGTGTTGAAGAATGTAGGCCCCAAGGGATATCCCGGCATGCCGGAAGTGGGCAACATGGGACTGCCCAAGAAGCTCCTGGAACAGGGCGTAACCGATATGGTGCGCATTTCGGACGGACGGATGAGCGGAACCGCCTTCGGAACAGCCGTACTGCACGCTTCCCCGGAGTCGGCCGACGGGGGTACGCTGGCGCTCGTAAGGAACGGAGATATCATTGAGCTGGATGTACCGAACCGCAAGATTACCCTCCACGTATCGGACGAAGAGCTGGAAAAACGCCGAAAAGAGTGGAAGCCCCTGCCCTACCACATGGACCGGGGATACTGGTACTTATATCAAAAACACGTGCAGCAAGCGCATCTGGGGGCCGATTTCGATTTCCTCCGCGGTAAATCGGGAAGCACCGTTAAAAGAGATTCACATTAATCAACCCGTAGGGGCAGACCCACGTGTCTGCCCCTACGGGTCTGCCCCCACGTGTCTGCCTTACGTGTCTGCCTTACATGTCTGCCCCATGTTTTGGAAAAGGCCGCGGATCTGCGCGGATAGGCACGGATGGTTTTATGCAGGATGGGTATCTTAGCCGGTACCCTCCGGGGTAGCCCACCTCCAGGGTGGCCTGCATCTTCCCTTCATACAATTGGTACAAGCATCTTGTACCGGTAGTACAAGCACCTTGTACCGACTAGTACAGACACCTTGTACCGGTAGTACAAACACCTTGTAACGGTAGTACAGGCGTCTTGTACCGTAAGGACCATCCGAATACATAGTAAGCACAAGCCTCCCGAACCGTAAGGACAAGCGACTTGAGCCGTAAGGTTAGCCTGCCTGACCCGTAAGGTTAATCATCCCGGCTCGTAAGGTTAGGCTGTCTGAACCGTAAGGTTGGGCGGCTTGTGCAACAGGGTTAAGGAGCCTGTGCCATAAGGACAGGTATATTGTGTAACAGGGGCGTATGGCCATACGCCCCGGCCCTTCCGTGGTTACCTCCCCCAATTTCCCAATCAACTAACCCTCACTTTGCATCAGCAACAATGACAAATCCGCCATTGCCTTTTAACGGTACTTCAAGTTGGCCGTTTGCCGGAAGATCCAGCTGTTGTTGTGTGAAGGAAAGCTTGGTCCTCCCATCGGTGATCATCTGCAATTCCTGTCCGGGAGCTATAAAAGACAGATCCAGGGTCAGTGTTTTGGAGCTGTTTTCTCCATTAAGGCCGGCTATGTACCATTGGCCACCGCTCCTGCGGGCCAGCACGATGTGCCGGGCGGGGTAGCCATCCAAAAACCGGGTGTCTTCCCATACGGCCGGAAGTTCCCGGAGGAAGTGTTTCACATAGGCGGGAACCGTTTTCATCCCTTCCGGAGTCTCTGCAAAATGCTGCACCGCGGAGAGGAAGATCACCGATTCCGCCAGCTCCAGGCCGTTACGGGTTACGCGCTCTATATTCGGAATTTCTGAAAACACCATCGGGGTAAAGTCCATCGGGTCGAAAGCGTTACGGGCAAAAGGCAGCATAGCCGCCGTGGATGCCCCGTGGTTGGCGTTGCTTTGCTCAAAGGTTAAAAACTCAAAGCCTTTAACGGCCTCCATCGTCATAAGGTTGGGATAGGTACGGTGCCATCCGCGGGGCAGGGTGGATCCGTGACAATTGACCATCAGCCTGAACCGGGCGGCATCGCGGAACAGATCCTGGTAGTATTCGATCATCGCCTGCCCGTCGCCGGCGAAGAAATCAACTTTAATGCCCTTGATGCCCATCTGTTGGAGCCGCCGGAACTCTCTGACCCGCGATTCATGCGTCAGCAGTTTATTGCGGGGATGATACGGCGTATGGTTCCAACTGCCCGCTGAATTATACCAGACGAAAAGCCCAACGCCCCTTTCGGCGGCATAATCGGCCAGCTTGGCTACGCCTTCATAACCGATATTGGTATCCCAGTTAACATCCACCAGGGTATACTCCCAGCCCATTTCGGCTGCATAGTCTATGAACTCTTTTTGGGTATCATAATTAACAGAATGGTCTTTCAGAATGGCCCAGCTCCATGACGCGTGTCCCGGTTTGACGAATGAATAATCGTCCTCCCCGGGCGGAGTGGCCAGATCCGTGCCATGAGTAGATTCGATAATGGTTGCCAGCGTGCCTACCGTTATCACCCGCCAGGGGGTTTTCCACGGCAGCTCTGAATGGGGATAGAGGTAGCCGTCCGCCGTAGTCTCTCCCCACATGGGGAAGCCGACCCGGTACTCTCCATCCGGAGATTGGGGGCGCAGGCGTGTGCCGGCATAGTGCTCATCCAGTCCTGTTTCCGTAATCAGCACCCAGCTTTCTCCGGATTTGAACAGCGCGGGATAGGCCCACCCTGCCTCATAGGGAGCTTCCGTCCCTACCGGAATGCCTTTCTCATAATACATTTCGTAGGAAGGATTGCTCCGGGCAAAGCCGGTATGTACGTTCTCCAGAGGCTCCAGCCAGGCGAGGGCCGAAGCGGGGAACTTGAAACTGGTCCGTTCCTCAACAATCATCCGGGGCCGGGCCGTACCGCCGGGAAAGTAGTA
>CALJMB010000174.1 GCA_937982515.1 uncultured Balneolaceae bacterium
TACCTCGTCAATGTATTCGATGATCTCGCCGGTGAAGGTGGAGGAGGCCTGATCCATCAGCTTTTTCCTGGCTTCGGCGAGGTCACCCCCCGTACCCCCCTCAAGGGGGGATTTTTGTGCAAGGTCTTCGATCGCGTCGGGGTTAAAGGCATCCAGCAGTTCGTGGGTTACCCGGTTTATGCTCTTGCCGGTTTTGGCTTTGAATTCCTCTTTGTCGCTATCGTCAAGCTGCTGCTCCAGGCGGGCCAGGCGGCTGGCGGCCGAAGTGTAGAAATCTTCATCATCACTTCCCAGCATAATGTCCGTCAGCAGATCTTTTAGCGGAACCGTGCGCTTGCGTTCCAGGGGGCGGCTGTCGGTCTTCACAGATTTGGTTACCCCCACGGCATCCACAATCACAAAGTGGGTTTTGCCGGTCCGGGCTGAAGGCGTCACTTTGATCAGCCCTTCCCGGTCGAGCGTGCGGGTGCCGCGGCCTTTCATCTGTTCAAAATAGTTGCGGCTCTTCACATCCCGCATAAACAGCAGGCACTCCAGCGGCTTTACGTCGGTGCCCGTGGCGATCATATCCACCGTAACCGCAATGCGCGGGTAGTACTCGTTACGGAACTGGGCCAGCACCGATTTGGGGTCTTCATCTATCTTGTAGGTCATCTTCTTGCAGAATTCATTGCTTTCGGCAAACTCTTCACGTACCATCCCGATAATGTCGTCGGCGTGGCTGTCGGTCTTGGCGAAGATGAGTGTTTTGGGCACCTCCTGCCTTCCGGGAAAGATCTCGGGCAGCTTGTCCCGAAAGGCCCGGATGATGTTTCGGATCTGGCTGGGGTTCACCACGTCTTTGTCTAATGCCGTGCCGGTGTATTCCACTTCATCCTCGAGCTGCTCCCAGCGCACTTTGCGGGTGAGCTTCTCGCGCTTGTCCACAAACTCTTTGGCTTCAATGCGGGCTCCATCCTTGCTGATCTTCGTCTCAATGGTGTACACGTCGTAGCCCACGTTCACCCCGTCGGCCACGGCATCTTCGTGAGAGTATTCGCTGACTACATTCTCATTGAAGAAAGCAAAGGTGCGCTTGTCGGGCGTGGCGGTGAGTCCGACCAGAAAGCTGTCAAAATAGTCCAGCACCTGCTTCCACAGGTTGTAGATGGAGCGGTGACATTCGTCAATCACGATCACATCAAAAAACTCAATAGGTATGGCCTCATTATACATGACCGGCAGCGGCTTATCCGGCAGAAAACGTTCGTTGGGGTTTTCTTCCTCGGCGGCCTCGTCCAGCTCTTCTCCTTTCATCATGGAGTACAGGCGCTGGATGGTGCTGATGGTTACCTTGCTATCCGGGGCAACGTAACCGGACTGGAGGCGCTGGACCGGGTACAGCTCGGTAAAGGTGCGGTTGTCGTCAGAAGGCGTGAACTGCATGAACGCCTGCTCGGCCTGCTCCCCGAGGTTTTTAGTATCCACCAAAAAAAGCACCCGGTTGACGTTGGCATGCTTAAGCAGCCGGTAGATGGCCGTGATAGCCGTAAAGGTCTTGCCCGATCCCGTAGCCATCTGCACGAGTGCCTTCGGACGGGCTTCCTTAAAAGATTGGTCCAGATTCCGGAGGGCTTTCACCTGGCATTTGCGCAGCCCGGCGGCGTCCAGCTCGGGCAGGTCCTGGAGCCGGCCTCGCAGTGAGCGTTGCTCATAACGTTTGATCAGGGTTTCCGGCCGGTGGAAGGAAAATACTTCCCGTGCCCTGGGCCTGGGGTCCCGCCGGTCGGTGAAGCGCGTGAGCCCGCCGGTGCTCTCATAGACAAAGGGAAGTTCTACATCCCCAAAGTGCCTCAGTTCGCCGCTGGCGTAGCGGGTGGATTGCTCTTCCACTTTCGACAGGCGGTGGGCTTCATCCTCGCGTTTGGCCTCAATGACTCCTACCGGCTGTTTGTCTACAAGCAGCAGGTAATCGACGGGTCCGCTGTCGGTAGGGTATTCCCGGATAGCAACACCGCGTGAGGCCCCGAAATCGATGCGGTCTTTACGTTGCACAGCCCAGCCCGATGCCTGCAGTTTGGCATCAATTTTTTTCCGTGCCTGCTGTTCCGGTGTCAGGTTTTCTGAAGCCATTGGTTTGATCTGTTGCCCCTGGTTTTATCATGCACCCCATTGTGGATATTAATATATATGAACTTATCAAAAAGAAGAAGAAAAGCAAGGATTAAGAGGAGAAGAGGGGCGGCTGATAGGCGGTAGCAGCCGCATCAACACGTAATCCACTGCCCGCTTTCCAGCGTGAAGGCTGTTGTTTTTGCTTTGGAGAAGGTTGTTTCCAGCCATTGTCTTTCTTCTATCTCTATGTAGTTTTCTTTCAGGCGGATGAGGTTGTAGCTATTGGGCTCGTGGCGCACCCGGTTGGATATGGCGGTGCCGGCCTGAGCTACAATAATAGAGCGTTGTGAGGAGGGGTAAAAGGTGCGGATATCGCCGGTGTACCCGTGGTGAAGGTGGCCGGCCAGCATGAGATCCACCCCGTACTGCTCAAATACTTTAAGCGCCCGTGACGCCCTTCCAACCAGGTCCACACCGGTATCCTGCTGTCCGGGGGGAGGGATGAAGGGGTGGTGGGTGACTACGATTTTAAAATGTGGTTCAGGAAGATTCGACAGTATATGCTCCGTTTTTTGTATCTGCTCTGTGGAGATCCGCCCGCTTTTCCAGGTGAGTGAACGGGCGGTGTTGATGCCGAGCACCGCCAGGGTTTCATCCGCATAGCAGGGCATTAACTCTGATGAGATATACCGCCTGTAACGATTCAGCGGGCTGAGGAAGCGCCGTGCTACATCGAACAGAGGAATATCATGATTGCCCGGAATACAAAGCCAGGGCTGGGGGAGGCGTTTCATATATGCAGCGGCGGCCCGGTATTGCGCCCGCCGGGCCCGCTGGGTAAGATCGCCGCTGATTGCCACCAGCGCCGGCCGCTGCCGGTGCAGATCCTCAGCCAGTCCCTCTGCCACCCGGGGATCTTCCGTCCCGAAGTGCAGGTCAGAAATATGAGCTATGGTTTTCATGGCACCACCACCTGCAGGCACTTCTTTCGGATATTGAACTGAAGAGGGGTGGCTAACTTTACGGTTTCTCCATCAATCGCTACCGTCAACCTTCTTCTTCGGGAATAGACAGCTACGGTGCGAACAAGGCGTATTTCCAGGTTTTCGGTGCTTTTTATATCCCTTACAATAAGCTGCCAGGTCATGCGAAGCAGTGAACGGATTCCCGATACATGGGCCATGCAAAGCCAAAGCATCCCGCCATCCAAAGAGGACCGGGAGGAACCGGAGTTTATTATTTCACGATACTCATTATTCCCTACAAACAGAAACGGGGTGAACCGGCTGACCTTGTAGTTTTCGTCTTCAACAGTCAGCCTCATGCGCGGCAATCGCCTCAGCACGGTCAGCGTAGCCACAAGATGAGCCCGCCACTTTTGCCATCCGTGCTTCTCCGTTCTCTCCTCCCGTTCTTTAACTATTTTGGGGTACAGGCCGAGCGTGGCGTTGTTAATGAACGTGTGGCCGTTTACCTCTCCCAGATCGATCTGGTGCACCCGCATGCGGTCGAGAAGGCGGATCGCCTCTACCGGTTCCAGGGGGATGCCGAGGTCACGGGCAAAATGGTTTCTGGTGCCAATGCCGAGTACAGCCATGCGGATGTCGGTATCTTTTAAAAGCTTTGCGGCTGTGCTGACGGTTCCGTCACCACCTCCGATAACCAGAACATCCACTCTCTGATTCTTCAGGCGCTTAATCTCCTCTTCAATCCGGGCCCCGGGAACAACCGACAGGCAACCGGGACAGACCCGCTCCCCGAGGTGTGCTTTTATTTCTTCAAGGCGTTTTTCTGCCTCTTCCGGAGATAGCGTACCGGAAGCATCGTTGATGACTGCGCCGATTTTTAGCATAGGCTGCCGCGGATGGCTGGTATAAAGTTTGTATGACTGCGTTGGTTTAAAAACATGCACGCACCATTTTCCGTTTCGGCAAAGGGTAGGTATAGTGGAATAGAGGCACCCGGGGCCAGAGTGCCGCTCTTTATCCCTCCCCGGAAGCGAAGGATGTACAGGGAAATGGCACCGCTCCGCTCTGACAACAACGCCTGTCATGCTGAGCCTGTCGAAGCATCTCCCCGATGCAAGGGATACCCGCCACAGGGGCACAATGCCCCTTCCATAGCGTGCCTCTTTCCGGTGCATCCTCACAGCTACGGAGATCCCTCGACTGCGTCCCGCCCAAACCCCTGGCGGGACTCCGACCCGCCAAACCCCGGCGGGACTCCGCTCGGGATGGCAGGTTTTGTTAAGGTATAGGGTGCGAAAGTCTCCGCTCGGTTGGC
>CALJMB010000175.1 GCA_937982515.1 uncultured Balneolaceae bacterium
CCACCGCTTATGATCGTCGTTCCATTTGCCATTGCCCTGCTGCCTGTTTCCGCATTTTTTCCGGTTTTAAGTCATGGGCTCAATAGTCCGAATAGCTGGTTTCTGAATTGGATTAACCGGGTGGCTGAAACTTCATCCTCCTTCGAAGAATCCTGGCTGGATATACAGATACAAGATCCCTTAATCTTTTTCATATGGATAAGCGCGCTCTTCTTTCTGGCTACTCTGAACATACCCCGGGTAAGGTGGAAATTCCTCTGTATTCTCTTAGCCATGGTTTGCCTGCATCAGGGACGGGATATTTACCAAAAATTGAAAAGGCCCAGCCTTGATGTCACCGTCTTTGATGTAGGGCAAGGAGATGCCACCCTGATTAAAACCCCTCTGGGCAAGCACTTCCTTATCGATACAGGCCGCTGGGCTCCCGGCTATAACAGCGCTAAGCATGTTATCTTGCCGCACTTACAGTCTATAGGAGTTAAAAACCTTGACGCCGTATTCCTCTCCCACCCCCATGCCGACCACATCGGCGGGATAGCTGAGCTTATTCAGACTATTCCGATAGACACTATTTATGACTCCGGATATCAATACGATTCCGAATTGTATAAAACCTACATCTCATTGGCTTCCGAATATAACATTCCGGTTGTTGCTCTATCGGCAGGCAACAAAGTTAACCTCGATCCGTCTATGCGAATCTTTATCTATGGGCCGGAACAAATCGTCCATGGAGACGATCCCAATGAACAATCACTGGTACTCGAGCTGATTTACGGAACTACGGAATTCCTCTTTACCGGTGATGCGGGCCGGAAACAAGAGGCGAGGCTGATCCGGAACTTTGGCTCACTGACCGATACCGATTTTCTCAAAGTTGGCCACCACGGCAGCAACACCAGCTCTTCTTCCGAATTTCTGAATACGATAACACCTGAACTGGCCGTTGTTTCCCTGGCAAAGAACAATCGCTTCAGACACCCTCACCCCGATGCGGTACAGAGGCTGCAGCAATCACGAGCCCGTCTTTATTTTACCAGTCTTCGGGGGTCTTGTCTCTTTTCTTCTGATGGCGATTCTATTTATCCGGTTAACTGGAAGTAAACAGACGGGTTGGACGATTGGCACCAATCACATAACTTTAGATGGACAGTAAAAAAAGAGCACCATGCCCAAATATTCCCAGTCATGGCTTTATCAGCGCGGCCAATTAGTACTTATGTTGGCCGGTGTGGCCGGTCTATTATTTCTGATGTTCTTGTTGGATCATCTCATCAACCCGCTGGGATACGGACTGTTGGTAGGTATTGTCTTATACCCCATCAGGCAGCAACCGGTGGCACGGGCTATTTTATATGCCACTTTTTTCACGGCGGGGCTATGGCTTATCTATGACTCCGGGCATCTGCTCATCCCCTTTGTACTGGCTTATATCATCGCGTTTATTATTAATCCGTTGGTTGAACAGATTGAACGCAGGCACATACCCCGCGGTGTAATTGCCGGATTTTTTACTTTCATAAGTCTGGGGGCCATGGGCCTGACCCTCTTCCTCACTGTACCTGTGTTGCTTGAACAGTTCACTAAAATGGCTGGGTTGCTGAACGATGCTGCAAACGACACAGAGGGATGGCTTGAACATACCGGCATTCTGGCATTGTTTGACAGGCTCGGCTTCCAAACCGAAACCATTAAAGCGCAGCTGGCAGCCCAGATCAACTTTCTGATCGACGAGTTCTATGCCGGTATAACCAGTCTCTCTTCTACCTACATCTCACGAATCAGTAGCATCGTAGGGGTACTCTTTTTTGTGATTCTGATGCCCTTCCTTTGCTTTTTCATGATTCGCGACTATGAAAAAATAGGAATCTTTGTTCGCTCATTGATTACCCCGGTTAATGTATCTTCAGACTATACAACCGAAATAAGCCGCATTGTCGGAGCATATCTGCGCGGACAATTTATCGTTGTGGTAATAAGCGCTATTAACCTAAGCATTGGCTTCTACCTTGTCGGTGTTCCATATGCTCTGGTACTCGGTATCTTAGCCGGCCTTACCAATTTTATTCCCACATTCGGCCTCTGGTTCAGTATTTCTTTAACCACGCTGGTAGCAATCACTATCGGGGAACCCTGGTACCAGTATTTGCCGGGCATCTATTTTGTCTTTGCCATAGAACAGGTTCTTGAAACGGGCTTAATCGTGCCCAGGGTAGTTGGCAGACATGTAGGGCTACATCCACTGTTAATTATGGTCTCTCTGCTGTTTTTCGGCTTTATGTTCGGCCTGATAGGATTGCTGATAGCAGTGCCAACGGCAGCTCTTATTTCCGTATTTTATGAACAGTATAAGGAAACGAAAAAAATTTCGTTTTTAAATGGCAGCGAACTGGATTCTTTCATCCAGCAATTCGATCGCGAGTCCCAAAAACAACAGGAAAAGAAAAAACAGGACCTTAAAAAAGAACTGGATTCCACTTCCTAAATTCATTTACTTAGTGGGTTATATTTAACTGTAAAATTGTTGGCTGCAATAAGCTGATTATGGCGGAAAAAGAACAACCTGAGTTTGAAGAAGCCCTGTTAAGGCTGGAAGACATCGTCAAGAAGCTTGAGGACAATTCCATCTCGCTGGAAGAGTCGATAAAACTTTATGAAGAAGGCATAGAGTTATCAAAAAGATGTACCCAGGCACTGGAAGAAGCTGAGCTTCGCATAGAAAATGTAAACAAACAACATTCAGAAGAACATCAATAATTCTATCTATGGGGGTTGAAGAAATCATACCGGGGCCATTGCTTGCCACCATTGACTCTCCGGCAGACCTTAAAAAATTAAAGCCTGAACAGCTTGTAGAAGTATGCGACGAGTTACGCGATTACATCATAGACACCATTTCTGTTCACGGCGGCCATTTTGGGGCCAGCCTCGGCGTGGTGGAACTCACGGTAGCTCTTCATTACGTTTTTGATACACCCAAAGACCTGTTGCTTTGGGATGTCGGCCATCAGGCGTATGGACACAAAATTCTGACCGAACGAAGAAGCCAATTTCATACCAACCGTAAGTACATGGGGCTCTCCGGATTTCCCAAACGAAGTGAGAGCCCATACGACCCGTTCGGCGTGGGGCACTCCAGCACTTCCATCTCCGCGGCTTTGGGAATGGCCGTGGCGCGGGATCTGAATGAGGAAGATAAAAAAGTCATCGCCGTCATCGGTGACGGCGCCATGACCGCCGGCCTTGCATTTGAAGCGATGAATAATGCCGGGGCCATGAACACCGATATGCTCGTGGTGCTTAACGATAATTGCATGTCTATAGACCCCAACGTTGGGGCTCTGAAAGAATATCTCACAGATATTACCACCAGTAAAACCTTCAACAAGCTGCGCGATGAGATCTACGATCTGCTCGGCCACTTTAAATCAGCCGGTGAAAAGATGCGCAGGCTCGCTTCCCGCCTTGAGAAAGCGGTAACGGCAGCTATAACTCCCGGAGGGCTTTTCCAGGCCCTGGGATTCAAGTATTACGGCCCGGTGGACGGGCATAATGTTGATACACTGCGGCGCCACCTGAGCGACCTGAAGAATATTCCCGGTCCCAAACTGCTTCACGTTGTTACCATAAAAGGGAAAGGCTTTGCCCCGGCTGAAAGAGAACAAACCAAATGGCACGCACAAAGCAGCCCATTTGACAAGATTACCGGGAAATCACTGGCCCCATCCAAAAAAGAACCTGGGGTTCTCAACTACCAACACGTGTTTGGCGACGCTATTGTTGAACTGGCCAGAACGGACGAGCGCATTATAGGAATTACTCCCGCTATGCCCAGCGGATCCAGCCTCTGGCCTTTAATGGAAACCTTCCCCGACCGTGCGTTTGATGTGGGCATCGCCGAACAGCATGCCGTCACCTTTGCCGCAGGGCTTGCAACCGAGGGAAAAAAAGTGTTTGTCGCCATCTATTCCACCTTTCTGCAGCGTGCTTACGACCAGGTGGTACACGATGTAGCCATCCAGGAACTGCCGGTTGTTTTCTGTATAGACCGCGCGGGGCTGGTGGGAGCCGACGGACCCACCCACCACGGATTGTATGACGTTTCATATCTGCGCTCCGTGCCTAATATGATTATCTCCTCTCCGCTCAATGAACAGGAGCTGCGTGACATGATGTTCACAGCCTCCCGATACGAAGAAGCGGCATGGGCCATCCGATATCCCCGTGGCAAAACTACAGGCATGGAAGTGCGTCCCGGATTTGCACCTATGGAGATCGGAAAAGGTGAATGCCTGAGAGAGGGAGAAGAGATAGCTGTGTTAAGCTTTGGCCCGATCGGTAAGTACGTCATCGAAGCCGCCGATACGCTGGCTGAGGAAGATATACACATCGGCCACTTCAATATGCGCTTTGCAAAACCACTGGATACCGGGCTGCTTGACCAAATCTGCCACTCCTACCAACACATCATAACTATTGAGGACGGTACCCGCATTGGAGGATTTGGCAGCGCCGTAGCCGAATACCTCTCCGACAAAGCATATCGTATTCCTGTCTCCATTATGGGTGTGCCCGACCGCGTTGTGGAGCACGGAACCCAGCGTGAGTTGCACGATGAAGTAGGGCTCGGCCCGGATGGAATCCGCGAGCAGGTAAAAAAAGTGCTTGGCTTTTCCATTGAAACCTGATCACAGTTTCGACTGATTTCTGGATTTCACCGATTCTCGCTGATGCTTACGCGCTTATCAACTCTCACCTATGTACACTGCGTTTACCGGCTTCTTGAATACCCGAAAGGGAATTCAGAAGCCCACCACGCCCTCGCAGATGGCCGGCCCGGCATAACCCGGTAAATTCATTTCAAGGGCGGTCAAACTTTTTCCCTTTCTCACTCGTCATATCTCTGAAGACGCAGTACAGTACAGATTATAGATATAGTGTGGAGGCCTGCAAACATTATGCATCGGGCCTGTAGGTTAAACACCGGAGCACCCGTATGACGGATGAAAAGCTGATAGCACAGTATAAAAATGGTAACATGAGAGCTTTTAACCTGCTGGTTGAACGCTGGCAGCAACGTGTATTCAGGTTCGCCTACCACTACTTTGGTAGTTATGATGAGGCGATGGAGATCACTCAAAAGACGTTTATCAGAGCTCATAAAAAGATTCACACGCTGAACCACAGCGATAAGTTCTCATCGTGGATCTATCGAATAGCCAATAACCTGTGCCTCGATGAATCGAAGCGTGCCGGGCGCAGATGGTCAACCTCACTTGAGGCCGTTGCTTTCCACCCGGTTATACAAGACGCCGACACACATCCCGGACGTTTCGTTCAGCAAAAAGAACTCAAGCTTCTGTTGCAACGAGCCCTTAATCAACTGCCACCGCCACAGCGTACGGTAGTAATTATGAAAGAATATGAAGGACTCAAATTCCGGGAAATAGCAGAAATACTGGCCATACCGGAAAGCACCGTCAAAACGCGCATGTATAGCGGGCTCAAAACACTTAAAAAGCTTTTTGAACAGTGGAACATAGAACCGGAGGTAATAAACTATGAATGAACAATGGGCACGATCTCTGTTTATGGACTATCTCTATGATGAAATAGATCCGGGCGACAAACAAAAGCTGGAACAGTTTCTAAAAGAGCATCCCAGCTTACAGAAAGAGCTGCATTCGCTTCGGCAAACCCACCTTAAGCTGCAACAAATGCCCGATATAGAACCGGCTCCGAGACTGCTGGTTGTGGAATCACAAAGGCGCTCGTTACGCCAATGGCTGCAAGACGCCAAAAGCCTTTTACCGCGAACGGCCGTTGGAAAAACAGGATTTGCCCTGGCTCTCAGTCTTCTTCTACTCTTCTTTGCAGGGTCTGTAGCCCGGGTGCATATCGCATTCACGGACAACGGCGCTTCAATCAGCCTTGGTTATACGCCCGTGATCAACGAAGGGCTCACACAGCAGGAAGCGCAGGCACTCATTCAACAAAACCAACAAGAACAGGCTGCATTGCTTTCCGATTATACCCAAGCCATGAATCAACAGTATGACGCACAACTGCAACAGGTGATCCAGTACCTGGAACAGCAGCGCCTGGAAGATCTCCAGCTCATCGGCCAGAATATGGAACAGCTGCAACATCATACCTACTACCGCTGGAACCAGACCAACCGGTTCCTTGACGAAGTACTTCAAACCGTACGCTATACCAATACCAATGAACCTTAATACGGAGTAATCTCATGAACCATGTACGTATAATCCTCATACTTTTACTCTCTGCCCTGCCATTAATGGTGGCTAAGCCGGTTAACGCCCAACAGACAGACCGACAAATGGAGCAGATACACCGCGATATTAACATCATGGAAAGCATTTTACAGGAGATGTTTAAAGTTAAACCCGCCTCAGCCTCCGCGGGCTTTCACGCACTGTCTCCCCCCTTTTCTGCCTGGAACAGTGGAAGAAGTGTAGAAGGCGTTTATGTGGATGGCTACGGAATTATCCTCTTTGTTCCCCATCCGGCTTCGGACAATATGCTGCTTTTTAATCGGTCCGAAAAAGACTTTACATACTCTTTTTACTACGGCAGAGATGATGCTCCCGACAGTGTTCTCTCCAGAGAATCGGTTATCTCCCAGATAACTGAATTTTTTATAAATTACGCGCCGGCATCTGTACGTCACCTGGAGCCTGATGAAAAGCTTACTGTACTGTTTGGAGGCCGCCCTTCTGAGCGTGTTCGGCGCAGGGCGCAGTTTTTTGCTCCTGATTCCGTCGGCGCAAAGCCCTTCCTCCAGACTGTCTCTGTCACAGCGCGCAAAGCCGATATAGCTGCATACCAAACAAATCAGCTTACAGAAGAAGCATTCAAAAAGCGGTTTCGTGTCTCTGCTAAAGACAGGAGTGAGAGCGAGAACCTGGATTTGAAAATTATGGCCAACATCCTTAAAACCGCGCTAACCGAAGACGGCGGCCAATACATACGCACCGGCGGGGATATAAATTTCATAGAGCTGGACGACTTCGGCGCCGTTTTCTTTTTAGACCTTCATCTCGTTCCTTTTCCGGGATCCGCAGCCTCTTTCCGGTCAGCCGCGCTCTCCCGGGCGTTACAATACCATACTTCCCGAACCTCGGACACCTTCAATCCCGACAGCATCGCTTCCATTGATGTTAAAAAAGATTCGGCAGGCGCCACGGTCATAACCTTTCGCAATAAAGATGGCTCAAATGTAACCCGGTCCTCGGGGAGAGGGAACGTAACAGGCCCAAAAAAGAACGAATTGGCAAAGGCCTATAAACAACTGATAGAAGATATGAAAACGTATCTGGTTGATTACGGACGCACGCTGAACTCCATAGAGCCGGAGCAAACCATCGTGCTTTCCGTATCGCTGGCTTCACCTGGCTTCGCTGATTCCATACCAGATCATGTAAACCTACAGGTTAAGAAATCTGTACTCGATGCTATGAGTAAGGGAAACCTCGGTCGGGAGGAAGCCATGGAAGAGGTAACTATCCGGGAATACTAGGGTGTGTTCCTGTTCCCGGGCTGAAGTTCATACGCCCCGGTTGCCTTGGAGAATGAGCGGTACTGCTTACTGCTGTTCTGTCTGCAGCGTTCCTTTCCATAACCCCTGCCTTCCTTCCGGGGAACGGATGCCTTCCTGTTGCTTCGTTCACCA
>CALJMB010000176.1 GCA_937982515.1 uncultured Balneolaceae bacterium
AAGTACCGGCTGAGATCCTGAATGCGAATGTTACGGAAGGCCACCTCCGAGCCATGGCCCAGAAATCCGATGTGTCCGCTGCTGCGGCTCAGCCCCGGATGTTCACGGCCGTCGGCGGGTTGCGGGGTAGCAGCTTCTTTAACATCGATGTCGAGGATAACCTGACCATTGAGCTTAACGGTGATATGGGAGCCGCGGGCTATGACCTCCTGGGTGTTCCACTCACCAACCGGATTGAGGTGGCCACGTCGGGCTGCCGCGATGCCATAGACTGAGCCATGGTACTGCCAGGGTTTGAGTCCGGCGTATTTCTCAGCTGTATTATCCAGGATTTGTAGCTCCATGCCTTCGTAGGCGGCATCTCCTTTTAACGGCGCGCGGATGCCCAGCCCGCTATTGGCTCCTTCGGTCAGCCGGAATTCAAAGCGCAGGATAAAGTCGCTGTATTCAGCCTCGGTAAACAGATTGCCGGAGCCGCCGGGGCGATTTATCAGCAGGCCGTTTTCCACATAGTAGGCGTGGGTGGCGCCGGTCCAGCCATCCAGATTACGGCCGTTAAACAGCGAGACAAACCGCCCGGCCTCGCGTTCGCTGGTTTGGATGCGCCGGATCTGTCGTTCGATTTGCCGGGCCAGTTCCGGGCTGGCGGTAACTTCAAGAACCGAGAGTACGCCGCTGCTGCTGTCCAGTGAATCCTGAGACCGCTGGTAATGGGGAGCCAGCAGAGCCGCCGCCGTCCGGATGGCCTGTTCCCTGACAGCCTCATCAGAGTGATCAAAGTACCGGGCTGCTGTTTTCAGAGATTGCGGGGTTTGCACACTTGCCAGCCCCTCTATGGCTATGGCTTTCTGCAAAGGCGTTCTGGCAACTTCTGCCGCATCGCTGAGCCATTGCACTTTATCATGCGAGGAATATTTAGAGTTATGTACAAGGCGCACATAGCCATTCAGAGCTATGGTAGATTGGGAGGGAGGGCCGGTACGGATGATATTGAGCAGGGCGGGGATGGCGGCTGCATCCGGCCAGTCCGCCAAAGCTTCTGTAGCAGCCATTATGATGGCCGGCCGTGAACTACCGGTAGCCCGTTCTGCAGCCTCAAGTGCCTGTTTGCCTCCGATCAGGGGCAGCGTATGCAGCAGGTCTACCTGTACCGGGCCCGGCGCCTGCCCGAGGGCTTGCAGTATGGTTGCAATTTGTTGCTGCGGACGGACACTTTTGCCTGCAACGGCAGCAATGGCCTGTCGGATCAGAGAGCGCTCCGCATCAGGCTGGGCATCGGCATCGGCCAGCAGTTCGAACAGTTCCGGAAGGTGTTCTGGCGCGGCCAGATGTTCAAGGGCCTCCAAAGCCGCCCGGCGCACCGTCTCATCCCGGTGGGTGGCGTAGCCGGCTACTTCACTGAAATAATCCGTGACCCGGCGGGCTCCCGCCAGCTCAATCAAAGCGGCCTGTGCCGGTCCGGAAGCTTCCGGCAGGGCCTTCATGGCAGCGGGCAGCAGTTCATCCGAGGGTTGTTGCAGCAATGCCGTTTTCAGAGCTTCAATTTCTTGTGCATCTGTAGTCTCTAGCAGCCGGTCCATCAGGGCAGGGAGCGCATCTGCCCCTCCAAGCGCTGCTACGGCGTTGATGGCAGCCAGCCGTACATTCAGATCACTGTATTGCAGAAAGGGTTCCAGCTCAGGAAACAGTGAGGCCTCATCCCTGTCAGCCAGCATGGTCAGGATGTCCGCCTGTACCGCCGGCGGACTTTGATTCAACCGGTCAATCCACAGGCCGGTGTCGGCAGCTCCGGGCATCTGCCGGGTATGCAGAAGAGCGGCAGCCCGTAACTCAGGATCGGGGCCGAGAGCCGCATCCAGCACCTGAGGGAAGGCGGCATCGCCTTCGTTGGCAACCAGCTGAGACAGCGCTGCAGCTTTTAAATGAGATGCACCCTCGCCGGCCAGTACTTCACGGGCTATGTCGCTGCCAGCTCTGAGGTAGCCTTCTTCGGCCAGGCGGCGGGCAAACAGCAGCCTCAGTGATGGTGCATCGGTATATTGATAGGATGTTGTAGTGTCTGCCGCTTCTGAAAGAACATCAGTTGCCATTGGGTGGCCCATATTGGCCAGTGCATACAAAGCAACGGCCCGGGTTGAGGCATCGTTGCTGCGGGTGAAGGGCAGAATATCTGCAGCGGCCGGGGTAAACTGCAAATCTCCCAGTGCTTTGATGATGGGAATCTGCCTGCCGGCGGTATCGGCAAGAGCCTGGTGAAGAGCCTGTTTAGCCTCTTGCGTGCCTATAACCGAGAGCGTCTGCACAGCGGGATCGGTGAGCATGTCATCACCCAGATAACTTTGGAGCAGGGGTATGGACCGGTTGCTTCCAGCCAGCTGGAGCTGCTCCATCAGGAAAACCCGCACTTGTGCATAAGGCCCGGCGTTTAGTTCTTCGAGAACGGCGGTCTCAAACATGTCGCGCTGATCTTCAGCCCCGGGACGGGTTACATATTTGGCCAGTCCGCTGAGAGCGTATCGGGCATAGGTGTCGTCGCCCACACCGGCGGGTACCAGCATTCCGGCCACTATGCGTATCCCCGCCGGGCCCGTTCCGGCCAGTTCCTCAAAGATCTGTCGGTTTTCGGCCTCATTCTCTGCCGGCAAGCGTGTGATGAGCCTGGCCAGCTCTTCCGCGTTAACCGGATTCAGGGGGATATCCTGCCGGATTGTACCGGCGGAACCGCAAGAGATCAGCATCGTCAGCAGGGCAAAAAATATAGTAAGCCTGGTATAACGTATCATAGTATAATTCTTCATTTACGTGTTATTAAAATCGATTCCGGAGGTGAGACGCATCAGATGTGCCAGGGTGCACGCATGGGCTGATGGATCAGTCGGTTGGCTGCCTCATCGCCAATGAAGCGTTGCGCCTCGGGATCAAACTCGAGGCTGCGCCCCAGCCTCAGGGCGATCTTGCCCAGATTAACGAGCGTGCAGGAACGGTGCCCGTTGGCCTCATTAAGGGCGAAAGTCTGCCGGTTGCGAACCGCCCGGGCAAAGTCGGTAACCTGGGGAGCGGGATCGGGCAGAGCGGCCACTTTCCGCTCAATATCGGGGATGTCGGAGCGAAAGCCCCGGAAAAGCTTCCCGTCGGGGCCTTCCAGAAAGGCGGCGTCTTTGTCTCTGTTTTCTCCGTCCAGAACGATTTTACATCCATCGGCGTAGGCCATCTCAATTCTGCGCCAGGAACTGACCGCATCGGGGTGCTGCTGCGGGGCGTCAGCGACGACAGAGACCGGGCTGGTGTGGTCTTTGCCCAGGATATACTGCACCGGATCCAGATAGTGCTGGCCCATATCACCAAGGCCTCCGCCGTCGTAATCCCAATAGCCGCGGAAGGTGACATGGGTGCGGTGGCGGCTGTAAGGCTTGTAGGGAGCCGGACCCAGCCAGCGATCATAGTCCAGGTGCTCAGGGGTCCACTGCGGGGGGAGGTTGGTCAGCCCGCTCCAGTTGAATTTCCAGTTAAAGCCGGTAGTCTCGCTGATGGTTACCTTCAGAGGCCAGCCAAGCATACCGCTTTCCACCAGCTTTTTAATATCTTTGACCGGAGTGCCCATCCCGTAGAATATGTCCTCGAAACGGAACCAGGTATTCAGCCGAAAGATACGGCCATGGCGCCGGACCGCCTCTACTACTTTCTGGCCTTCTCCGATGGTACGGGTCATCGGCTTCTCACACCAGATGTCTTTACCCGCCCGTGCCGCCTCAACCGCCATGATACCGTGCCAGTGAGGGGGCGTGGCGATATGGACGATATCGATGTCATCCCGATCCAGCACTTGCCGATAATCACTATACCCCTGTACGCCGGGGCCGCTCATATCCAGAGCTTGCTGCAGATGGTTTTGATCTACATCACAGACAGCCAGCAAGCGTGCTCCCGGATACCTTAGATGACCTTTACCCATCATCCCAACTCCTATTACGGCTTTCGTCAGCTGATCACTAGGGGGCGTATAGCCTGGCCCGCCCAACACGCGGCGGGGCACGATCGTTAGTCCAGCCAGTGCGCCCAGGGTTCCTTTAATGAAACGCTTTCTGTTTAGGTTGTTCTTTGGCATAATTCCCTTTCTAACTGATTGTGGTTTGTCGAACGGATAAGTGCCCCTTCCCCATCCCGTTACAGAGCCGACCGCTATCGAACGCTTAGAATATTATGTATTAATTACTAAGTAGCAAAATTGCTTCGGCAAAAACCAAACACTTCACAGTTACTTGGCATAAGCATTCGTTGCTCCTTTGGGATAAGTAAGAATATAAATAATGGTTTACTGATCATATATTAACATGCAAAAAAACATCTCTCTAAGAGGAACATAATATTATATGTACCCTTAAAGGAAATAAAATAATTTGGAATAGGAAAAAGAGAGGCTGACGTGTACAGAGCGATTCCTTTTGAGGATGTGTCAGAATGGAAAAGATTGCTAAAGCAGATCGGGAGAAAGGATGTTTATTACCGGAGGGAGTATTGTGGTTTGTATCATGATCTCGGGGATGGAGAGCCTTACCTGTTTTATTACGAAAATATGGAAGGAGATAATTTATGCTACGTATTCATAAAAAGGCATATCCGGAATATCCAGTTTGTTACCAACGGCTTGTTTAAAGAAGATATGTACGATATTATCACTCCGTATGGCTATGGCGGCCCCTTATATAACCGGGTAAATGAACGGCTTATAAAAGGCTTCAGAGAAGAGTTTGAGCATTACTGCAGAGAAGAGAATATCATAAGTGAGTTCATCCGTTTCCACCCGCTGTTAAAAAATCATTGCTACCTGGATGAGGCCATGGATGTAGTCTATGACCGGGAGACGATTTATATTGACCTCGGTCTGAGCCGGAAAAAAATGTTCGAGCAGTATCATAGCAATCATCGGCGGAATATCAGGAAAGCCAGGCAGCATGAGGGTCTGGAGTTCAAAGTCTTTACCAAGGAAGAGGCTATAAAGCAGGCGCCCGTCTTTTATGATATCTACACAGAGACTATGGACAGGGTGGGGGCTTCCCCTTACCACTATTTCTCGCTGGACTATGTTGAAAATCTGTTGTCCGGACTATGGGGCAACTCTATGATTGGAGCTATCACATATAAAGGCGAGATGATATCGGCGGCACTGTGCATGTATGGGGGAGGAGCCTTGCATTACCATCTGGGCTGTTCGAAAGAAGAATATTTTTATCTCGGCACCAACATATACCAGTTTCACAACATAGCTCTCTGGGGTAAAGAGCAGGGGCTGAATGCTTTTTATCTGGGGGGAGGACACGTGGGCCGGGATTCCCTGTTTAAATTTAAGCACCGCTTCTCTCCGAACGGGATCCTTCCTTTCTACATAGGCAAGAAAATCCATAACCAGCGGTCTTATGATCTGTTGGCAGAAAGCTGGAGAAAAAAATACTCGCAAGATACTGCCAATGGCTTTTTCCCGGTGTACCGTAAGGAGATGGAAGTGTGAAGGAGAGGAGTTTTCCTATACTGCCGAAGACCCGCTTCTTAGGTAGTTATCCGGAGGCGGACTTACAGTCCAGAACGTTATCACAGACTATCATATATATGAGATTGGCAAATCTCGCACGATATATTAAGGGTTTGTCTGCATTATCTCTTTAAACTGTTTGTTGAAGTTAGAAATGGTGTTGTTAGCTCGGTATTCTTCAGCATAAGTGAAGTGGCAAAAGTTTTACTCGTCAGAGCCCAGAAGCAGGAGATTACTCAGATT
>CALJMB010000177.1 GCA_937982515.1 uncultured Balneolaceae bacterium
TGTTAAGTTCTGGATTCAGCACCGGCTAAAACCTATCAGGTTTGTCTCCAATAAATTCTTTTTACCGGCTTAGAGCAAAAACCTGATAGGTTTTGTCCCGACCATATTTAGAGCGTAACAGCCCTGCCCCCCCTATCGGATGGCTGAATTTGCCATCCCGAAGAGGAGAAGCCTTACTGTATCAAGCCCCGACAAAACCAACTGCCCCGGCTTTTAAGCCGGGGGTTGAAAAAACCAACCCTATATCGACAGGGCTTTAGCCCTTTCAACACAGGGAGAAAGGGCTAAGGCCCTGTCTGGGTTATGGTTCATGGCCATCCCCGGCCTGAAGGCCGGGGCAATTAAGAGTAGCATACAGATCGTAACCATCCCTCAGGGTTCCGCCACCAATTCTCTCTGATACCGCCGCTCTTCCGCGGTGACCGTGAAATTCCATATAACTCCGGCCACAACCAGCAACACCGCATATACGGCCAGCAGCCCGAACCAGTCGCCAAAACTGGATATAATCTGGCTAAGCCACAACCGCCTGTAGTTATGATTGGTCGTAACCAGCGTTATATAAGGGCGTAATTTCTCTAACATTCTTTTTTGCCGCGGATATACGCGGATACGCGCAAAATCGATCCGTTTCAATCCGCGAAAATCTGCGGCCTATTTAACTCCCGTACTGCCGAAGCCGCCATCTCCGCGGGCCGTTTCAGATAATTCGTTCACTTCCTTTACCTTAAACTGATGTACCGGCGCAATTACCATCTGAGCAATCCGGTCGCCGTGATGAATTAAGAAAGGCTCCTCACCCAGGTTCACAGCCAGCACCTTAACCTCTCCCCTGTAATCGGCATCGATGGTGCCGGGGGTATTCAGCATGGTGATGCCGTTTCTGTAGGCGAGTCCGCTGCGGGGACGGATCTGTGCTTCATAACCTTCCGGCAGAGCCATCTGCAGGCCCGTCGGGATCAGCGCCCGTTCGCCCGGTTTCAGTTCCACCGGGCGATCAAGGGCAGCCCTTATATCCATGCCCGCGGCATACTCCGATTCGTACGAAGGCAGCGGAAGATCACGGGCATGCTCTAATTTTTTGAATGATATCTGTTGCATTACCATAGTTCTTTTTTGTAGTCGATCAGTTTTATTCTGACGTTTCCCAGCCACACTCTTACATGAGCTTCCAGCGGCACCCTCAAATTATCAGCCAGGTACCACGACTTAAAATCACCTCTGAAGCCAAAAGGCCCCTCAATAGTGCTCGACCCCTCACTGTAATACGTTTCCACCGGTTCCGGGAAGGCTGCATATTCACGCTCTTCCTTTTCGGTGCTGTTGGCAACTTCGATGTATCCCTTTTCAAGATTCAGGAAAATCGGAATTTTAAACGTTTCGTTTGTTCCTGCATACAATCGCGAAATAATAAAAATAAGCTGTCCCGAGCTGGCAGGTTCTTCCAGGTCCAGCGTATCGGCCTCTTCCTCTTCCCGTGCAAACACCTTGTTCCGTTCATAATCATACCGATAGCGCGACTCGTCGTATTTCCCTTCGTCCACGTTGTCCGTCCAGTAAACCAGCGTATGGGGCAAGTCTTCGGTCAGCTCAAATATAGAGTTGTAATGATTTTCTTCCCTCCCCACAAAAGGAATACCCGGGCTCGATGTAATAATCGTGCGCAGATGCCAGCCCTTCTTTCCCTGATATACGGTGTCCCGGACAACTTCCACTTTTACTTCCCCGAGTTTAAAAATGCTGTATCTCACTTCGTAAGTAAAAACCTCATGCCAGCGCATCAGCTCAGTATCGGCGGGTGGATGGATGGCGTCGGAGAAGTTAATCAGAGCGTCTTGCGCCCGCGCGGAGAGCACAGGCAGGCAGAGCAACAGCACGGCAGCGGTTCTCTTAACCATCAGCAAATGAGTCCTGAAACCTGATTCCATCGGAACCTGTTTATCTGTTTTAAATGAAAGTGCAAAGTTCGATATTATAGCCGTTAATCTAAAATTTTTGTTGATGTATTCAGGCCACTGAATATTCTAAGCAATCTTACTCCATAAACATCTGCCGATACTGCCGCCTATGCCCTGTAACAGTATGAATAGCCCTATTCTGTGCACCCTCCTCTGCCTGTTCCTTGCCGGCTGCGGACAAAGCGATGACCAGCGCGAATTTGAGAACAGGGCGTTCTCTGAGCCGCAAGGCGTTACCCAGACCTCGGCTTCCGGCAAAGTCAATCCGGATTATGAAGATCCGGACGATTGGAACATCAGCCCCATGTACGAGGCGCTGGTAACGGTTGAACCCGCCTTCCCCAATCCTGTAGATGCCAATTCGATTATCACCTTACAAATAAATCTTCAGGTACCGGATGCTGTAAATCAAATGAACTTCTGGAGCTTCAGGTTTCCAACTCCTCCATATACCCCGGTAGCCCAACCGTTGGATCCATCTATCATTCAAACCTTTAATACCATTTCTATTTCTGCCAGTTCCATAACAGGAGGAGTCGGGAGCGCTTCCGGCCTGTACCGCCTCGTGGTACTGGACGGGCGCGAACATGTAATTACCTACGGAGATGTACGGGTAAAATAACCATTATGTTGTACTATGAGCGTCTGGGGCACCAGATGATAACCGCCTCTTCTGCCTGATGAGGCAAGCTGTCTGTGTACAGAATCGTGCACAACCCTGACAGGGTTTGGAACCCTGTCAGGGTTATCCTTGGCCGGACGCCTTCTTGTCTGAATGCAGGATAATATCAATGATAATATATATTTACCCCCCGCCTCTCCTCCCGCTGTATCCTCTCTATACCATGCCCGTACCTTCCCCGTACCATCGCCTGTATAAGTCCGGCATAACCCCGTGACTGCTCCGGTACAGCTCCGTGTCAAACACGGAGCTGTTACGGACCTATGACGGAGTTGTTACGGAGCTGTACCGGCCCTGGTATAGGGAAGGTACGGGCATGGTACGGGGAAGGCAGGGAGAACGAAGTGGCTTATCCTATTTTATAAAAATAATATAATAATATATGCTATAGTGAATTTATATGTATATGATTCCCTCTTACAAGACGCAGGGCTGTTACGTTCTGGCTTTGTCTCGGCCGAAACCTATCAGGTTTTTCTAAAAATGAATCCTTTTGTCGATGAACAAGCAAAAACCTGATAGGTTTTGACCCGGCTACCTTTAGAGCTTAACAGTCCTGCGGTGCTGTGGACTGATGGGCAATCCATCTTTCGGCGGAATGCAAGGATGGCAAACTGTGGTTGTTAAAGATCGGAATGCCCCCTATTTTAAGTATCATTTTATCCATTTATGAGCAAGAACAAGTATAAGATATCCGACAGCGAACACCGTGTGCTGGAGCGGCTTATTTTTCCCGAATCTTTCCAAAACATCATGGAAGAGACAGGGCTGCAGTATGGGGAGCTCAGAGACGACCTGATCAACCTGCTGAGCTTCCGGTTTGTGGAGGCTTATCAAGGCGACGGAAACCGTATGGCCCTGACATCTTTCTACGACTCGGACAACCTGCAGGATTTTATGTTCAGGGCTACTAAAAAAGGCCTGTCTGCCATTAAAAAGTCATAGTTATGAAATTTGAAGCCACCATTGATGACGAGGTAAAGGAACTGGACCTCGACCCGGACCTGCAATGGGTTACCGTCAATGGCGAGAGGCATTCCTTTGCTTTTTCGCAACAGGAAAATGGCCGCCGGCTTCTGCGCATCGGAACAAAACTGTACAAAATCGATAACGTAAGCTACGATAAGCATACCGTAGAATTTACCCTGAATGGCGAATGGTGTCGGGCAGAGGTACGCAATGAACAAGACCTGCTGCTAGACAGGCTGGGCTTTAAAACGGGTGCCGGCGTTGGTGAAGGAGAGCTTTACGCGCCTATGCCCGGAAAAATCCTGAAGGTTATGGTAACCGAAGGAGACGAGATAGAAGCAGGCCGCCCGGTCGCTATCCTGGAGGCTATGAAAATGGAAAATGAACTTAAGGCGCCTGTTGGCGGCGTCGTCACCACCGTTGCGGTACGAGAGGGTGACTCTTTAGAAAAAAATGCATTAATCTTAGAAATAGAAGCACGTGGATAAATTTGTTATTGAGGGGCCCACCCCTCTTCGTGGTACAATTCCCATCAGTGGATCCAAAAACGCGGCGCTTCCCCTGATGGCGGCCGCCCTTATGGGAGAGTCTCCGACTACCATAAAGAACGTCCCCCGGCTGCGGGATATTTACACCTTCAACAACGTGATCCGGGCTACAGGTACACACGTTAATTTTGATGAAGACAACAGCCGGATTCATATCGACCCTTCTCACCTTTCTCACTTTGAGGCTCCGTATGAGCTGGTTCGAAAGATGAGGGCCTCGTTTTACATGCTGGGGGCTTTATTGGGCAAATTCGGGGAAGCAAAGGTATCGCTGCCCGGCGGATGTGCCTGGGGCCCCCGGCCGGTAGATCTCCATATGGAGGGTATGCGGGCCATGGGGGCTGAACTGGAGCTCGATCAGGGCTATGTCGTTGCCCGGGCTCCCGAAAAGCTTAAGGGCGGCGTATACGAACTGAAACCAAGCAGCGTGGGCGCCACAGTAAACCTGCTGCTGGCTTCCGTGCTCCGCGCCGAGAAGTTCGTCATAAAAAATGCCGCCAAAGAACCGGACGTGGTTCTTTTAGCTCATTGTCTCACCAGGATGGGTGCCCATATCGAAGGCATAGGTACCGATACGCTTACCGTTTATGGTGTTGACAAACTAAAGGGAGTGGAAATTGACAACGCCCCGGACCGTATCGAAACGGGGACGTTTATGATCGCGGGCGCCATGCATCCCCGGTCGGAGGTTACACTTACCGGCGCGAATCCCGATGAGCTCGGTGCTTTTCCTGAAACACTGCGGAAAACCGGTGCCGAAGTTACCATAGAAGGGACAACCATACACGTAAAGGCTCCTGACAAACTGAAGCCCGTTTCTGTTAAGACAGACATATATCCCGGCTTCCCGACGGATCTGCAGGCCCAATGGTCTACGATGATGACCCAGGCCGGAGGGAGATCCAGCGTTACAGACACCATATATTTTGACCGTTTCAGCTATGTTCCCGAACTGATACGCCTCGGCGCGAGCATGGAAGTAGTGGAAAACACAGTGCACATTGAAGGCAAAACGCCTTTAAAAGCTGCTTCTGTAATGAGTACCGACCTCAGGGCCAGCGTCAGCCTTGTGCTGGCGGCTATGGCTGCGGAGGGAGAAACCGATGTGCTCCGGGTCTATCACCTGGACCGCGGGTACGAAGATCTGGAGCAAAAATTCGGGCGTGTCGGAGCCCGTATAAAAAGAGTAAATCAAGACGCTTAAAACATACTGTTTCCGGGCCGACATTCGTTACAGCATCAGGAACATAACTTTTACCGGTTTACATTGATAGGTAACTCCTTGTATATTAAGAGGAAATTATAGGATATTCATAGCTTATAAAAAATTTTAGGTTACATTTGCAGCATTTTTTTGAACCACAGGTATTATTAAATCTATTAGCAGCTTTTCTCAAGCCATTATTCAATCGCTTTGAGGATAGTATAAGATGCCTGTTCTTACCTGAAGCTTGTAGCCGTGCACTGCATTATGCACCTTTCTCTGAATATCCCGGAATTACCGAAACAAATTTTACGTATAACAAGAACGTTAATTTAGCGGTTGCTGAACCTCCGCTAATGGAAAAGAATATTACACATTTTTTTTCTAGAATGATATTTCATGAATATTTGACCAGGATGCTACATCCGGAGGGCAGCAGCTGTATGAAACGAGAGCTTTTTAATGAAGAACCAAATTATCATACACGCTTCGGGCGAGCAGAATCGCATCGCCCTGTTAGAAAATGGGGAACTTGCCCAGCTTTTTATAGAAACTGAAGAAAACCAACGTACTGTTGGGAATATTTACCTGGCCCGTGTCCACAAAGTAATGAGTGGTATACGTGCCGCTTTTATCGATATGGGCACGCCGAAAGATGCATTTCTGCACTTTTCAGACGCCGGCGACCATCTGAAAGAATATGTTCAGATGCTGAATGGCGTGGATGCCATCCCCAGGAAAACCCGCGAAGCCCTGGCGAAAACCAATTTCGATAAGATATCGAATTATGAGAAGCAGAACTGGGCGGGGAA
>CALJMB010000178.1 GCA_937982515.1 uncultured Balneolaceae bacterium
CGGGCGGTCTATAATTCAGAGAAAAGCCGTATCGAGATGCACCTGGTAAGCCTGGTCCGGCAAAAGGTGAATATTGGAAAGTCGGAAGTTTCTTTTAGAAAGGGAGAATACATTCATACAGAGAATTCATACAAGTATTCGCTAAAGAAATTTAAAACACTGGCCTCTCCCTATTTCAATATTGAGAAGGTGTGGACGGACGAGCACGGTCTTTTTGCAGTGCAGTACCTGGTCCCCCGTTGAGTTTCAAATGGCCCTCCTTTCAGACTAAATTTAAAATCACTACCTTCATATTTACTACACAATAGTACACGTAGTTTCATCCCACATCCGTGTCCCGCTATTAACTCTGAAACTTAATTTCCATGTTCACAAAGCTAGAGGTCCCCGTCAAAGGCATGGATTGCTCCGGATGCGTACGGAGTGTAAAACAGGCCATTGAAAAGATTCCGGGCGTAACCTCTGCCGAAGTACTCCTCTCTTCGGAAAAAGCGATAGTAGAAGGCCGGGGCGGACAACCCCTGTTTGAACAGATTAAAAAAGCTGTTGAAGAGATCGGCTATCATGTACCGGAACAGATGAAGGATGCGGCCGGTGAGTCTACAATGACTGAAGATTTAGCGGGAAGAATTTTCCGCCTGTTCGGGGTGGTATTCGGCGCGGTCCTTTTCGTTGCAGTAGTCGGAGAATGGCTGGGATTATTTGAATCTGCTACCCGGCTAATCCCTTTCTGGGCAGGTACACTTATTGTTCTCGCCATGGGCTATCCGGTATTTAAAAAGGTAGTTGTTGCAGCCTTTAAGGGGCAGGTCATATCCCATGCACTCATGGCGTTGGGGGCTGCGGCCGCCCTCTTGGCCGGGGAGTGGGTCACTGCTGCCATTGTGGTTTTTTTCATGCGCACGGGCGATTATGTGGAGCATTTTACAACTGAAAAGGCTCGTGGTTCTATCCGATCCCTCACCGATTTTGCACCGCAACGGGCTACAGTGCTGAGAAATGGCAAAGAGATCGAAGTACCGGTGAATGAGATTCATATCAGTGAACAGGTAGTGGTACGCCCGGGAGGAAAGATTCCTGTGGATGGTGTTGTGCGTGAGGGGCAGGCCGTGGTGGATCAATCTGCCATTACCGGCGAGTCCATGCCGGTGGAAATTCAGCCGGGGTCAGAAGTGTATGCCGCTACTTTTGCCAAAGGGGGCCGATTGATTATTGAAGCCAGAGCCGTGGGGCCGGACACTACATTTGGGCGCATCATTAGCATGGTGGAAGAGGCGGAAGCCCGAAAAGGGGTTGTACAACAATTTGCCGACCGCTTTTCTGCATATTATCTGCCTGTTGTGGCCGGAATCGCAGGCCTGACCTACCTGCTAAGCGGCAATGTAATGTCTACTGTTGCCGTGATGGTGGTGGCCTGCTCCTGCGCGTTTGCCCTGGCCACTCCGGTAGCCTTACTGGCTTCAATCGGCTCAAGTGCCAAACGGGGGCTGTTAATAAAAGGTGGAAAATACATCGAGCAGCTGGCCAAAGCCGACGTGCTGCTTATTGACAAAACCGGCACGCTTACTTTCGGCCGGCCCGAGCTCACTGATGTTATTCCCCTGAACGGGATAACGAAGGGCGAACTGCTAAGGATGGCCGCCGGGGCGGAGCGGTATTCAGAACATCCCCTCTCTGAGGCTGTTACAGAAGCAGCCCGGCAACGGTTTCTCTCCATTCCGGAAGTCGGGAACTTTGAAGCCATGCCCGGTGAAGGAGTTAAGGCACAAATCAACGGCTATACTGTCACCGTCTCCAAGCCCGCGGCTGAGCATCTGAAAGTGTTCCATGAGGAGATCGAACCTCTCAGGCGAGAGGGAAAAACTCTCATGATGGTTTCCATAGATGGCAATCCTGCTGGGATACTGGCAGCAAAGGACGCCGAACGCCAGGAAGTGAGCCCCGCCCTGGAGCAAATACGCCGCCTTGGATTCAACCACATTGAGCTGCTTACCGGCGATCACCCGGAAACCGCCCGTCTGCTGGCACGAAAGCTGGGTATCGATTTTCAGGCCGGGTTACTCCCGGAAGATAAAATTGAGGTGGTACGCAAATATCAGAATCAGGGCCATACCGTAGTGATGGCAGGCGATGGTATGAACGATGCTCCGGCTCTTGCACAAGCTGATGTCGCTATAGCCATGGGGGTGCGTGGCACCGATGTAGCCAAAGAAACCTCCCACATCACACTGATGCGGGACGACTGGATGCTGGTTCCGCAGCTTATCCGAACGGCTCACAAAACGATGAAGGTGATCAAGTGGAATTTTGGATTTACCACGGCCTATAATATCGCAGGACTCTCTCTGGCCGCTTTTGGCATTCTCCCACCCATCCTCGCCGCCGCCGCACAGTCCATACCCGATGTAGGAATTATGCTGAATTCTTCGAGGTTGCTGAGGCCGTGAGCATATATCTTCTATGATATCATTCCCAGTTGGAGGCTGTCACGTTCTGTTTGGCAGTATCCGAATGTGCACCCACGCCCCCGACAGCGGTCGGGGTCAATCCCCCTAACCCCCTTCTCCAAGGGGAACAATGCGAGGGCACAATACATCTCCCCCTTAGTAAAGCAGGGCTGTTGCATTCTTGCTTCCACCCCCCATTCCTGCTGTCATCCCGACCGGAGTCCTCGGGTTTTTAAGGACGTAGCGGAGGGATCTTATCCTCCCAGAAGAAGCATCCAGCTATAAAGAGGTTAAGATTCCTCCACTACACACGGTAAACCCGCCGTGTTCCGGTCGGAATGACATCTTCTATTTTTGCTTCATCTTTTATGCAATAGAATGCAACAGCCCTGCTTAGTAAAGGGGGATTAAGGGGGTTGTACCGGACCCGGCGCCGTTATACGAAGCAGCTATCAAAGAAACTCAATACAACCGTAGTCCTTCATTTGCAGGGCTTTATTAATATCATCCATATCAAAATATTCGGGGTCAAAATCTTCCGGCAGCCACTCCTTATACATTTCATACTCTTCATGACCGGGATCTTTCATGATCTCCAATAACTCTGAGTAACCCCACACACCGCCACAATCTTCGGGCGGGCAGTTCATTGCTCCGGCAATACATACGGGCAGCGTTGTGCTTGTATCGCTGGGCAATATCTTTTCGAGCGTGATCTCATGTTCCCAGCCATCACCAAAATCGTACTCATAGGTGAATTTTTCTTTTGGTTTCAATAAAAAATCATTCAGCTTCAGGCCGGTATAGTCAACGCCATATGAATCCAGCATCATATCTTCTGGTGCAGGCGGTTCATAAAACTCCCGGTTCTTTTCAAACTGATGCAGGTGCGAGTTTGTCCAGCCCATGGTTGTTTGAATGATCTTGTGTAAATCGCTCAACAATACATCCGATGGAACCAGCAGCCTTCTCCATATCTTCGGCCTGAAATTTTTTAGTGTCAGTTGAATTTGATATATATTTTTTTCCATGAATCTCTTTTAGTTTTTTCTTTAAATCAACCACAGATGGCAAGCATCACAACCTTCCGCTATCGAAAGTTATTAAAATTCTTATACAAATTTATGTAACTATTCAATCCCAGAAGTAGTTTATTCTTCAGAAACAAAGCGTCCATCCTCATATAATCTGAGACTTGTTTTTATCTCATCGTTATGAATGTTGATAATCCTGTAGCCAAACATGTCATTAATTACCTCAATCGCATTCGCATTCTTTCTTATTTGATAAGATCCGGCCGGAGTTAAAAGCTGTCTTATATTTCTCTCACTTCTCTCATCCACCGTGTGATAGTGACCACACATGACAAGAACTTCCTGCTTACTTGCATGCAATAGAGCTTTTACTTCCTTCCGCCTTTTCAGGGGGTATAACTGGTCCATCGGTGTCTCTACTTCCAAAACGGGATGATGAATCAGAAGCAAAATCTTTTTGTCTGTCTTAACTTCATTTTTCAGCCAGTTGAATTGGCCCTGGCTTAATTCACCAGATGAAGAATCTAAAAATATGTACTTGATAAAAGAATCTTCATGAGAATAAAATAGTTCTTCATCTTGGCCACTGGAATCACTCTCGTAATACTTGATAACTTCCCGAAAGAAGTCATGGTTTCCAAGAATAGCGTGCACCTTGAAATCCCGGAGAGAGTCAAAGAACCACTGGTTGGATTCTTTTTTCCCGATATCCCCTCCGAAGATTATCTCATTGATGTTTTTAGAAGTAATATCCTCCAGTATTAAGCTCCAGTTTCGCCTTGCATCTACTCCGTGTTCAATAGGAAATGGCTCCTCTAAATGAATGTCTGTTATGTGGGCTATTTGTCTCATCTGTCTTTAATTGCTGATGGCCTGTTTTGATCATTTTACCCTCAGAATATTGAAGATAAATATGACAAAAGCAGGCTTTTCATCAAAATTAAGTGACAGCCAATACTTTCCTGGGGCGTGTGGACAATTAGCCTGGGGAAGCGGATTTGAGGGTGATTTGAGGCAAATCAAGGCGCTTTCCGTCCCGACGGCTGTCGGGATGGTGCATTGACCAAGGAAAGTAACGCAGAGTGGGCTAAAATCAACCCAAAGACACGCCGCACGTTAATTGTCCACACGCCCTAGTGTCACAGCCAGTAAAAAAGTAGTGTGTGTTTGTTGCCACTAAACCACGAAATCACAAAATGCTTGGTGTTTTTTTGTGTTCGTGGCCTCCTGACAGACCATACGAATTAACTGGTAACAACACTAGTCAACCCCGAAGGGATTCAACATGAATAGCCCCGTTCCGAACGCTTTCGGGACGGGGAATGGGAATTGCCGTTTAAACCACAACGCCGAAAGGCGTTGAACTCCTACGGAGTTCTGACTGGTATGGGTTGTTGTTTGCCACCGGACTTCGTCCGGAGCTATTCATGTTTAACTCCTTCGGAGTTGAGATTGACAATAAGGTCATTCCGAATCTTAAAACTCAGACTAAAACAAAAAATATTAATACCCCCTTGCATTCTTCCTCCTGAAATCCCTACATTAATCGTAAAACTACGATATACGATTATGACGAGAACCAAAAAGAATCATTTCACCCAGAAGCAGAACCGTATAGCCGAGCTGGCCAAGGCACTGGCTCACCCCGCCCGCATCGCCATTCTGGAAATACTGGCTCAGCACAACACGTGCATCTGTGGAGACATCACCAAGGAACTCCCTCTCGCGCAGTCTACCGTTTCTCAGCACCTGAAGGTGTTGAAGGAGACCGGAATTATCACCGGCCAGGTAGAAGGGGTGCGAACCTGCTACTGCCTGGCACCAGAGGCGCCGGAGGAACTAAAGACACTGCTTAACCAACTCATTCAAAAACTTGAACAATCCCTAAAAAAAGGATGCTGTTAATATGAAAAGTCAACAAAAAACCCCCGAAGAACTCAAACAAACCGTTAAGGAAAAATACGCTCAAATCAGCGAACAGAGCCGGGAGCAGAATGCCGCCTCTTGCTGCGGATCGGGAGGTTGTCTCGACACGGTAGCATATTCAGTCTTCGCCGAAGACTACACCTCGCTCGAAGGCTACAACGCTGATGCCGATCTGGGGCTTGGTTGCGGACTTCCTACCGAATTTGCGCACATCAGTAAAGGCGATACGGTAGTTGATCTAGGTTCCGGTGCCGGTAACGACTGCTTTGTGGCTCGGCAGGAAACCGGGAAGTCCGGTAAGGTGATCGGGCTGGATATAACGGATAAAATGATTGAGAAAGCCAAGGCTAATGCCGCTAAACTAGGCTACGAGAATGTAGAATTCATACAAGGCGACATTGAAGAAATGCCGCTGAATGATAACCTGGCTGATGTAGTGGTGAGCAATTGCGTACTGAATTTGGTGCCTGATAAGCAGAAAGCGTTTGCAGAAACCTTCCGTATTCTCAAACCCGGGGGACATTTCAGTATCTCCGATGTTGTCATAAAAGGAAATCTGCCCGATGCTCTGAAAAATGACGCTGAAATGTACGCAGGATGCGTGGCCGGTGCTATCGACCGCGACGAGTATATGGGTATAGTCAGGGAAGCCGGCTTTATACATATAACGTTGCAGAAAGAGCGAAAAATTGAACTGCCGGATGAGCTCCTGGAGAAGTACATGTCTGGCGAAGAGCTGCAATCTTTTAAGGAATCCGGTAC